>NZ_FUGD01000062.1 GCF_900162815.1 Psychrobacter pasteurii | reverse complement strand
CCTTGTAAGCTGTTTTCAAGTAACGGCTTACTAAGCTCTTGATAGCTGATGTTGTCATTATGCACAAATCGCCATAACGCTTGGGTCTGAGCAAAACTGCTTTTAGTATCCATAGTTGCTTTCATACCAGCATGTAGATAACCGTTTGGGTGAGTGTGATTGTGTACGAGTTGTTGATATCGTTTGATGAGCCTCGTATCTAGCTCCATTTTATCTATGCCATACTGCGCTATTTTATCAAATTTATGCTTACTGATAAATTGTGTAGATACCTATGCCCTGAAGTGGGTGGTTTTACGGCGACCGGTGATAAAATCTCTTAACTGACAGGCATTAAGTTGTGGGGCACATTTCGTCACCTCAAGCATGAATGGGTACTTATCACGCTTAATGGCGTTTAATTGTTTGCGTAGCTTGCCTTGGGTAGGCTTTAGTAATTTGCTTTCATCAACGTCAATACCCATAATATGACAAGCATCACGATAGGCTTTATCTTGAGCATACTGTCGTTGCCACTGAGCTAACGCCCAGTTATAGGCAAGACGAGCTATACCGCAAGCATTAGCAAAATAGGTCGCTTGCTTGTTGTTTGGAGTAAGCTCAATGACATGGCCTCGTATCATTCTAAACTTGCCTTAACTGCTTCAATGAGCTTTTTATTCTTCTTACTAGGTGAACCATAAAGTCTTGCTGAAAAAACAGTGATAATCTCAAGTACGTCTTGCGCCAACTCTTCTTCAAACGATAAGTTTTCACCCTGATTAATGATAACAACTTCAACTTGACGAGCTTCACACAAAGCAAAAACAAGTTCTGCCCCAAAACGCAGTAATCTATCTTTATGAGTTAGCACCAGCCTGTCTATTTTGTTGTCTAAAATATCATCAAGCAGGCGTTTTAAGCCTTTTTTATGATAGTTCATACCACTACCTAGATCGCTAATCACCTCGAATGACCAACCTTGAGCAGAGCAGTACAGCTCAAGCATTTCAATCTGACGCTGTAAGTCTGATTTTTGGTCATGACTCGAAACACGAGCGTAAGCTATGGTTTTACGTTGTTGCTCCACCTTATTACGAGTCAGGTTTGGGTTTATTTTAGATAAGTCATACCGACGATGGCCTTTGGGTGTTCTTTGGGCGACAAGCACACCTGTCTCATCCCATCTTCGTAGAGTTGAGACAGAAACGCCTAACTGATTAGCTGCTTGTTTTATGCTTGATAATTTACTCATAGTGAGCAACTATACATATATTTAGATAGATTCGTGGTTACTGTTTGTAACCCCAAACTTTTGGCTTACTGATTTTTCTTTTTCAGTAGGGCTTTAATATTAGACATATACTCATTGGCGACCACAGTAGGGTCACGCTCAGCCTTTTTCTTCTTGGCGTTAGCAGGCCAGTCTAAATGCTCTTCTGGCAACTCCTCTAAGAAACGACTTTGAGTAGTGGTACGCATCTGACCACCGCCACGGCGCTGAGCGGCTAAAGTTAGCGTTAGCTCACGACGGGCACGAGTAATGCCCACATACATTAAGCGGCGCTCTTCTTCAATGGTCTCAGCGATGATGGAGTTACGGTGCGGCAGTAGCTCCTCTTCTAAGCCCATGATATACACAAAATCGAACTCCAAGCCTTTAGCAGCGTGTAAGGTCATCAAGTTCACTTTATTGGTGTTCTCTTCTTCTTGCTGCTGCTCAAGCATATCAAGCAGTACCAGCTTACGAATTACTGCATCAATGGTCTTATCGTCATCATCCTCGGCGCGATTGATTAAGGCTTGAATACTGCTATAAAGCACTTCGATGTTATCTAGGCGCCCTTTTTCTTGCTGCGGCGTTTTTGAGTCACTACGCACAAAGTCGATATAGCCCGTTTCATCAATCATTTGACGTACTAAAGGCACTGGGTCTGGGTGCTGATCCAGCTCGCGAGTATAGTGCTCGATGAAGTCACCAAACTCTTTTAGGGTGCTATACGCTTTGGTCGGCAACACATGTGGCAAACCGCCGTGGGTACAAGAGGCCAGTAGAGAAATACTGTGCTCTTGAGAGAATAGACCCAATTTTTCAAGTGTTGCAGGTCCAAGCCCTCGTTTTGGGGTATTTACGATCCGTAAAAAAGCACTGTCATCTTCAGGGTTTAAAATAAGGCGCAGGTAGCCCATGACGTCCTTAATTTCACTACGAGCAAAGAAGGATTGACCGCCAGAGAGCTTGTAGGGTACTTGGAACTGTCGCAGCTGAGCTTCAAGCATACGGGCTTGGAAGTTACTGCGATATAGCACCGCATACTGCTCCCACTCATTCCCATTGCGCAGCTTGTGCGCCACAATTTCTTTGGCCACACGCTCTGCTTCATCATCATCGTTGCGACAGTTAATAATACGAATTTTCTCGCCCTGACCTTTATCTGACCACAGTGCTTTTTCAAATAAGTGCTCGTTATTCATAATCACGGTGTTGGCCGCATTCAAAATACGGTTGGTCGAGCGGTAGTTTTGTTCAAGCTTAATGACTTTTAGCTTTGGGAAATCTTCTTTGAGCAGCGCCATGTTCTCTGGGCGAGCTCCACGCCAAGCATAAATAGATTGGTCGTCATCACCTACTACGGTGAACTTACCGGTTGGCCCCACAATCAATTTAATCAGCTCGTACTGGGCGGTGTTGGTATCTTGATACTCGTCGACCAATAAGTAGCGAATACGGTTTTGCCACTTATCACGTAGTTGTTGGTTTTCGCGTAATATTTTGGCTGGCAAGACAATCAGGTCATCAAAGTCAACGGCGTTGTAAGCACGCAAGTTGCGCTCATACAAAGCATAAAGGTTAGCAAAAAGCATATCCTCTGGGTCATCAAGCGTCTCCATCGCTTTGTCAGGTTCAATCAGATCGTTTTTCCAATCAGAAATAAACTTAATGGCCTTGCCGACAAGCTCGCGACTTTCTGCGCCTGACAAGTTGTCACGCATCATCAGCTCCATCAACAGACGCTTACTGTCATCAGCATCCATGATAGAGAAGTTGCCTTTTAATGGGGTATGTAGCAGCTCATAACGCAAAAACTGTAGTCCAAATTGGTGGAAAGTCGACACAGTAAGACCGCGGGTCTTTTCTTTGGGCATAAGCGAGGTGACACGGGCCTTCATTTCACGGGCCGCTTTGTTGGTAAAGGTCACCGCAGTAATGCGCTCGGCAGGGATATTACACTGCTCAATAAGATAAGCGATTTTTTGGGTAATGACTGAAGTTTTACCTGAGCCTGCACCCGCTAAAACGAGGAGGGGACCAGACACATAAGTCATGGCCTCTTGTTGTTTGGGGTTAAGCTTACTCATGGCACACCTTTTTTTATATGACTAACAATAAAGATTGGACAACGGGATAAATTAGGGGGTTGTTGAAACGATGAATAGGGGGTCGAAATCAGCTTTGGAATTGCAAAATTATCGAGTGGTTATTATAGGGGTTCACTTTAAAATCACAACCAAATCTATGCAAACTTATTGACCAGTTACAAACTCGACTATAAAGTCGTTTTTTTTGTAATCAACACCTTACTCTATGTATGGCTTTGTAATATAATACAACCAAGGAGTTAGATAAGCGCAAAACTCTAACGCTTTGATGTTGATGAATGGATGCATTAACTTATTGAAGTAAATTTAGCATTTTTACCCAGTACTTAAACAACTAAGTTGAGGAAACTATGATTAAACGTCAAGCATTTTTAATGGCTGCTATCGCTGCTGGTCTAAGCATGACTGCAATGGCAGAAACTGCAGGTACTTGGACTGTGGGCGTGGGTGTTGGCCACGTAGAGCCAGACAGTAAAAATGGTAGTTTAGGTGATATTGGCATTGACCATATCGATCCTGACGTACGTCCAACGCTTACTGCTGAATACTTTGTAGCAGATAATGTGGGTGTTGAGCTATTAGCTGCTCTACCATTCCATCATGACATCATCATCGATGTGCCACGTGTTGGCATGAGAGAGGCGAAAACTCAGCTTTTACCACCAACCCTATCACTACAGTACCACTTCGATAATGTACACGCGAACGTGAAGCCATTTGTTGGCGTGGGTGCAAACTATACTACTTTCTTCAAAGAGCGCTCAGGTGTGAATGGTGTTGATTTAAAAATTAAAGACAGCTGGGGCGTTGCTGGTCACGCAGGCGTTGATTTTAAAATCAATGAAACTGACGCAGTTCGTTTAGATGCTCGTTATATCGACCTTGAACCAGATGTTAAGCTAGACGGTCAAAAAGCGGGTAAAGCAGAAATCAACCCATGGGTATATGGTATCTCTTACGTACAACGCTTCTAATCTAGCTTGTTAATAAAGTCAGCTTAAGTTTAAATGACTAAATAAGCAGGCTGAAATAAAAACCCCCGCATCCAATCAGATACGGGGGTTTTTTACATCAAGTCAAAAATACTTATTTTAAAGCGTTCAGTTTTTTGGCGGCTTCTAAAGCAAAGTAAGTTAAGATGCCATCAGCGCCAGCACGTCTAAAGCCTAGCAGCGACTCAAGAATAACATCTTCAGTCAACCAACCGTTTTGGATAGCGGCCATGTGCATGGCATACTCACCAGAAACTTGATAAGCAAAGGTTGGCACGCCGAAGGTGTCTTTTACTTCACGGATAAGATCTAGATAAGGCTGTCCTGGTTTAATCATAACCATGTCAGCGCCTTCGTTAATATCCATGGCGACTTCATGCAGCGCTTCTGCACGGTTACCAAAGTCCATCTGATATTGCTTTTTGTGTCCGCCTTTTAGGTTACCCGCACTGCCTACCGCATCACGGAAAGGACCGTAGTAAGCAGAGGCATATTTGGCAGAATAGGCCATCAGAGCGGTGTTAACAAAGCCTTCTTCTTCTAATGCTTCACGCATGGCAAGGATACGACCATCCATCATGTCACTTGGAGAGATGATGTCTGCACCAGCGCGAGCGTGTGCTAGGGTTTGTTCAACCAAAACCTCAACCGTTTCATCGTTAACCACATAGCCGGTCTCATCTAGCAGACCATCTTGACCATGAGAGGTATAAGGGTCTAAAGCAACGTCAGTCATGACCACCATCTCTGGCACTTCTTTTTTAAGCGCACGAACCGCACGGCAAGCCAAGCCATCTGGGTTAGCCGCTTCTCGGCCGTCTTCCGTCTTCAGACTTGGGTCAATAACGGGGAAGATATCAACGGTGGTCACCCCTTCTGCTAATAACTCTTTGGCATATTCAACCAATAGGTCAATAGATAAGCGCTCAACACCAGGCATACTTACCACTGCTTCACGCTTATTTTCACCCTCAAGCACGAATACAGGTGCAATCAAGTGTTTTGGGTGCAGCTCTACCTCACGTACCATAGCTCGAACGTTATCATGAACACGTAGACGGCGTAAACGAGTGTGAGGGTAAGTGCGATTAAATGTATAACTCATAATAAGTCCTAATAACTTCAACGAATTAAGGAATGTAAGAGGAGTAGGGCAGTCAGGGTGACTGCTCAATATAGTTGTTAAGGGATGAAAAGCAGAATAAGGTATTTATAGATCTTTTTATTATTCTTAAGTTAGCTATCCCAGTCCCTATTATAACGCAGAGCTTAGTATGTTTTGGGTTCAAGAAATGATACAAGTTATAACTAAAGCTTTAACCCAATAAACAAACGACATTTAGAAGTGCAGACCCTTATTATCGCAGACTGGGGCGATAAGCCAAGTTGATAAAAGCTATCATCGCAATGAGTTTAACGAATACAGGCAGCGATGATAGACAGGTTGGCTATCTATGGGGGAGTTATATACAATTCGATTAGAGATATCATTGAAGCGTAAATGACTAAAGTATAATAAACCAAGTCAAAACTGATAAATGAGCAAATAAGAGATGGTTATGAGTGAAGAAGAGATTCTACAAAGCTTTAAAAAACAAGGGGTGGATATTAAGGCACAGTCTGCTCCCTTAAATAGAAGACGGTTTTTAGAGCTGACCACCTTAGGAATAGGAGGGTTGGGGCTGCTTTATCATTCCAATAGTGCTTTGGCAGCCAGTAGCTTGATGGGCACAGCTGAAGACACCACCAATCTTGGCGGTTCTATAAAAAACTTGAGTCAGTGCAAATCACCAACTATTCCCACTCGCATATTCGCCAGCTCAAATACTGGGGTAGACGACAGCCGTAATGTCTTAGGATTGCAGCGTCTAGCTTGTGCCGGATTTGATATTAAAAACCCAGAGATTACCCGCCGTCAGTACTTACGCTTTGGCGGAACGGATCAGCAGCGGGCTAGCGATTTACAAAATATGGCCACAGGCGCTATTGAAGCACCCAAGTTATTGCTCGCTGCCAGAGGCGGTTATGGCGCCATTCGGATCTTAGAGTCTGTCGACTGGAAAAGCTTGGGCAGGCTTATGAAAGATAAGGGCAGTATCTTGGCAGGATTTAGCGATATTACTGCTTTACAGTGCGCTCTATTGGCACAAGGTAACATGAGTAGCCTAGCTGCGCCCATGTTATACACAGAGTTTGGTAAAAAGAAGCCAGATATCGTCAGCTGCCAAGGTTTTGTAGAAGCGATTACCAACCCCAATCTTAAAATCAACTTACCTCAGCAAACCAATACAACCTTATCCACTCCGCTTAGTGGGGTGCTATGGGGCGGTAACTTAAGTGTGGTCTCTGCGCTGGCAGGCAGTGCTTATCTGCCCAATCCCAAAGGGGGCATCGTATTTTTAGAAGAGGTGGGTGAGCAGCCGTATCAAGTAGAGCGTATGCTGTATAGCTTATATCTATCAGGAGCTTTCAAGAATCAGCAGGCCATTATGCTAGGGGCATTTAGCGGGGCAGGAGAAGACAGTTATGATGCCCGTTATAACCTGGCCGCAGTGATTGAGCATTTGAGCCAAGTCACAGGTTTGCCGATATATACAGGATTACCTTTTGGGCATGTGGCTCGTAAGCAGAGCTTCCCTTTAGGGGCGATGTGTCATTTAACACCGGCAGATTCTGGCATTACTCTTGAGTTTGAGGGCTATCCTACCATCGATAGGGAGCTTATATATCCTGAAGGGTTGTGGAGTTAATCTAACAACAAGAAATCTTAACGTATCAGGCATAATACTTTACATTAAAGCACCAAAGTCAGGGGCGTACTGGGTTACTATGAAAGATGAAGAATTATTAAAAATAAGGATAATGAATCATGTCAAACCAATCTAGTAACCCAAAAAACACTGCTGACAATAATGAAAGTATAGATAAGGCTCTAGAGTCTCTTGAGAATACAACGAAACCCACTACCAACAATGAATCGGTAGATGTGGAAGTAGTTAAAGGCGATACAGTTATCTATGAAGATGGCGACTTTGAAGAGTTTAATTCTGAAAATGAGCTAGACTCGGATACGGATGAGGCCAATTCTAATAAAGAAGCTTCTAAGCAAGAAGAGTCTAAACAGAACGAAGCCAAATCAAAGCAAGACTCTGACAAAGAAAAAGACTCTGAAGAAAAAGACTCAGAGTCTGATAAACATGAATCAGCCAAAGAGTTATATAGCACAGCGATAGCTAATATTTATCAATGGGCGGCTAAGCTTAAAGACGAATTCATGTCAGACAAAGAGAAGAAGTCTGATTCAGAACAAGCCTCTGATGAAGAAAAAACAGATTCTGATAAAAAAGAAGGAGCGTCTGACAAAGAAGATAAGCATAGCGCCTCGATCGCTAATTTGTATAAATGGGCGGCTAAGCTAAAAGAAGACTTTGCTTCTGAAGCGGCTAATATGACTCATGATGTACCAGAAAAAGCCCTGGCAATTATGCTTAATAAGCTACTTAGTGGTGCAGAAACAGAGCTGAAAGCTTTTGATAAAAAAGTAGAGCAGTCAGAAGAGCCGATGGGGAATGCTGAAGAAGAACGCAGCAAGCTTGAAGCCAAAAAAGATAAATACCAAGGTATGATTGACTTGCTACAAGGTGATTAATAAGCTGCGTAGCTGGCTTACTTTAACCGCTGTGATTAATCTTAATAACATATTTTAAGCGTAAAGCGGTGAAGCTCAAGGTAACCTTTTTAGGTTGTCTTGGGCTTTTTCTATTTTATGCTTATCAATCAATAACTCTAGCATAGTAGATTTACATAGGACGATATTATGACTATGACAAATGCTCAATCTATAACTAATGGGCCTTCCTCCGGAGACCTAAACCCAAAGTCGAGTAGTAGTTTGGCTTTAGCGCCTCCGCAAAAGGGCCTAATAGCAGGCGCAGCTATAGTGAGTTTGGTGCTATTCGTATATTTGCTCGTTACCCAGCCTGTGGCTCAGCCGATGCTACTTATCATTGGTTTGCTACTGGGTTATACCTTATTTCACGCCCGCTTTGGCTTCACTTCAGCGTTTAGACGATTTGCTTCGGTTGGTAATGGCCAAGCCTTACGTGCACATATGCTGATGCTTGCCGTCGCAGTGACTTTATTTGCTCCCATTTTGGCGTTTGGTATCAGCTTTTTTGGTGGACCAGTCGCTGGGTATGTCGCACCACTTGGCGTTAGTCTGGTGGTCGGCTCGTTTATGTTTGGTATTGGTATGCAGCTCGGTGGCGGCTGTGCTTCAGGCACACTTTATGCTGTCGGCGGTGGCCGTTCAGTGATGTTCATTACGCTAATTTTCTTCATTATTGGCGCAACTATTGGCGCTTACCACTTACCGTTTTGGACAGAAGAGATGCCGTCAATGGGATCTTACTCATTAGCAACTTCTACCGGCCTTGGTTATGGCGGTGCGTGGGCTCTGTCATTAGTATTATTTGGACTGATTGCTTGGGCAAGCTTAGTTGTTGAGAAGAAAAAGAACGCCCCTAAAATGGCGCCACTACCAACAGAAACTGGTTGGAAGCGAATTTTCCGTGGTGCTTGGCCATTGTTTGCTGCGGCGATTGTATTGGCGGTACTCAACGCAATCACACTGATGACGCGTGGTCAGCCTTGGGGTATCACTTCAGCGTTTGCATTATGGGGCTCTAAGGTAGCCAGTGGTTTAGGGGTTGATGTCGCAAGTTGGGGCTATTGGCAAGGAGATAATGCCGCTGCTCTGCAAGCGTCAATTTTTGCTGATTCAACCACTGTTTTAAACCTAGGTATTATCCTAGGTGCCTTTATTGCCTCGGCAGCAGGTGGCCTATTTAAATTCACCAAGATCACACCAGGTAACTTTGCCGCTTCTGTTATTGGTGGGCTGCTCATGGGTTATGGCGCACGCTTAGCATTTGGCTGTAACATCGGTGCCTACTTTGGCGGTATCGCCTCGTTTAGTTTGCATGGGTATATCTGGGGTGTGTTGGCGCTGGCAGGGACGTTCTTAGCATTATACCTGCGTCCTTTATTTGGTTTGTCTGTTCCGAAGCCAACTGATACCTTCTGTTAGCCACTGTATGTTGTGTGGCGAAGTAATAAAGAAGCAGTCTAAATTAAAAAAAAGAGCTGATGTACGTCAGCTCTTTTTTTATGTCTAATAGGAATTGGCTGGTTTGTTGAAATTACAATTTCTAGGAATCAAGCTTTTAGACTAAAAGTAATACACAAAGAAAAAAGGCTTCCAATTGCTTGGAAGCCTTTTTCTGTTTTTCATCGTGCTATATAATGGTACCCGGAGCCGGAACCATATATATTATATAAGTGTTTGGTTTATATGGTTTTTATTTTTTTAATATTATTTAGTGTACATGATGGTGTACATTGTTTTTAATGCTTAAAAAACAGTTTCAATATAATTCCTCCCCATTTTCGCCTAAGCAATCTCTCTCATAGGCTGTATTAATTATAGCATCAAGCATGGCAGTTGTTGACAGACCTTTAACCTCCGCTAATTTTTCAAGTCTAGTCTTAGTCATCCGAGTTAAAGGCAAGTGATATTGACTCTTGGTTTTACTAGCATCGCGAAACTTTTTTTGACTCCATGCACGCTTCATTTTATCAATGAATAACAATTTCTCAGTTGCCATACAAGACACATAATTAGTGGGATAAATTAGTAAGTATATTGTGTCTAATGAGGATAAGACAATATCTCTGACTACCTCAATGTGACTAATATCGATATTCAGATTATTAATGTAATAACCATTACGTTGTAGATAGTTCTGAGCCCATTCAATTTGATTCTTATCGTTTATATTTAGCCACCTAGTGTAGCTTTCACTCTCTCTATTAGTGTTAAGAAAAGACTTGATATTAGCAAGTATATTCGCTTTACAGTCTAGTGTTGCCGGAACATAACCTTCCGCGGTAACAATGAATAAATTATCTATATAGGAATAAATTGAATCTAAAGGCTGCTTATTCATTTCTAATTTAGAAAAGTGCCAATGTGATCCTAACTCAAGAACTCTAAGACAAGAGACCTGCCTTCTAAGATCTTTTTTTAGCCAATCAAACTCACTTTCTGGTAATAAATTTGCCTGCATTTGAATGATCTTATCGTCCAGGTATTCTTTTAGATTATCTAAACCAACAAGTCGTTCTTTAAGACCTTCCTTGCGGTTTACATCCTGTATGCCGCTTAAATCGATAAAGTGTAACCCCATAGCCCTTTGACGGTTGCTCTCCATATTTATCAAATAAATGACATGGGAAACCTGTCTATCAGTAAGCCTATCTAAAACCTTTTTTAAGTATTGAAGATTACGTTGCCTTTCTATTAATTGTGGGTCAGAAAATATAATTGTCATTATTAACTCTCATCCATTAAAATTAATATCACTCGTGATATTTCCCTATGATTACTAAGCTATTACAACCACTTTTATAATTTATTGAAAAAGCATTTGTAGTTAATTTAATAGTATATAAATTATCTGGAAGCCTTTGTATATATAGAAGTCTAGGTAAGAATAGATAGTTTATGTCCTTCCTTGTTTACCAATCTAAGATTTTATCCTAAGCGTATGTCCATGTATAGTTATTCATTAACTAAAAACCTATTGTTTGGAGGGAGAGCATAAGGCCAATATTAGAAGTTTTTCAAATATAGAGACGTAACTCCCCTTCTAATTTAACTCCCAAAATACGACACTTTAAGAAATATTGGTTAAGTCATACCGAGACTTTTTTTTATATAAAAATCCGGTTATTAATACTATTAACGTAGTTCTAGGTAGAATCAGAGCATCTATTCCTAACATTTAGTTTTACTTATTAGTAGTAAGAATTTACCTACATGCCTAAGGTTATGAGCACATAATCTAAGGTAAGCAAAATGATCATTTCAAATTTAAGTCATGAGACACTAGTTGCTAGAGTTGACAAGCTCGTGAGTGATATATTGAATCCTGAAAGTGGAATTAGTTTTCAACAAATAAGTGAGCAACTGACACTTTACTATCAGCCAATGACACAACTCTATAATGATGATTTAGAGTATGTTGATTCAATTAAATGGTTTATAGGTAGCTGTTATCTGGTTTGTGGTAGCTATTACCCTGATGAGGTCATTTGGGATGAAGCTATGACTTTTAATTTCTTACAAGCATTAAAACTTTATCAGAATGAATTTGGCACTGCCATTTCAGAGTTTGCTTTTCAAGAACAGCGTAATAGCCAGTCACTTAAAAATTATATGAATCATTTTCTAAACAAGTACGCACGTATACTTATTGTCAGAGTGGATCTCAAGATAAGGTCAAATTATGCACACCTTGTAGATATAGAAACGTTTCAGGACTACATGAGTCAGTTATTAGAACAAATTCAAAAGGACAGAGAAAAAACAAAAAAACAAAATACTTTGTCTCGTAATGATAAAGGCTGTTTTGAGGACTTAAGAGGTTATGCTTGGGCGATTGAACAAGGGGTTATTAATGGTGGTCTTCATTGTCATCTGCTATTGATATATAACGGTGATAAGCGGCAAGCAGACTGGTTCATAGGTGAGAGAGTTGCTGAGTACTGGCTTCAAATAACTGGTAATTTAGGTTGGTATCATAATTGCAATACGCAAGACATTAAGGAGTTTCACAGAAGACAAGGGACGCTAGGTGTCGGTATGATTAGAAGGAATAGTGAATTAGATGTAAGAAATGCTCTTAATACTGCGCTCTATTTAACCAGACCTGATAAGTATGAACAACGTTTAAAAGCGTGGCCACCGAATATGCGTAGCTTTGGACGTGGAACTATGCCAAGGGCTTAATAATACTTATTCATAAAGGCTATATTAAAGAATTTTCAAATACATACTACATTCATGAGATCTAGCGTTAGTCACTTAACGCTTATCCAATAACGAAACTTATGAGCATCATTTAGGTCTGCAATAGCAGGCCTTTTTTATGCCCTAAATTTAAGGAGCTCTTATGAAACAAGTATGTCCACATTGTCAGTCAGCTGACGTATATGAGATGGATGGCTATAGCGATCCATTGAAAGATGGGATCGCATCCCCTGCAATACTTATTCCGTTAAGTATCAGCCTATGTCGGTCACTTAACATTAACCCTGGTATTGGCGTTGTAGTTGGTAGCGCCTTAGTCGCTGTCATTAAGCAAGTTCGACCAGAGCAATCATCAATCCCTTTATTAAACACATCACAATACCGATGTAATCATTGTTCGTACGTTTTTCATAGATTCAATTAATCAACTATTAAACTAACACGTTAGTTATCAATCACTTACTTAAGGAAATAATTTTATGGCACATTTAGTAGAAAGCATGGCATACGTTGGCGAAACCCCTTGGCATGGCTTAGGTAATCAGTTACCTAAAAACCAGCCACTTGAGGTGTGGGCTAAAAAAGCTGGTATGGATTGGCGTATTGAATCATCTGATGTCAGCTATATGGCAACTAATGACAGAGGTCAAAGCATCATCATGCCTTATGACAATAACAAAGTGCTTTATCGTAGTGATACCTTAGAGGCATTATCAGTGGTCAGCCAAAGGTATCAAGAGGTTCAGCCTGAGGAGATACTAGAGTTTTATCGTGACTTAACTGAGCAAGCAGACTTTGAGCTTGAAACAGCAGGAGTGCTTAAAGGTGGGCGCAAGCTATGGGCATTAGCCCGTACAGGCCAGTCAGCGACACTTAGAGGCGGTGATGTCAGTCATGGCTATCTGTTACTAGCAACCGCTTGTGATGGCACTCTAGCGACCACAGCGCAGTTCACCAATATTCGAGTGGTATGTAATAACACATTAGCCATTAGCCTAGCTGATGGTAGTGGTGGTGTAGTTAAAGTGCCACACAGTACTGCATTTGATGGAGAGAAGGTAAAACGTCAGTTGGGCGTGTCTGTGAGTCAATGGGATGAGTTTAACTATGAGATGAAGCAGTTAACCAATCGACGAGTTACCCAAGCAGAAGCTGCCAGTTACTTTAACCGTGTATTTAATGATACTGATGATGGCATCATTTCATTCAACACAGCCAAGCAACAAAAAGAGGCTGTGCCTAATGCACGAGCTATGAACCAAGTAATGAATATGTTCAACGGTCAAGGTCGGGGTGCAGATTTAGCCTCGGCTAAAGATACTGCTTATGGACTGCTATCAGCTATAACTGAATATGTGGATCATGAGCGAAGAGCCATGTCGCAAGATCATAGGCTTGATTCAGCTTGGTTTGGTGCAGGTGCCAACCTAAAAAATAAGGCTAAGCAAGAAGCGTTATGCTTAATAGCCTAACTTTACTCAACATACAACAACACTAAACCACGCCTTAGAGCGTGGTTTTTTATGCCTTTAATTTTAACAATCATTAAGGAGTCTACAATGACTACACTTGCATTAAATAATCAAAATGAGCTAACTAAAGCCCATGCTGTTAAAGCCAGCACAACTGCCAAAAGGTTGGTTAATACTAAAAACTTAAATCATGATGAATGGCTTAAGATTCGTAAGCAGGGCATAGGTAGTAGTGATGCCGCTGCTGCCTGTGGTATCCACCCATATTTATCTATGCTTGAGCTGTGGATGATTAAGACAGGTCGTATTGATTCAAATATGGATGAAGGTAGTGATGGCTACTCCCCACTTTACTGGGGTAATCAGTTAGAGCCTTTGGTTGCTAAGTATTACAGTGAAAATACAGGTAATAAGGTGCGCCGAGTCAATGCGGTCTTACAACACCCTGACCCTGATAAGCACTTTATGTTAGCTAACTTAGACTATGCGGTAGTTGGCACAGAGGAGGTGCAAGTACTTGAATGTAAGACAGCAGGAGAGCATGGCGCTAGGCTTTGGAAAGATGGCGTACCATTATACGTTGCTTGCCAAGTCCAACATCAATTGGCAGTGACAGGTAAACAGGCGGCTCATATCTGTGTTCTGCTATGTGGCCATGAAACAAAGCTATTCAAAGTTGAGCGTGATGAACGACTTATCGCCAGCATCATCGAGCATGAGCGTTTATTTTGGCAATACGTTGAATCAGATACACCACCCAATCCTGATCACAGCGCATCAGCAGCCAAAGCACTCAAGCTACTTTACCCAATACCTGAACCTGCCAGTAAGCTTGACTTGAGTGAAAATGAAGGTGCCAATAAGCTTTTTGAGGAGTTACTGAGTTATCGTGACTATATGAGCGAGCTTGAGCAGCGGCATGACCAGGTCAAGCATCAACTACAGGCATTAATCAAAGACAATGAAGTAGCTGTTTTTGATAAAGGCAGTATCTCGTGGAAGCGATCAAAAGACAGCACGACTCTTGATAGTAAGGCACTACTTAAAGCTAAACCTGAGCTTCTTAAGCAGTTTAGCCAAACCCGTCAAGGTAGCCGTCGTTTTTTGGTTAACATCGATAAGTAATAAAGTTAGTAAACATATAGCAAGCCCACCAATAAGGTGGGCTTTTTTATGGCGATAACTTTTATAAAACTGATGAAGAAACAACTAATTAATCCAAGGAGTACATCATGATTAAAGGTCTAATTATTACCCCACCAGTTTTGGGACGTATCAGTATAGGCGGTACGATTGAGAAAAATGGTAAACGCATACCAACTAAGGATGACCAGTTCACCATAACCAGTCAAGTACAAGGCAAAGAGGGCTGGATCAATCATCCGCTTGATGCCAAGTTTAGACAGCTAAGTGACGGTAAGCTACGCAAGATACCAGTACGTATGCTTTTTAATGAGCCTGAGTTAAACCTTAGAGCAGAGTACACGTTATTTGATCGTCAAACAGGTCGCCCTGTTTGCGTCGGTGATGGAGAGAGCTGTAAAAGGCGAACTCAGCAAGGCGTTGAAACGCATCCTTGTCCATCCCCTGAAATCTGCCCATTAGCCAAAGGAGGTGCATGTAAGCCTTATGGCAGGCTCTATGTCAATATAAGCGAAGACGACGAGCTAGGTAGTTTTGTGTTTAGAACCACAGGCTTTAATAGTATTCGCACATTGGCAGCTAGGCTTAATTACTTCTCAGCGGTGTCTAACAACAAGTTATCTTGCTTGCCACTGCAGCTAACTCTACGTGGTAAAAGCACGACGCAAAGCTATCGGACACCAATTTACTATGTAGATTTAACACTTGAGGATGGGGTTAGTATCTTACAAGCGGTTGAACAAGCACAGGCGATGGATAATGAGCTTAAAAGCTATGGCTTTAATCAACATGCCTTAGATGCTGCTGCTAAACAAGGCTATGGCAATTCAGAGCTAGGCTTCGCTGATGAAGATACTGTTGGTGTTGTTGATGAGTTTTATCCAGAAGAAAGCGATAGTAATGACTTTGAAGTGAAAACCCAAAGCAAGGTTCAGGATGTGGTTCAGTTTGCTGATATTGCAAACGGCTTAAGGCAGAGCGTGTCGAGTGTGAATTAACATCTGTCGCTTTTCAGAGCATAAGAAAGGAGCTGAACTTCAGCTCCTTTTTTTGTGTCATAGCGAAAAGCAGTATGAGATGCAGTAAAAAAATATAGGACTCGATAAGTATATGAGACGAAAAGCTCTCATTCACTTATAAGGAGCAAAACATGGAAAATCTAAGAACTACAAAGTCAGCAGTTGAGCAATGTAATCATATCCCACAGCTACTAAACATTAAGCATGTAATAGAGTACACAGGCTTAAGTCGCTCAAGCATATATGAAATGATCAATGAAGACTCTGATCGTTATGACCCAACCTTCCCCAAGAAAGTACAACTCAGCAAGGTTAGGGTAGCTTGGGTTGCCAGTGAAGTAGCTGAATGGATCAATAGCAAGATTAATCAGCGTATGGTATAGGCATCAAACCGTCTTGCTTAAGAGTGGGGCGGTTTATTTTTTTTGTGATTAGGTGAGTTTCTGGATAGTTTCCTATATGGCAAGATTATAGGAATGATTAAAAACCTGTTTTTTAGGTAATAGTATGTTTTTCAAATAGCCTAATTATAGACTCTTGAGGCAACTCAAAAGCCTATAAACTTGAGAAATGGGCAAACAGTAATATTGAGAGCGATTAAGAAATTAACAAAAAATAAGCAAGTTGCTAATGCAGGCTATACCGATAGTGAACCGCCTCAGGTTTTTCGGAGAAACGGCGTTCTGAGAGAGTATGAAAAAATAGGGACGGTTCAGACCTCACTTATATCAAGACTTTCCTATCAAGACTTTCCGGGGCTGGGTATATACCGCCTTCATCATTGACGTATTTGCCCGCTGTATTGTTGGCTGGAAGGTGTCTAATCGTATGAACACGGATATGGTGATGGCAGCGTTAAATCAAGCCATTGCAGACAGAAATAACCCAAAAGATGTGATTCATCATAGTGATCGCGGCGTTCAGTACTTATCCATTCGCTATACGGATAAGATGGCTGATTCTGGCGTTATTGCATCTGTTGATACAACCGGTGATTCATACGATAATGCGTTAGCTGAAACGGTTAATGGGCTTTATAAAACAGAGGTGATTGAATATTTAAAACCGCAGTGGCGGGATGCGTGTGATGTTGAATTAGCAACCCTTGAATGGGTCGATTGGTTTAACAAAACTCGCATTCATAGTACGATTGGTTATGTGTCGCCTTTTGAGTTTGAGAGACGATACTATGATAGCCTTAATGAGTCAGACAAAGCTGCCTGACTCAAGCAATCCACTCTCCGATATAGTCGGGGCGGTTCACTCACCTCACAGGGTTGAAGTGCTGCCTTTCATTCAAAATTTCAGGCAGCACCCTCATACATTTAAGCGTCGGTATGACCTGGTAGTTTACTAGCCAAAACATCTACTTTTTCAATAGACGGTGGCTCTGAAAATAGCTCATCGGCCTGAGCCATCAAAGCAGCTGCAACCTTGCCAGATAAATGTGCTTGGCGACCCGCCTCATCAGGGAATGCATCAAAAATACCAAATGTTGTAGGTCCAAGACGTAGGCCAAACCACGCAACTGTCGCAGGTTCTTCCATTACAATAGGTAAACCGGCTTTAAGGAAAGCTTCCACTTCGTCTTCTTTACCCGGTTTAGCTTCAAGACGGACATATAAAGCTGTTTTAAGCATGACTAAAACTCAACAATTATTAGAATCAAAACTGATTCTGACATATCTAATGTATGCATGTCAGAAAGTTTTGTTGTACAAAAGTTAAAAAAAATTTCCCATAGCTGAGCCAAAATCTGGGTTTTTATTTCGACATAATGCTATTGTTGCAGAATTGCACCATATTCCACATTGTCTTCTAACGCTTTTTCAATCGCTTGTGTCTGACCTTTGATCTTTCTGACCCGTAGAAGAATCTTTTTTTTGACTTCAACCTGATTAGGCATCAGACCTCCTTACTTGCTGTTGGTGGTGCAGAATATGAAAAACAAGGCGATAAAAAATGCTTAATACCATCTGTTGCAAAGATAGGTACTTTTTTTGATTAAAAAGCGAATAAGTTAGGTCGATTATAGATAAGCACGCTTACCAAACTACACTAAACGATTGTATAGAGATGATACTAGAATGGCATCATCTTAACTCTACATTGTTAGTGAAGCAGATATGAAGAATAACCAGTATTGTTATCCTAAAAAATTATACGGTAATCGTGTCATGGGTGCATTGGCAGTCAGCAGCCTATTATTCGTAGTTACTGGTTGTGACAGCACAATGAAGGGTACTAAGCCCACTGATAGCGTAGTTAATACCGCATCAAATCCAGAAAAATCATCCTTACCAGATAAAGCTAAAAGCAACGCTGACGCTCAAGCGGATAGCCCAGTTTATTTTATTGCTGCTGATGCTTCTGCGTCAACACCAGACGGCATCGAAAAAGTCACTACCGCCAACAATCAGTTTGCCATTGCCATGTACCGACAGATCAATGGACATACTGGGCAAGCAGATGACAACGTGTTTTTCTCGCCGTACAGCCTGTCCACTGCGATGGCAATGCTCTATGCCGCAGCAGAAGGGGAAACGAAAGCGCAAATTCAAAAGACCTTTTATTATCCCTCAATGGATATTCTCAATCCCAATAGCGCCGCGCTCTATAATCAATTTAACAAACCCAATCCTGATTATAAACTTGCTACGGTCAACGATTTATGGATGGAACAAGGGTTAACACCTACTAAATCCTACGTAGATACGGTACAACGTTATTACGGGGGTCAAGTGACTAACCTTGATTTTGAAAGCAATCCTAATCCTTCGCGCCTCATCATTAATAAAAAAATTGCTCAGCATACCAATCAATTGATTCCTGAGTTGCTACCAAAGGGCAGTATCAAGCCCATCACAGTTGCCGTATTAACCAACGCCGTTTACTTTAAGGGCGATTGGAAAACGCCATTCAATATTCAAAGCACCAGTGAGCAGCCTTTTTATAACCATGTGGGTACAAGTCCTAATATAAAAATGATGCATACACAGGCGGATTTTGGTTATAGCGAGGACAAACAGGTGCAGGTCGTGCAATTGCCTTATAAGGGTGATGACTTATCTATGCTGGTGATATTACCAAAATCTAAAGACAAGACAGCCATGCAGCAGCTGGTGCGTGATTTAAGCGCTGATAAGATTAAAGAGTGGAATAAAGACTTAATTACGCAAGAAGTGAACCTTCACTTACCAAAGTTCAAGCTTAAAGAACGCTACGACATGAAAGATATGCTGTCAGATATGGGCATGCCCATTGCTTTTAATCAAGACAAGGCTACTTTCAAACTGTTTGATCAGCCTTTATCTACATGGATAGATGAGATCTATCATCAGGCGGTGGTCATCGTCGATGAAAAAGGCACCGAAGCAGCGGCAGCGACTGGCATTGTAGTATCTACTGAATCTGCCTCTGCTCCACCACCTGTTTTTAAAGCCGATCACCCGTTTCTTTTTATGATTAAAGACAATAAAACCGATGCGATATTGTTTTTGGGTCAGGTGAATAAGCCTTAAGAGAGCGAATAATGAAACCAAAATTTAAATGGTATATGGTGCCGATATTGTTGATATCCTTTATAGCCTGCGATCCTGTCATTGAAATGACGAATACTAATCATAATGCCCAAACTATTAAAGTGGAAGATGAGAGTGCTGCCAACAAACCTACTGAAAACGAAGCACCCACGCGCAAGCAGCAAACGGTGTATGTGACTGCCCTTGATGTTGATTCGGATATGGGTGATGCCACTGCGGCTCATGGGGTATTGAACACAAAGAATAGCTGTTTATATATGGATGACCTCTTACTCGTTGTAAGTAGCCCACATATTACCTGGACTCAAGACCCTTTTACGATATCCGATATGTAAGCATCCGACCATCCCATCTTTTTTTCTATTAAAAAATGCGAGATAGTGTCCATGAACAAATAATCGTGGACACTAACATGACAACACAATCTCCTAATACACCCAAACGAAGAACTTACAGCGCCGAGTTTAAAGCGCTTTTAGTAAAAGAAGCGACAGACTCAGATCGATCAATTGCCAGTATCGCCCTAGAGCATGGCATTAACCAAAACCTTCTACATAACTGGAAACGCCAGTATCAGCGGGCACATGCTCAAGCTGATACATTACCTGGCGCTATAAACAGGTCTCATGATCCAAACCCGCACTTTATCCCAATCCA
This sequence comes from Psychrobacter pasteurii, assembly GCF_900162815.1. GTDB lineage: Bacteria > Pseudomonadota > Gammaproteobacteria > Pseudomonadales > Moraxellaceae > Psychrobacter > Psychrobacter pasteurii. The sequence continues at coordinate 19,583 of NZ_FUGD01000062.1, read as the reverse complement.
TCTTGAGCCTGAAGGTGCGCATTTACGCTCACCCTCCGTCATAAAGAACATCAAACTGCAAATCACAGCTCGAGCATCTGGGGCGATAAGCCTCAACATTGCCCAAATAGACACCCAAAGTTTGATTGACCTACTACGAGGGCTGCAATGATACCCATCACTCACATCTGGCTATCCACCACGCCCATGGACATACGATGTGGTAGTGGCAAACTACTGGCCCACATCCTCACCGAGCACCAAAGCATTCGCCCTCACTGTGCCTACCTGTTTTACAACAAAGCAGGCACACGCCTAAAAGTATTCATTCATGATGGGCTTGGGGTATGGCTTTGTAGCCGTCAGCTTGATGACAATAAATTTCATGGCTTAACCAAGCAGCTCACCACCACTCAAACTGGCATCAGCATCAACCGTGAACAATTTAATGCCTTAATCAGTGGACTGCCTTGGCGTAACATGGGCAAAGATAAATTAACCCCCATCCTATAAATAGCAGATGACAGGCAAATAAAACTCTGGCAACATATCGCCATGACTGTTGCCAACTTATCCGACTTATCAAAAGACCCCACTTACGCCGAGCTTCTGGTGAAAATCCACCTGCTTGAACAGCGTAATGAGCACCTGCAGCAACAGCTTGTTCAAACGAACACAAGTCACGATCAACTACAGCAGCTTTTTAACCAAGTGGTTGAAGAAAACCACAAGCTGTATGAACAAGTGCTTGAACTCATCGAAAAACAAAAGCGGCTTATTCACCGGCTCTATGGACAAAAAAGCGAAGGCATCACTGACAGACAAACCCACTTAAATTATGAGGCCGCGCAAGAGGACTTAGCGCAGCTTGAACAAATCCGAGATGACTACCTTAGCGGCTTAAGCCAAGATGAGCTTGCCAAGCTGCCTGCGATTGATCGTACTCAGGCAGAAACCCTCATTAATGAGGGTGAGCTTAAAGCCGCCAAAGAGATCACAGGTCAGCTGCCAGCTTCAGCTACTGATCAGCCTAAAAAAACAAAGCGTGCCAAATACACAGTGATTCCTGACAACCTTGAGGTCAAAACCCAGGTTCATGAACCACTTACCACCGTCTGTGACTGCGGCTGTCAAATGAAGCGAATTGGGGAGGATAAACAAGACAAACTTGGCATTATCCCTAAGCAGTTTTATATTGAGCGTCACATCTACCCTAAATGGGTATGCCGTGAGTGTGACATCATTCATCAAGCGGCTACCCCCAAGCAGATTATTAACAAAAGCATCGCCACCCCAGAGCTGCTTGCACACATCCTTATTAGCAAGTATGCAGACCATCAGCCGCTATATCGGCAGAATATTATCTATCAGCGAAGTGGGGTAAATATCCCCGATGCTACTATGGCAGATTGGGTGGGACGCTGCGGCGTCGCCCTTGAGCCTTTAGTCAGTCGCTTGCATGAACTATTACTGTCTGAGCCTATCTTACATGCCGATGAAACCCCGGTATCTATCATGAAGAACCATGTAAAGGTAGGTGGTAAATCATTAAAAAAAGGCTATGTCTGGGCGTATCTTACGCCACAGCACAGCTCTTTAAAAGCGGTGGTCTATGACTTTGCTGAAAGTCGTCGTAATGAGCACCCTAAAGCCTTTTTAGATAAGTGGCGTGGTCAGCTGGTTTGCGATGATTACAGCGGATATAAGTTCTTATTTCATCAAGGTGTGACTGAAATCGGTTGTCTGGCCCATGCACGGCGTAAATTTCATGAACTGCATATCACTGGGCAAAGTATCGTGAGCATTGAGGCATTAACGTTATTTAGGCAGTTGTATGCCATTGAACGTGAGATTGATGAGCGATTTGAAAAAAATACACCCCCAATACCAAGAGATCCCCAAATAGTTCGGAAAATCAGGCAAAAAAAAGCCAAACCAATTGCCGATAAGCTGCACCAATGGTTACAAGAAAAAAGACAGTTAACCACTAAAAATGCCAGTATTAGTAAGGCGATGGATTATTGCCTGAAACGTTGGCAGGCGCTGACTCAGTATCTAGATGATGGCAGGCTGCCGATTGATAATAATTGGGCGGAGAATCAGATGCGTCCGTGGGCACTTGGGCGTAAAAACTGGTTGTTTGCCGGTTCGCTGCGAAGTGGGCAGCGTGCTGCGAATATTATGTCAATCATTCAGTCAGCTCGCTTAAATGGCTTGGATGTGTCTGCTTATTTGACAGACGTGCTAAGACGCCTGCCTACTCAAGAGGATCTGGATGAGTTGTTAGCTCATCGCTGGGTGCCACCGCAATAGGGGTTGGTCGGATGCTTACTATTGACAGTGGTGGGCGAGCGTATACTTTTAGATGCTTACTATCACTCAAGAATAGCAATCGACAGATATTGAACATTTCGATATAGGAATAAGAGGTTTTGAAATAAGAACAGTAAAACAAAGAGCAGTTACTGCAGTTGAAGGGGTAGGTAAAAAATCACATTAATTATCTGTGCAATCTGTCCTTTTAAGGTAAAGGTACCAGCGAAGACTATAGCGCTGATACCAGGTATCACCATTTTTTCATAATCAATTTCTTAGCTTGCCATACCTCTATATATAGCCGTCTATTCGAGCTCTTCAATAAGCGCTTGCATCTCAGCGATTTCACGCTTTTGCGCTTTAATAATATCGTCAGCGAGCTGTTGTACTCTAGGGTCTTCAATATCTGCTCTTGAGCTCGTCAAAATGGCAATCGAGTGATGAGGTATCATGGCTTGCATCCAATCGACTTGATCAACCGTTGCTTGGGAACGCACACCCCAAATACCTACAGCAAACATTACTACACTTATTCCATAAACCAGTAGATTTACCTTGGTCTTCTTATACATATTACCCATAAAGGCCAGCATAATGACGGCCATACCGGCACCCATGTAGAGCGCCATATAAGCTCGGGTCTCACTAAAATAAACATGATCCAATTGATAGGTATTAAAATACATCATGATAAACATTACAATCGTAGACGTCAGAATCATCAAAGTGAACTTCACATAAGGATTCATGCCCTGTTGATGGCTTTGATGATTCATGCTGTTTTGATCAGAAGTATTCATAATATATCTCCTATAATTTTGACAATGTTAGAACCAGAATTTAACACCGGCAGTCAAACTACTGCTATCAACCGATTCATTTTCTTGACGCCGCTGGCCACGCGCACTGCCAAGAGCCGTCTCATAGCTCACACCGACGTAAGGTGCCAGTTGACGACCTAAGGTTTCATAAGTCAGTCTAACTTCAGTCTCTAATTCATTAAATACCTTGGTGATATGATTGTCAATATCGTCTTTACTAAAAGCTGACAGACCAACTTCCGGTATCACAACCCAGTGCTGACTCAAACGCCATTCATATTCTGCACCAAGATCAAGCCTAACTTGACCATCGGTGTAGAGATATGCTCTAGCATCTGTTTCAATAAAGTAAGGCATTGTGCCGACAATACCGGCCATAATGGCAGGCTTATCATTCTTGGTATCATAGGCGACCCCTGCTTCGCCATTCCAAAAAATACTTAGCGGCTTCCAGTAAGACAATGAGGTCAGACTATCAATGTCTTTCTCATCTTTGGTCTGAACACTACCTTCACTACGTAAAGATAGACGGCGCTCATCTAGGCCATACCAAGCACTAACCTCATAATTAATCTGATCGTCATCAAACTGATAGCCTAAATCGTCTACAGAAACGCCCCATAATGGCATATCACCCATCATCATAGGCTGACCATAGCGTCCATAGGGAACACCGTTTGAATAGTCAGGACTGCGAGCATCAGCTGGAGCTTTACGAGGGGCATGTGATTTGTTGCAGATATAAAAAGATAGTACTTCACGAAGTGACAGTTTGAGGGTCTAATAAACGCAAACACCTAAAATAGTCTGTTATAAGTGGTTCTACTATAACGGTCTATTTTAGGTGGTCTATTAAGGTTGTATAAGGCGTTTTTAGGTGGTTCCGCTAGGGTATACTCATGTAGAACTGCATGTAATAACACTAATTTGGACTTTGATAATGAAAAAGGATAAACCATACATTGTTGTGGTTTAATATTGTTGTAACAACGGTAACTTTACTTATTTAATAGAAGAAAAAACAAAATCAATTAGCGATGTTTAAACTGGTATTCATTGATGGTCACTTTAATTAGATATAAAGTAAGTAAACAAAAAGTCAGTAAGGTAATTGATAACGTGTCTAAACGAACCATAAGTATGTTGGCTAAAGAACTGAGTGTAAATGTCGAAACAATTCGCTTTTATGAACGCAAAGGCTTAATTAAACAACCACCAAAGCCTATGCAGGGCTATAGACATTACCCGAAAGAAACGGTAAATAGAATACATTTTATCAAGCGTTCTCAAGAATTAGGTTTTACGCTAAATGAGATTGAAGGGTTACTTGCGTTAAACGATAGTCCATGTAGTAAAGTACAAGAATTAGCTAATAAAAAACTGATCGCAGTACAAAAAAAGATGGCTGACTTGTTGTTGTTAGAACACGCTTTGGAAGAACATTTAGGACAATGCCAAAATAATGATGACGATAGCCACTGCCCAATAATTGATTCGTTGCAACCGAAGTAAATGATTCACTTAACTACCATTTCCCACTAAAACAGCATATCCAATTTTACTTCTGCGCCTTAATTCAAGTTAGCTTATTCCCCGTATCTGTCGTAGCAGATTATCAAAGATAAATTTTTTATAAATCACCCTTGACTCCGTACTTAGGTACATGCAATACACTTGCATTATCTAATGAGGTATCTATATGAATCAAAAAGAATCAAACCTTCCAATGATAGGAGGCATCATAGCAGCATTAGGCGCAGGCGTATGCTGTGTAGGTCCTTTGCTCCTGTTATTACTTGGGGTAAGTGGCTCATGGATTGGTAATTTAACTGCATTTGAACCCTATAGGCCATTATTTATCGCATTTGTAGTGTTGTTGTTTGGTTACTCAGGTTGGAAAATTTACCGTCCTGTAGAAGAGTGTGAGCCGGGAACGGCCTGTGCAATTCCTAAGAAACAGCAACAACGAAAAGTCATTTTCTGGCTGAGCGCTATAGTTGCGACAATTTTAGTGACCAGTAATTATTGGATACTTTTGTTTGCTTAATATACAGATCAAGAAATTTATAACATTTTAAAATTTGGAGCTAATTATGAAAAAATTATTATTAACCGCACTGCTTTCACTTTCTAGTTTTGGTGCTTTTGCTGAAGTAAAAACAGTTACACTGGAAGTGCCAACGATGAACTGTGCGACATGTCCAATCACAGTTAAAAAGTCATTAGAAAATGTTGATGGCGTTGAAAATGCGAAAGTTACCTACAAGCCTAAGCTAGCTGTTGTTTCTTTTGATGACACTAAAACCAACATCAATGCATTAATTGCAGCGACTACCAACGCTGGCTACCCTTCAAATTTAAAAAGTGAAAATAAGTAATATTTAGCCCCTTAGAACTAGTTACGCGTATCGGAGATAAAGCAGGCTCTATAGGTGCACTTGTTTCGGCAATGGGATGCGCCATGTGTTTTCCCGCGATAGCTAGTCTTGGTGCGGCAATTGGGATGGGATTTCTTAGTCAGTGGGAAGGGGTATTTATCAATACGTTGTTACCACTGTTTGCAGTATTAGCGCTGGCAATGAATATCTTAGGCTGGTTTAGCCATCGTCAATGGCACCGTAGTTTTATCGGTTCAATTGGCCCCATTTTGGTTTTACTCTCTTTATACCCTTGGTTCCAGTACGGGTGGAGTTCATACGTTACTTATACGGGGCTAGGACTAATGGTTGCTGTATCAATTTGGGACATGGTTTCTCCTGCGAATAAACGCTGTGATGATGAAACTTGTACCGCTTAACTTTTTAAGAGGAATAAAATATGTCAACGAATAGTTGTTGCTCGCCAAATGACATCCAGCCAGAACAATTACATGTAGCCATTATTGGTAGTGGTTCAGGGGCCTTTGCCAGTGCGATTAAAGCAGCAGAAGGCGGAGCAAGAGTTACTATCATTGAAGGAGCCGATGTAATCGGAGGTTGCTGTGTAAATGTCGGCTGTGTTCCTTCAAAAATATTGATCCGTGCTGCGCAATTAGCGCATCAGCAACGTACTAACCCGTTTGATGGTTTAGAAAATATTCAGCCACAACTTAGCCGCTCCTTATTAGCACATCAGCAAAACGCTCGCGTCGAAGAACTACGCGATGCTAAATATCAACGTATTTTAGAGAGTAATCCCGCGCTATCTTTACTTAAAGGTTATGCACGTTTTAAAAATCAAAATACCTTGCTAGTTCACAAGTCTGATGGTAGTGAAGAAGAGCTGGTTGCAGATCGCATTTTAATTGCAACAGGCTCTACACCAAGCATTCCACCAATTAAGGGTTTAGTTGATACACCTTATTGGACATCAACAGAAGCCTTATTTGCAGAAGAGTTACCGAGTAGTCTAGTTGTCATCGGCTCCTCCGTTGTTGCTCTGGAAATTGCGCAAGCTTATGCCCGTTTAGGTAGCCGTGTGACAATTCTAGCCAGACATACCCTTTTATATGCTGAAGATCCGTTATTAGGTGAAAAACTGGCAGAGTGCTTTGAAAAAGAAGGTATTAGGGTACTTAATAATACGCAAGCAAGTCATGTTTCTTATGATAGCAATGGTTTTTCATTGGAAACTAACGAAGGAACATTAATCGCTGAAAAATTGCTTATCTCTACGGGTCGCCATGCAAATACTGGAAAGCTTGGTTTAGAAAATGTTGGTGTTGAAACAGATAAAAGTGGTGCCATTGTTGTTAATAGTATGATGGAAACATCAACAGCTAACATTTATGCCGCTGGAGATTGCTCCAATATGCCACAATTTGTTTATGTTGCTGCTGCTGCCGGAAGTAGGGCTGGAATTAATATGACAGGTGGAAATGCGCAACTCGACTTATCTACCATGCCTGCTGTTATATTCACCGACCCACAAGTTGCTACGGTAGGTCTAACCGAAGTACAAGCTTCAGCGGTAGGAATAAATACGATAAGTCGTGTACTTGATATGGAAAACGTACCAAGAGCTTTAGCAAATTTTGAAACGGATGGTTTTATCAAGTTGGTAGCTGAAGAATCCACGGGAAAACTGATAGGCGCACAAATTTTAGCCCATGAAGGCGGAGAACTGATTCAAAGTGCGGCTCTTGCTATTCATAATAAAATGACAGTCGAAGAATTGGCAGGTCAACTATTTCCGTATTTGACGATGGTTGAAGGATTGAAGTTATGCGCTCAAACCTTTAGCAAAGACGTTAAAGAGCTATCTTGCTGCGCAGGGTAATCATTTAACGGTAATGTACTTACAGAAATGTTAATGGAGTGCCATTAATAGCTGTTATTTCAAATAATTTTCTAGCGGTTTTTTCTCAAAATCTTCAGGATACATAGTAATAAAATTCTTCATTTCATTTCTGAATGTGTCTGTATCCCGCTTACCCTCGCCTGACAAACGATGGTAATTATTATAGTCCGCTTCAAATTTCTTTGAGCGCACGATAGGAGGCTGCGCAAAATTCATCCCAGTAGTGCTATGACATTTTTAGAGTGTATCGACTATATAAGGGTAAGACTTTTTAACGCTGTCTCTTGTTTTTTTTCTAAGGCTGTGAATTTTTTCAATAGTTGGCTGAGTCTGTGACACTGTATTTTCCTTTTGTTATTATCAATAAAGAATTTATGGATTATTCAATTTCTCTATAATAATGGCTCTACGCAGAGCTTTTAAGTATTGAGTTTTAAGACCTAAAATGAGTGAGTACCTATACCAGTCATACATTACCTTCCAGTTCACATTTTATAAACATACTCAAGTATAAAAAGTATTTTTCCGTATAGAGTGAATACGACGCTAGTTCATTTTGTTTGTGATAATCGGCATCAATGTGCTTATTTATTACGCTTACTTTCTAAAAATATCATGTCAATTATAATCAATGCGACACCGACACAGACACCTATATCTGCAACATTGAAAAGAGGATAATTCCAGACATCAGCATAATGCACATGGATAAAGTCAACCACTTTACCAATTCTTAAACGATCGATTAAGTTGCCAATCGCACCACCAAGCATTAAGGCCAACCCCATAGATAATAGCTTGGCTGCACGTGGCGCTTTGATTAAATAAACCGTTAAAAAGATAGCCATTACAAAAGCTAAGCCTGAGAAAAACCATTTCTGCCAACCGCCAGCGTTGGCTAAAAAGCTAAATGCTGCCCCATAGTTATAAGCGAGTGTCCAGTTGAGAAATGGTTCAATGACCGGTACGGGGTCATTGAACGCTAATGTGGTTTGGGCCAACCACTTAGTCCATTGATCAAGTATTAATACCATTATCGCCAACAAATACCAGATAAAAGCGCGACTGCCATTGGCAACCATTTTTGGCATTTTGTCCAACTTATCTTTAGGTGTTATTGAGTTGCCTGAAGTCACGTACATAGCTTTAGGCGTATGATTTATGGTTTTAGAGTCAATCGATTGATGAGTACTACTCACAGCTATAGGTACCTTCTTGTCAGCAATATTAGTACTAGCCGATTCAACGCTATTCAATTTAGTACTATCTAATCTGTCGGTAGATTCAGTCATAGTTGTTTCCTTTATCTATGTTTATACAATGAACAATGTTAAACGTATATGTTTTTGGTATACGATTATTAATCGCGCCACTTTCATAAACGGCTCCACTTACCGCTCTGGTATTATGAAACTTACGGTAATAATTTTTTATTAGGGAATCTGTTGATTGATTTCAACATTAACCTGAGTCTGTTCAACGCTAATCATTATAGGATTACCCGATAAGTCGCCTGATTCTGCTATGGCATTACCGCTATGACTAATACGAGCAACGACTGCTAACTGAGTTTTGTCACTACGAGCTGAATTTAACGTGCGATCTGGCATCATCGCATCAAGATTGCTTAAGCGGATACTAGCCTCACCTTGCTTGATAATACTAATGGGTAAACGTTTGGCGGCAAACGGAGGGCCCCCTTTCACATCACGTATCGCTACAAACAACACATCATCAGCTTTCACTAACGGTAATAAATTAGCGTTAATTTTCACTGTCACGTCAATACCTTCTAGCGCTTGCTTTTCTTGCGTGCTAACGTAGTTGCTTAACTCATCTAAGCTTGCTAAAGCTTTAGTATGATCACCTGGTTTGGCCACAATGCTGCCTTGTAAGCGTTTAATCCAACCTTGCGCTTCTGCAAAGTTACTACCACGTGCCTCACCCATTGCCATTAGCATCTGCGCACCTTCATGCTGTGGATTTTTGGCAAGGACATCTTGTAATACACGGCGGCTACTGGCATCAAGCTGACCTTTATTGGCAAAAAAGCTAATCTGCGCATAAGTGGTCGCAATCTCTTCATTGTCTGGTGACAGACGGTAAGCGCGTGACAAAGCTTCAATCGCTGAGTCGGTAGCTTCAAGCGATGAAAACAGCTCTGACAAACGCATCCAGCGATCAGGATCATCGGCATGACGATAAACGTTGGTCTGCATCGCGCTGATAAGCTGCTGGCCGTTTTCGATTGCCCATACAGGTGGCTGATCGATTTTGCCAGTCAATAGGTCATCAGCCACTTGTCCTACTTTGTCTTCGGCCGTCCACAGATCAAACACAGGCGTTCGGTCACCCACCATCAGATACGCCAGCGCAGCCAATACAGGCACCCAAACCATGAGGATCAAGCGGCTTTTGATACCAGGGGTGACCATCGGCGTGACTTCACGCTGGGCATCCAATAGCTGACGCTCCAGTTCCAGCTTTTGATTTTGATAATGGCTATTATTAATAGTACCGCTGTCTTTATCTGTTTGTAGCTCAGCTAAACGTTCGCGAAATACTGCAACATTAATATCTAGCAGTTGATTGTCTATTGGTTTGGACTGCAAACGCGGTGCTCGTAGCCATGGCATAATAGCAATTAGCGCAAATATAAGAGCAATCAGCAAGCTTAGAGCTACAAATAAGCCAAAAGTAGAAAATAGAGTCATTTTTTGTCCTCTATGCTAGTAATATCGTGGTCGACATTCTCAGCTTGCGATAATAGACGATCAAGCTCAGCCTTTTCCGCAGAGGTCAAGGCAGCAGTACTGTTCACTGTAACGCCGTTTTGGCCACGGGCGACAACTTGGCGGCGTTTACTTTGCCAAAACCAACCAACAATTAAGACGAGCAATAATAATGGTGGAAAAAACCATAGGATCCATGTCGATGGTCGCATAGGCGGCTTGTAGCTGATAAAGTCGCCATAACGATCCTGCATATAATCCCGGATTTCCGCATCACTACGTCTGTCTTTAATCAAATCATAGACTTTTTGCTTTAAGTCTTGGGCAATCGGCGCATCAGAACCTGCCAAGTTTTGGTTTTGGCATTTCGGGCAACGAAACTCTTCGATCAATCCTCGGTATTGTGCTTCTTGTTGGACAGAATCAAAATCATAGACGTCAATCGCCGCATAGCTGGTCACACTTAGGAGACAGGCAAGTATTAAGCTCGCTACTTTTATCGTAACGGCCTTTATTGAAAGGGCTATCATTTGCACACCTCTTCAACCTGAATCGCATCTGGACTGACGTTATTATCATTGGCATCATTGAGTACCGTTAAGCAAGGCTCAATACGATCTTGCCAGTTACTCTCGTTAATCTCACCAACAATATGCTGACGAATGATGCCATCTCCATCCACAACAAAGGTTTCGGGCGCACCAGTTATGCCTAAGTCTAGAGCAAACTGACCCAATGAATCCTGAATAGACATCGAAAAGGGATCACCGCCTCGGTTGAGATAGCTGAGCGCATCACCGATATCGTCTTTATAATTCACGCCAACCAGATTGACACCACGCTCTTCTAGTTGCATCAAAAAAGGATGCTCAATAACGCAAGTTGGGCACCAAGAGCCCCAAATATTCATCAAAAAGGGCTCATCAGGTAAGTTGTCATTGGTCATGATCCGACTGGTATCGGACAACAATGGCAGCTCAAACGCTGGTACTGGGCGTTCAAGCGCGGTATTGGTTACGATTTCAGTCGGCTGCCCCAAACGAAAATAAAGCATAACCATAACAGCAGCAAAGATGATCAGCGGGATCAAAAACCATATTCTAAATTGGCTTTTTTTCATTGTTCGATTACCTTTTGTTTCAGGGGGTTGCTCGGAAAAATGATTAGACTTAGTCATTTTGCTTCTCCCCTATTAGTGTCGTGTTATTAGTAGTGCTTTTAACATCTAAATCAGTAACCGTCGTAAAGCCTGACTTACTCGCTGCAATTTGTGCAGGGGTCTTGGATGTTTTGAGACGATAGCGCCTATCAAGCATACTCAGCAGACCACCCAATGCCATAATAATAGCGCCGAGCCATATCCAACGAATCAATGGCTTCACATAAATACGTACGGCCCATTTATTACTGCCTTCAGCTATAGGTTCACCAAGTGCGACGTACACATCACGCATCAGACTGTCATCAATCGCTGCTTCGGTCATTGGCATCATGCTAATAATGTAATTGCGTTTTTCAGGGTATAACGTAGTCACAGCACGGCTATCTTTACTCACTTCGACCTCAGCTTGGGTCGCATCATAGTTACTGCCTTTGACTTCGCGGAAGCCTTTAACGGTGAAGTCGTAACCTTGGACATGGACCGTTTCGCCAACACTCAATGCCACATCGCGCTCGATACTCAAGGTACTGGTAAAGGCAACACCGATGACCGCTACAATCACACCAATATGTGCCGTTTGCTGACCCCAGTAGCTTAAACGCAGCTTATTTAAGCCTTGCAAAAAGCTTGGTGCATTTTTGGTTTTGTCTTTGAAATCAACCACCATCCAGAACAGTACCCAAAAACTTACTGCTAGTGTTACACCAATATTAAGCATGGCAGATGGACTGACAAAGTAAGTGATGACTGCAGCTAATACTAGACTGCTCGCCGCAATGACCATACCAACGCCTAACAATGGACGCTTATCTTGTTTCCAGCGGATATTGGAGCCCATACCCATAGCTATTAATAACAGCCACGTTAAAGGTACAAATAATGCATTAAAATAAGGAGGGCCAACGGACACTTGTCCTAAACCAAAAGCATCAGCGATAATAGGGTAAAGGGTGCCGAGCAGCACCACTAAGGTTGCAATCAAAATGATGGCGTTGTTGATCACTAAAAAGGACTCACGTGAAATCAGCTGATATTGACTTTCAACGGTTAAACGCCAACCTCGAACGGCAAACATTAATAGACCACCACCGACGATGATGCCAAGAATAGCTAAGATAACCAAACCACGCGTCGGATCAGCGGCAAACGAATGCACTGAGGTAAGGACTCCAGAGCGTACCAGGAACGTGCCAAGCAAGCTTAAGGCAAAGGCGAAAATAGCCAGCATGATGGTCCATGCTTTAAACACCCCGCGCTTTTCAGTGACTGCTAATGAATGCAGCAATGCTAAGCCGACAAGCCAAGGCATAAACGAGGCATTCTCTACCGGATCCCAAAACCACCAACCGCCCCAGCCAAGCTCGTAGTAGGCCCACCACGAGCCCAGTGCAATACCAATGGTCAAAAATCCCCAAGCCGCGAGCGCCCATGGACGTGACCAGCGTGTCCATACTGCATCCAAACGCCCTTCCCACAATGCCGCCATACAAAAAGCAAATGGCACCGCTAAGCCCACATAACCCATATACAGCATCGGTGGGTGAACGATCAGCCCAAAATCCTGCAAAAGTGGGTTGAGATCTACCCCATCTACGGGCAGATTGGGCAAGGTACGATCAAATGGCGACGAGGTAAAAATCAGCATCGCTAGCATCATGACCTGCACACCGGCCAATATCACGAGTACCCGCGCGCGCATCGACAACGGTAAGCCACGGCTAAAATAGGAGACCAGCGCGCACCACGTGGCCATGATGGTCATCCACAACAAGAGCGAGCCTTCGTGTCCGCCCCATGTCGCCGAGAGTTTATAGTACCAAGGCAACAAAGTATTAGAGTGCTGCGTGACATAGACGAGACTAAAGTCATTGAAATAAAAGCCTGCCATCAATGCAACAAATGAAAAAATCATGGCAGCAAACTGTGCCCACGCGAGACTGGGCGCGAGACGCTGCCAAGCAACGTGATCGCGCATGACGCCAACGGTTGGTAATACCACCTGCAAAATCGCCAATATAAAGGCGGCCAGCAAGGCAAAATAACCCAATTCTGTGATTAACATACGGTCTAACCTTGTTTACTCTAATGCGGTTGCAGTTTACTGTGGCGGTGGAATTTTTATTATTAGAACCCACCCCGAAATCTGCTGCTATCTCTAGTTTTTAATTGATTTCGAAGGGTTTTATTTAACTACTTTAGGCGGATTTACCAGTGGAGGCGCGCCTTTAAAGCGCAGTAAACGTAACGCATTAAGAGTAACGATCACTGTTGCTCCAGCATCAGCTAGAACCGCAATCCATAGTCCAGTAATGCCGAATATGGTCGTGATCAGAAAGACGCCTTTGAGACCTAAAGCGAAAATGACGTTCTGATGAATGTTGCGCATGGTGGCACGTGAAAGTGCGATGAGATGAGCCATGTCCGTAACACGACTTTTTAATAATGCGATATCGGCCGTCTCAATGGCCACATCGGTACCACCACCCATCGCGATGCCAACATCGGCAGTTGCTAGCGCTGGCGCATCGTTAATACCATCACCAACCATCGCTATTTTGCGGTTGTTCTTCATCTCGTTAAGCAGGCGCAGTTTGTCCTCAGGCAACAGCTCAGCTTCCCATTCCACGTCTAAATTACTGGCAAGTGCTTGAGCGGTTAAGCGGTTGTCGCCTGTTAGCATGACGGAGCGCACACCCATCGCTTTGAGCTGAGCCACACCTTCATGAGCGTCGTCTCGTAATTCGTCTCTTAGCGCGATTAATCCAAGCACTTCACGGTTTTGCTCATCGAAAAGAACAGAGACGGTCTTACCCTCATTTTGCAGCGCCTCAATTTGCGCCTGTTGTGTGGATGAAATCAATGCCTCATCGGCTGCGTAAACAGGCGAACCGATAGCTAGCGCGCGCTCCGCGACAGTTGCGTGTACCGCTTTACCGGCAGTTGCAGAAGCATTGAAGGCCACAGGTATGAACACTTTAGCAGCTTCAGCATGACTAACAATGGCTTCAGCAAGCGGGTGACTAGAACCAGTCTCCACACTGGCAAAAAGTGCCAATATCTCATCTTGACCTTGAGAATTCTGACCTTGAATACTTGAGTCCTCTTGTGTAAAGGCAACAACATCGGTCACGCGTGGTTTGCCTTCAGTTAAAGTGCCTGTCTTGTCAAAAGCGACCGTCTTCACTTGGCCGATAGTTTCTAAAGCACTACCGCCTTTGATCAGCAAGCCACGGCGCGCACCAACAGCAAGACCAGAGGCGATGGCAGCGGGTGTTGATAGTACAAGAGCACAGGGACAGGCAATCAGCAACAGTGCTAGACCGCGATACAACCAAGTCGACCAATCTCCACCCATGGCTAACGGTGGAATGATAATAATTAGTGCGGCAATAGCCATCACTGCCGGTGTGTAATAGCGACTGAATTTCTCAATAAAACGGGCAGTGGGTGCTTTGGAGGCTTGGGCTTGCTCTACCAGCTCAATAATGCGCGAAATGGTGTTATCGGCGGCTGTCTTTTCTACGCGCACTTGGAGCACACCATCGATGTTAATTGACCCTGCAAATACATTGTCACCCATCGTCTTGGCAACAGGAACAGACTCTCCCGTCACGGGCGAATCATCAAGGCTGGACGCACCTTGAACAATGGAACCATCAGCAGATACCCTATCTCCAGGACGCACCAGCACAAGGTCATTCACTTGTAATGAAGTCGCTGGAACGTTACGCTGCCCACCTTGAGCATCAAGTAAAATTGCACTTTTCGGAACCAGCGATGATAAGGCTCTGATGCCAGCGCGAGCGCGATCAGCAGCGATACTCTCAAACAGTTCACCGATTGAGAACAAAAAGACAACCGCTGCGGCCTCTTCAGCTTCACCAATGATAAGTGCGCCAAGCACGGCGACGGACATCAGCGTTTCAATTGAAAAGAATGAACCTGTTTTAGCCAGTGCTAAGGCTTTGCGCGCAAATGGAAAAACGCCTACAATCACAGCGATGGCAAACACCCATATCCCATAAGCGGGCAACAGTAGTGACAGTGCATAACCGCTGCCCATCAAAATACCGAGGCCAACAACCTGTTTGCCTTTTTGAGTTTGCCACCATTGCTTATCCTGCGGAGCCATCTGATTGTCGCTGTCAATATCAATAGCCGATACAGTTTGTTGACCAGTATTGGCAGAGATGCCGAACCCTAGGCTTTTGATTGTTTTTTCGATATCACTAGCCTGAGTCGGCGCACCAGGGGCTAAATTTAGCTCTAGCGTTTCTGTAGCGAAATTCAGCTGAACATCAGAAACCCCAGGCATACGTTTCAAAGCTGTTTCAATCTTGCCGATGCAACTGGCACAGTCCATACCTTCAATATGATATTTCATAATAATTTACCCTTTAAATAATGATATTATGAACCCTATAGTGGCTTTAGAGTCAAGGTTATTTATCTACAGTTTCGTAATTTTAATTTCTCTAGCGCTAGTCTTTACAGCCACTTTAATTATTTAAATCATAGAGGTTGTTATGACAATCAAAATTGGTGAGCTCGCTAAACGCACAGGTGCCACAGTAGAAACCATTCGCTATTATGAAAAAGAGCGTTTATTACCCGAGCCTTTTCGTAGCGAAGGGAATTATCGTTTATATAATGAAGAGCACATTGAGCGTCTACAATTTATCCTACATTGCCGTACGCTCGATATGGCTTTAGATGATGTGCGAATCTTACTTGAATACTGGGAGTCGCCTGACAAGGACTGCGGCGATGTGAATAACTTGCTAGATGAGCACATTCATGCTGTGGAAATACGAATGGAAGAACTGATGCACTTAAAGCATCACTTGACCGTTTTGCGCCAGAAATGTGCAAGTAGTGCACCAGCGTCATCATGTGGCATTTTAAACGCGCTTGTCGATAACTCCTGTCATGAGTAATGATATCAGTAGTGTTCATTTCTGACGGATCAAATCATGAAAGGTTAAATACGCCCTGATGTTAAGCACAAAAAAACCCAGCAATGATATTAAGATCACTAGGGCGTGTTGAACATTGGGTATAAATTAATGGCAAAAAAAATAGCGAACGGTTAATCTTTAAGTTCTCACACAAAAAAGATATCGTTCGCTATGCCTCGCACTATGCTCAAAGATGAACACTGGACAAGACTGAAACCTATATTACTAGAACTTAATATCTATGACAAAGGAAATCTTAGACAAACGGTTGAAGGCGTGCTTTATCGCATGCGTGTTGGCTGTCCTTGGTGCGACTTACCCGAGTGTTTTGGCAAGCCCAATACCATCTATAAAGCTTACCAGCGCTGGTTTCGTAGTAATAAGCTGATTACGCTGTTTGCTTTATTAATCAAAGACGCAGACCTTGAGTGGGTCTTCATTGATGGTACTCATATTAAAGCGCATCAGCACAGCAGTGGTGACAATGAGAACCTACAATCCATTAGTAAAAGTGTGGCAGGACGCGCGACCAAGATTCACTTGGCAGTAGATGCGCATGGCAATCCGATTACCTTTATCTTGTCAGATGGCACGACCCACGATGTTAAAGTCGCACCTGACTTAGTAGACAAAGTTAATTTGAGCAACACAGAGGTTTTATGTGCCGATAAAGGCTATGATTCTGATGCACTACGAGCGCATATTGAACAAGCAGGGACACGGGATAACATCCCTCGAAAACGAAATACTCAGTCTTCTAACGACCATATGGACTGGGACTTATATAAAGCGAGGCATCTAGTAGAAAATGCTTTCGCCAAACTAAAACAGTATAGGGCGGTTGCCACCAGGTTTGATAAGCTCAAGCAAAGTTATGAAAATACGGTCGCTCTTGCTTGTGCTTATATCTGGCTCAAATTATGAATGTTCAACACGCCCTAGTCAGTTCAAAATAACATGGTGATAAATTGAAGAGTGCTAATGGAATGAATGTTGCGCAGCCTCTGTAATAACAGCATGCAAGGAAAATTTATACCAGTAGCACGATGTCATTTTTGCAGTGAATCGACTATAGCTTACTGGCTGCATTTTTACCTCGTCGTTACAGCTTCTAATACTCGACTATGTTAGACTTATCATTAATCCTTGAAGTTATTTACCATAAGTCTTAATAAATTTGAGTAACGTTATGAGTCAAGAAGATGCCAGTCATAAGCAAAATAAGCATTTGCCTCCAAGTGAGCCTATTGATGTCTATAAAAACAACGATAGTAACTATACTGCTGGCAATCAAGACGCTCATGATCATGACACTCACCTAGAGCAAAACACCGCACCAAGAGATACCAAAGGCTATCAGCGTACGTTACTGATTAGCTTTGTGATCATCACAGGCTATATGTTTATCGAGGCGATTGGTGGCTTACTGACAGGCAGCTTGGCGTTACTCTCTGATGCAGGACACATGCTCAGCGACGCCATCGCCCTTGGTGCGACGTTGATGGCATTTAAAATCGGCGAAAAAGCCGCCACCCATCAAAAGACCTTTGGCTATAAACGCTTTGAGATTATCGTGGCCACCGTCAATGGTGCGACGCTAGTAATTATCGCCTTGATGATTTTTTATGAAGCGATCAAACGCCTTAACTCACCGCCTGAGATTGCTACCCAAGGTATGCTAATCGTCGCCACCATCGGTATGCTGGTTAATATCTTGGTCGCTTGGCTGATGCATCGTGGTAGTAGCGGCAGCGATGGACACACCCACAGCCATGGAGCAAATGCAGACAAAGTAAATAAAGAAAAAGCAAATAAAAGCAATGATTCCAAAGAGCCTGTCAACCTCAATATGCAAAGCGCTTACTTGCATGTATTAAGTGATTTGATGGGCTCTGTCGCCGCGATCATCGCCGCTTTACTGATGATGGGGTTTGGCTGGGTTTGGGCCGATGCCGCAGCGTCGGTGATCGTCGCGGTACTTATCTTAGTAAGTGGTTACCGCGTTGTACGTGATTCGGTACATGTCTTGATGGAGGGCACGCCAGAAGGCATATCGCTGGTAGATGTGGAAGACAAGCTGCTTGCCCATCCACAAGTAAAACAAGTCCACGACCTGCATATTTGGAGCATCACCAGCGGGCTAAATGCGCTATCTTGCCATGTGATGGTCGATGGGGATATGAGAATCTCGGATGCCAGCGTATTGATTGCCAATCTTGAGCAAGGGTTGCTTGCGCTTGGTATTCATCACGCCACCATTCAGGTTGAAAGCTTGTCACACCCGCAGACCAGCGCCCATAGCGATGCATTGGTCTGCGACATATCAGAGCAGCAAAGCTCTGCGAATAACCATATCGGGCACAGTCACTAGTCACTAGGGCGTGTTGAACCTTCAACCATGGCACTGACAGAGACTATTTGTGAATGTTCAACACGCCCTACTGGGTTGGAGGAAATAACAACTATGTTGTGCTGACTTAGAAAGTCTTATTTATCATTCATAGCAAGGTAGATATTACGATCTGATGCGGATGCGTCATCCACGTATTTTGAATCGCGCCATGTCGTATAAGCATAGACACCACTGTATGGGCTGATGCTGTTCTGACGGAAGTCAGAAATCCAATTTGTACCATCGAAAATTTGAATATGGCCATGTGGACGCTTTGATGAGCGATCATAGACAATAACATCACCTACTTGGGTTGGCATATCATTGCTGATTTTGCTGAAACCTGCTTTCTCAAGTGTGCCACGAGTAGCGTACTGATAGGCTGAAGGATTTGGAGTGAACTCATAACCAGCTGATTGTAGTGCTTTACGTACGTAACGGGCACAATATCCAGAGCTGCCAGATAAAGCCACTTTTGAGGCGCGAGCAGCAGCGATAGCGGGGGCTGAATTGCTGTCAGGAACCTTATTGACTTGCTGCTGTTGTTTTTCAGCGTATAAGCGGCTGTTTAATGATGAAAGCTGATTCTCTTTTTGCTTGGCCTGCGCACTTAGGTTGCTAATTGCTTGACTAATTTCATCATTATTAGAAACATAAGCACCACTTTTGGTGCTATAGATGTTTTTTGATGAACCGTAGTTTGATGCCACAGAAGTATTGGTGATGGTATTATTTGTTTGAGAGATTGTGATAGCAGCACCACTCGTTTGTGCTATGCCCATACCCAGTACTGACAAAATCAATAAAGCCTGTTTCATAAATCTAATACCTACGGTTAATTCAAAATAGTCTGTCACTAACTTAGCTTTGGCCAATCGCTTTGAAATGCAGCCCAATGATATTGTCTATGTTGACCCTACTGGCTTAACCCGTTGGTCAAGATTT
>NZ_FUGD01000117.1 GCF_900162815.1 Psychrobacter pasteurii | reverse complement strand
CCTTGTAAGCTGTTTTCAAGTAACGGCTTACTAAGCTCTTGATAGCTGATGTTGTCATTATGCACAAATCGCCATAACGCTTGGGTCTGAGCAAAACTGCTTTTAGTATCCATAGTTGCTTTCATACCAGCATGTAGATAACCGTTTGGGTGAGTGTGATTGTGTACGAGTTGTTGATATCGTTTGATGAGCCTCGTATCTAGCTCCATTTTATCTATGCCATACTGCGCTATTTTATCAAATTTATGCTTACTGATAAATTGTGTAGATACCTATGCCCTGAAGTGGGTGGTTTTACGGCGACTGGTGATAAATTAAGTGGCTCGAGATACGATAAAAGCTGCAAAAAACACCACGGCTAAGCCCAGCACAATCGCCAAGCCGGTTTGAATATCTAATAGAACACTACCCCAAACCCCACCAGTTACCGCAAGCTGTGCCAAAATAACGGCAAAAATAACCATTTGTTTTGGAGAGTGAGCCCAAAGTCTGGCCGTCAGCGCTGGCAAGATCAATAGACCGCTAATTAATAGACTACCGACGGCTTGAAGTGCTAAAGCACAGAATCCTGCCAAGATTCCCATAAAAAATAACCGCTGCCGAGTGGCGTTAATGCCAGAGACTTCGGCTAAATCAGCGTGAGTCGCTAAAATCACTTGTTTGTGCCAAATATAAATCAAAAATGCGACACCCAGTGCTACGCAGACCGATAAGACAGGCAAGTCACTCCAACCTACTTCCAAAAGATTACCAAATAAGTAACCCAAAACATTGGCCTGCATTTGGGTTAAATGGGTCAATGTTAATAGACCCAGACACAGCATAGACACCGAGACCACGGCCAATATGGCATCGCTAGGCAAGCGCTCATCTTCTAACCACATCAGGCCGATGACCACCATCACACTCACCAAAGCAATACCAATGGCGAAGGGCAGTTGCCATAAGGCAGCTAGGGCCACACCGAATAACGTACCGTGTGCTAGAGCATCAGCAAAAAAGGACATTCGGCGCCACAGGACTAGGCAGCCTAGAGGGGCAGATAATAACGCCAACAAACTGCCAGCAATCCAAGCGGGGGCTATGATATCGAGCCATTCAATTAGCATACGAGCGGTATTCCACTAAAGTTTGTTATTTTAAGAGGGTTATAGTTTTCAAAGCAAAAGCTGGTTTTAAAGTACAGATAGGTTTCATAGGCCAGCTTATTAATGGACATGCGGACCATGGTGCTGACAGTCGTGCGGCTTATGAATATAAGGCTGCTCGTACTGATGACCAAAAAGATTTTTGAATTCTTGTGACACACCAAGGTCGCTTGGCTGGCCTTCGCAGCAGATGTGCTTGTTTAAGCAAATGACTCGGCGACTGCCTCGCATCACCCAGTGTAAATCATGGGAGACAACCACCATGGCGCATTGCAAAAATTCTGGCAAATCGTCAATAAACTCATACAGCCAGCGCTCACTCTCAGGGTCTAAACCTTGCATCGGCTCATCCAAAATCAGCAAATTAGGTTTTGATAGCAATGAACGGGCCAACAAAATACGCTGGGTCTCACCGCCTGAAAGATGAATAACTTGCTTTTTTAATAACGGAGTGACCGATAGGCGCTGATATAAAAACTCTTGCTCACTTGGGGTCAGTCTTTTTTCAGTTTGAGCCAACAGATCTTGCACCCGCAGCGGTAAAATAGCTGGCACACTGAACTTTTGTGGCACATAACCCAGCTGCAGATTGGAATGACGGTGAATCTGACCTGAGGTGGGCTGGATTAACCCTAAGATAAGTTTCATCAATGTCGATTTCCCCGCACCATTGGGACCGATAACGCTGATTTTTTCACGCGGTAGAATCTGCAGGCTGATGTCGCTTAATAGCACTCTAGATTGAGAGTCTGCTGAGTTTTTGTCAGTAGTCTTTGCCGAACGAGCACCACTAAGCCAGCCGCTAAGTCTAGAGCCTGACCGCTCGTTTTTGGCAGGTAAGCTTTCATTTGCCAAGCTAGCCTGATCAGACTTGCTTAGACCACGGGCGCTGACTTCAAAGCCGACATTATCCAGAGTCATCAGCGGTGTTGATTGGGTATCAACTTCAGTGGTCTGCTTAGAGGAAGTTTGATTGGATAAGGGCATCAGTTAAGCGTCCTCTGAGAGATTAGAAGGAACAGGTGAGCAGGTTTGGCATAGACCTTTTAGCTCCATCACGCTTTGCTCAACTTTAAATCCCACCTCATTTTTGACATAGCCGACAATTTCTTGCACTGGCAATCCACTAAACTCCTGAACTCGCTGACAGTCATTGCACAATAAAAAAACAGCATTGTGTTCATCGCGAGGGTGACAGCAAGGCACAAACGCATTAATTGATGTTAGCTGATGGATAAAGCCAAATTCTAATAAAAACTCTAAAGTACGATAGATGGTTGGGGGAGCCACCATTTTCGCCTTATCTCCGACTTGCTTTTCGCGGTCTTGCTGCAAACTTTGAATTAAATCATAAGCGCCTAGGGGCTTCTCTGATTCTAAAATGAGCTGATACACCGTACGTCGTAAAGGAGTAAATCTCGCTTGTTTGGCTGCACAGATTTGCTCAGCAGTCTGTAGACGCTGACTAATATCTTCAGAGCTTAAATCATGGACGTCATGTGAGTGGGCACCCTGATGCTCACAAGGCGGACTCTGATAAGTGGTGGGGGATTTTGCAGCATCAATCATAGATGGCCTCAAATTTAGGTGTTATTTTTTTATATAAAGTCTTAATATTTGTATTGTTATAGTATAACATATCTACTATCAATATTTTTGTATCTTTCTTTAAGAAAGTTTTGTTTTATTTCATCAACTGAGAATACTATGTCCATAGTTAAGCATAACCCTTCTAACATTATGTCTTTCAAACGTCTATTTTCAGGGGGTATAGCGGCCTCTATCCTAATGATGGCTGCCGCTTTAGCCAGTGCTGAAGACCATCATCATAAACAGGCTCATCATGATCATGCCCATCACAATCAGGGCAGTCATGCTCATGACGGCCATCATGCTCACCATTACACCCAGACCCAGACTCAGGGCTATGCGGATAAGTCACAACCCAGAATGACAGTGATTCCCGAACACATTCGAAGCAAGACAGAAATTGCGATTAGTAATTATCCTCTATTTTTGCTCAGTGAAGCTGTGACTAAAAGAGCGCCCTCGGGCAAGCTGTTATTACAGCCAGGGGATGTGGGGCATCATGGCAGCCTAAGTCCAAGTGATATGAAAACAGTCAAAGACAGTCGTTATGTGGTTTGGTTTGGCAGTCAATTAGAATCAAACTTAGCCAATTCTGTGGGCAAAAGTCCCAATAATATTAGTCTATTTAAGTTTAATGCGTTCAACCGTTTGCCGCTACGTGATGTAAAAGGAGAGGCTATTGAAGGCACCTTAGATCCGCATCTTTGGCTAGACCCAGATAATGCAAAAGCCATTACCCGTGCTCTAGGCTCTCTTTATAGTCGAGCTAACCCTCAATATAAAGCAGTTTATGCCGCTAATGTGCAGAAATTTGCCAAACAGATGGATGAGGCAGTCGCTCAGGTTCAGGTAAATAGCCAAACCAGTCGACCCTACTGGGCCTACCATGACGCTTTTGGCTATATTGAGTCTGCCTTGAACTTAAAACTGGCGGGTGCGTTGACCATTGACCATCATCTTCCCCCTAAGGCCAGTCAGTTTCACTGGTTAAATAAGACCCGTCCACAACCTACTATGTGTATGGTACTTCAGTCTGATAGCAATAAAGGGGCATTGCCTAAATTAAAACCGGTGAATAGCACGATACAGCAAGAAGACATGAGTGATGCAAAAGATTTTATTTCAGGGTGGACAGCTTTGGCGAAAGATATTAACAATTGTATTTAAAAAAAACTGACTAACCAGTGTCAAATAGACTCACGGATCGTTAAAAATTAAGTTACAATCTCCCTGCCTAGTTAAGAGTGCATATCAGGTAGACAACGCGCCAAGCTCTTGTTATCTTGAGCCTCTAGTTCGTAGTTGTACTCATTAGCTAGGGTAGGGCTATGCTTTTGGGAGATATTACCTTATTAAATATATCTCAAACAGTTGATAACCGTTGCTTACAGACATGCATAAAAAAAGTATTTGACAAAAGAATGTTTTTTTCTTGCTTTACCCATAAGCCCTCATTATAATAGTCGGCGTTTTGTGTTATAGAAAAGTCATGACCACTCATTCCAATACGCCACTACGAGCGTCAGAACGTAAAGAGCTACAACGAGTTCAGTTAAGACGACAAGCCCGGCTTAGGTCGAGTAGTCTATTAATCATTATCGTTATAGCCTGGCTATTAGAGATGACTTTGTTTAAAAGCAACCTACTCATCCCAAAAGGGGTGGCACTAGGTGCTTTTATTAATTGGTTTGCTCAGGGTGTCTTTGCTTGGTTCGCTTTCCGATATACCGGAGCACAAGCCAGACAGGCCATCGTAAGCCAGCTCTATCTGGGTCAGATCATTAAGTGGTTTGTGGTTATGTTAGGCTTTGCCCTAGTATTTATCACCATACACCCTATTTCTGCCGGCGCAGTCATATTTGGATTTATTGCAATGCAAATAGGACACTTTATAAGCCTCTGGCAGATTCGAAAAAATAGTTAAAATAGCGTGCAACGTAACCACAGCAGCTAACGACTATTTAATTACTATGAAGTCTAGCCGTGTTTTTCAGATTTCATATCAGTGCAATAATAAGATTTTAAAAAATTGCGGCAGTATCGAAACAGAGAATTGTAATCAGTTTTGTTACAAAGCTAGTAAATCAGTGTATGATACGCGGCAAGTTTTATGTAAAATTTAGTAAATTTCTAATTTTGTAAGAATGCAGAAAGGTTGTGTTAAAAAGAATAAACGTTTTCTTTACACTTATATCTCACTGCATTAATATAAGGGCAGAAATAATTGAGCACAAAATTTATTGTCCTACAATAAACAGTTAAATTAAGATTAAGTTGCGCGTACGCAATAATTTAGCTGGGAGGACGATCCAAACACCCCCCTAATCTAGTTCGCATCATTGACAATCCTAACGGTAGGACTAGATTAGAGTAAGAGCCTAAGGTGTACGGTGTGTCGTTCAGGCAATTGCCATATCTTAGGTTTGCGTTCGGGCTTGAACGTCTTGCAGAAGAAATCTCCTTGCTTTAAAGAGGAGAAGAGGTCAATTAGCAAAGTATAGATAGAGAAATAGTAAAGTGTTCAGTAACAATGTATTTTTTGTTTTGCTAAATAAATTAATGGTTAACACAAACTTATAAGAAGCTTAGATTATGGCAGCTGAAATATCCTCGTCTGATTATATTGCACACCATTTAACCAACTGGACCTTTGGCTATTTGCCAGGTGAAGGCTGGAAAGTTGCCCATACTGCTGAAGAAGCAGGTCGAATGGGCTTCAATGCCATTCATTTGGATACTATGCTTTGGTCATTTGGACTTGGTATTATATTTTGTGCCTTATTTTGGTTCGTAGCAAAGCGTGCGACTGCTGGGGTACCAGGCAAGTTACAGTCTGCAATTGAGATGATTGTTGAGTTTGTGGACACAAACGTCCGTGACTCTTACAACGGTACATCAAAATTAATCGCACCTTTAGCGTTAACAATTTTCGTGTGGATCTTCTTAATGAACTTGATGGACTTAATGCCCATCGACTATATCCCAGTACTGGCACAAAAAATTGGTGCTGCTATGGGTCATGATCCACATCATGTTTACTTTAAGATTGTATCGACAACAGATCCCAACGCTACACTAGGTATGTCGTTCTCGGTATTCTTCTTAATCATTGGTTATAGCATTAAAGAGAAGGGCATCGGTGGTTTCATTAGTGAACTAACCATGCATCCGTTCAGTGCTTCAAACCCAATCGCTAAGATTTTATTATTCCCAGTCAACTTAATCCTAGAGTTGGTTACCTTAATTGCAAAACCTGTATCACTTGGTTTGCGTTTATTTGGTAACATGTACGCAGGTGAGTTGGTGTTCGTATTGATTGCCTTGTTACCTTTCTGGATTCAGTGGGCATTATCAGTACCTTGGGCAATTTTCCATATTTTAATTATTACCCTTCAGGCGTTCATCTTTATGATGTTGACGATAATCTACTTATCACTAGCATCACAAACTGAACATTAATTAGTTAGATTTTTCATCAATCAATAGGTAAATGAGGATACATCAATGGATCCAGTATTAGGTGGTTACACAGTTATCGCAGTAGCAATGCTAATCGGCGCAGGCGCGCTAGCTACAGGTATCGGCTTCGCATTACTAGGCGGTAAATTCCTAGAAAGTGTTGCACGTCAGCCAGAATTAGGCTCACAATTGCAAACTCGCATGTTCATTGTAGCCGGTCTTCTAGATGCGGTACCAATGATTGGTGTTGGTATTGCGATGTTATTATTATTCGCTAACCCTCTAGCTTAATTTAAACATCAGTGACCCCTGTTGACCATTCGCAATTATTTGGAATGCTATATCAGATATCGAATGGTCAATGATACTGATTTTTATTAATAAAGAGGTGATCGTGTGAATATTAATCTAACCCTAATCGGTCAGTCCATAGCGTTTGCAATATTTGTTTTATTTTGCATGAAGTTTATTTGGCCTGCTTTAATGGGTGCCATTGAAGAGCGTCAGCAGAAGATTGCTGAAGGTCTTAATGCCGCTGAAAAGGCAAAGTCGGACTTAGCAAATGCTGAACAATCAGTTGAGCAAGAGCTTGCAACAGCTAAAGTTAAAGCTGCTGCGCTGATTGAACAAGCAAATAAAAGCGCTAACCAGCTTATCGAAGAAGCAAAAGCACAGGCAGAAGTTGAAGGCGAACGTATTCGTCAGCAAGCCCGTGAGTCAATCGATCTTGAGATCAATCAAGCACGTGAAGGTTTACGCAGTCAAGTGTCTGAGCTTGCAGTACTAGGTGCTGAACAAATTCTAAAAGACAAAGTTGATGCGCAACAGCATGCCAAGATGTTAGAAGAGTTGGCAGCTAAGCTTTAATTGGTAAATTTAAGTCTTAATATCTATTGTTGATGAGCTGAAGTGACTCAGCTTCAGCTTTATAGAATCTTATAATGAACTGCTTTAGCAGTAATTATGGTTTTATAGACCAGCGATAGTAGGGCTCTTTACCTCCAATCAACTTCTTATACCTGGTTTGTTTTATATAAAGTTTTTCATAAAATATGTGGCTAAGAGGACATAATGGCTGAATTATCTACACTAGCGAGACCCTATGCCAAGGCAGCATTTGATTATGCGCATGAAAACTCAGTCATTGGTGAGTGGGAAGATTTCTTGTTGATCGCAAGTAGCGTGGTCGGTGATTCTGCCTTTGTGCAAATGCTAGATAACCCCGCTGTTACTGCTGACCAAAAAGCTGAAGCATTAATCAGCGTTTATGATGAACACGCAACCTCTACCCAGGGGCAGTCGTCTAATCAACTACCAGTAGCAACAACACCCATCAAAAACTTTGTGCATCAACTTGCCGAACAAGAGCGTTTGAGCCTATTACCACAGGTATTAGAGCAATATCGTTTACATCGCGCTAAAGCACTCAAGCAAGTCAACGTATACGTAACGTCTGCCTATCCGTTAGACGACGCACAACGTACTATGATTCAAAGTCGATTAGAGCAATCACTAAATGCATCTGTGATTCTTCATGAAGATGTAGATCCTAGTTTATTAGCGGGTGCCACCATTAAAATTGGCGACAAGCTTGTTGATGACTCGGTGCGTGGAAAATTAAAACAGTTAAAAACACAGCTAACTGCTTAACGCATTAATAATAATAATGATAGTTGATGTTGCTTATTAGTTAACCTGTAATCAAAATAAATTATCATTAAAAGCTTAATTTATATTTTATCTTCAACACATTTTTCGAAGATTTTAAGCTTTATATCCGGCGAGTAAGCAGGCAATCACAAATTAAAGGAAACAAGGCAATGCAACAATTGAATCCAGCAGAAATCAGTCAACTGATTAAGCAGCGAATTCAAGACCTTGATACAGGTGCAACCGCTAAGAATGAAGGCACTATTGTCAAAGTATCTGATGGTATTGTACAGATTCATGGTCTTGAAGATGCAATGTACGGTGAGATGATTGAGTTTGAAGGCGATGTCTATGGTATGGCATTGAACCTTGAACAAGACTCCGTAGGCGCGGTTGTTTTGGGTGATTACCTAGGTCTTCAAGAAGGTCAAAAAGCTTACTGCACAGGCCGTATTTTAGAAGTACCAGTAGGTCCTGAATTATTAGGTCGCGTAGTTGATGCTTTAGGTAACCCTATCGATGGTAAAGGTCCTATCAACGCTCAACTTACTGACAAAGTAGAAAAAATTGCTCCAGGCGTTATCGCTCGTCAATCAGTTGATGAGCCAGTAATGACAGGTTATAAAGCAGTTGATACTATGATTCCAATCGGTCGTGGTCAGCGTGAGCTTATCATTGGTGACCGTCAGACTGGTAAAACAGCTTTAGCTATTGACGCTATTATTGCTCAGAAAGATTCTGGCATTAAGTGTGTGTACGTAGCCATTGGTCAGAAGCGTTCTACTATTGCTAACGTGGTACGTAAGCTTGAAGAAACTGGCGCATTAGAATACACAACGGTTGTTGTGGCATCAGCTTCTGAGCCTGCAGCACTTCAGTACATCGCTCCATACTCTGGTTGTACAATGGGTGAGTACTTCCGTGACCGCGGTGAAGACGCGCTAATCGTATATGATGACTTATCAAAACAAGCAGTAGCGTATCGTCAGATTTCACTACTATTACGTCGTCCACCAGGTCGTGAAGCTTACCCAGGTGACGTTTTCTATCTTCACTCACGCCTACTAGAGCGTGCATCACGTGTAAACGCTGATTATGTTGAAGAGTTCACAAAAGGTGAAGTAAAAGGTCAGACGGGTTCTTTAACTGCTCTACCTATTATTGAAACTCAAGCGGGTGACGTATCTGCATTCGTACCAACCAACGTAATTTCTATTACTGATGGTCAGATCTTCTTAGAATCAAGCCTATTTAACTCAGGTATTCGTCCTGCGGTTAACGCTGGTATTTCAGTATCACGTGTTGGTGGTGCTGCTCAGACTAAGATTATCAAAAAGCTATCAGGTGGTATCCGTACTGCATTGGCTCAGTATCGTGAATTGGCAGCGTTTGCTCAGTTCGCCTCTGACCTAGATGATGCTACTAAGCAACAGCTAGAACACGGTGAGCGTGTAACTGAACTGATGAAACAGAAGCAGTATGCTCCTATGTCAGTTGCTGAACAAGCCGCGGTTATCTATGCTTCGAACGAAGGCTACTTGGCTGATATCCCAGTTGAAAAAATCGGCGCCTGGGAAGAAGCTTACCTACGTTACATGTATGACGAACAAGCTGATCTTATGAAAGAAATTAACGACACTGCAAACTATAATGATGATATTGCAGGCCGTTTAAAAGCTTCAGTTGAAACGTTCCTACAAAACCACACATTCTAAATAATAAAAGGTGCGATTAGTGAAGCTAATCGCACTATTTGAACTGTGTGTAATAGATTAATCCTCATTTAAACCCCGCCGAATTGGAAATGTTATGGCAAGTTTAAAAGAAATTCGTGCTAAGGTTACTAGCATTAAGAGTACGCAGAAGATTACGCGTGCAATGCAGATGGTAGCCGCCAGTAAAATGCGCCGTGCTCAAGAGCGTATGGAAGTGGGCCGTCCTTATTCTGAGAATATGCGTCGTGTGGTATCACACCTAGTAAACGCTTCCTCAGACTATAAGCACCCTTATATGACTAGCCGTCAGGTAAATCGTGTAGGCTATATCTTAGTGACTTCTGACCGTGGATTGGCAGGTGGATTGAACATCAACTTGTTCAAGCAATTGATGCATCATGTTCAAGAATTTCAAGACCAGTCTGTGCAAGCTGAGTTTGCTGTAATCGGCTCTAAAGGCGTTAGCTTTTTCAAGAGTTTTGGCGGCAAAGTAACTTCAGCAGTCACTGACTATGGTGATAATCCTACTTTTGAGCAGTTAAATGCTCCGGTTCAAGCCATGCTTGATGATTATGCCAAAGGTCACTTAGATCGCATTTATTTAGTTTATAACAAGTTTGTAAACGCGATGACACAAAAGCCAATGGTTAGTCAGTTGGTTCCATTACCTGCAGATGCTATTGATACTGATTCAGGCATCCGTACGGAAATCAACTGGGACTATATCTACGAGCCTGATGCTAAGACACTTATCGATGGTTTGCTTGGCCGTTATATCGAGTCTATCGTATATCAAGCGGTCATGGAAAACATTGCTTCAGAGCAATCAGCACGCATGGTAGCCATGAAAGCAGCTACTGATAATGCTGGTGACCTAATTAATGATTTACAGTTAGTTTATAACAAGCTGCGTCAAGCGGCAATTACCCGAGAAATTTCGGAAATTGTCGGCGGTGCTGCTGCTGTTTCCTAATTGACATACCTATATTTTTAGAAGTTCAAGGAGAACGCCATGAGTAGCGGTCGTATAGTACAGATTATTGGCGCAGTTATTGACGTCGAGTTTAACCGCACTGACGTGCCTCAAGTATATGACGCGTTAGTCGTAGATGGTACTGAAACCACTTTAGAAGTTCAGCAGCAGCTGGGTGACGGTGTGGTTCGTACTATTGCAATGGGATCTACTGAAGGTCTTAAGCGTGGTTTACCAGTAACAAACACTGGTGCCCCAATCACAGTTCCAGTTGGTGATGCGACTCTAGGTCGTATTATGGACGTTTTAGGTCGTCCAATTGACGAACAAGGTCCAGTTAATTCTGAAGACAAGTGGTCAATCCACCGTCAAGCGCCATCATATGATGAGCAAGCTAACAGTACTGACCTATTAGAAACTGGTATTAAAGTAATTGACTTACTTTGCCCGTTCGCTAAAGGTGGTAAAGTTGGTCTGTTCGGTGGTGCCGGTGTTGGTAAAACCGTAAACATGATGGAATTGATTAACAACATCGCTCTTAAGCACTCAGGTTTATCAGTATTCGCTGGTGTGGGTGAGCGTACTCGTGAAGGTAACGACTTCTACCACGAGATGCAAGAAGCGGGCGTTGTTGACGTAGAAAACTTCACCAACTCTAAAGTTGCGATGGTTTACGGTCAGATGAATGAGCCACCAGGTAACCGTTTACGTGTTGCTCTAACTGGCCTAACTATGGCTGAATACTTCCGTGATCAAAAAGATGAAAACGGTAAAGGTAAAGACGTTCTATTATTCGTTGATAACATCTACCGCTACACGCTAGCCGGTACTGAAGTATCAGCACTTCTAGGTCGTATGCCATCAGCAGTAGGTTATCAGCCAACACTAGCTGAAGAGATGGGTGTACTACAAGAGCGTATTACTTCAACTCAGACGGGTTCTATTACTTCTATCCAAGCGGTATACGTACCTGCGGATGACTTAACGGATCCATCACCAGCTACTACGTTCGCTCACTTAGACGCGACAGTTGTACTAAGCCGTGATATCGCTTCACAAGGTATTTACCCTGCGATTGACCCACTAGACTCAACGTCACGTCAGCTAGACCCTCTAGTTATCGGTGAAGAGCACTATAACGTTGCTCGTGGTGTTCAGGAAGTTCTACAGCGCTATAAAGAACTTAAAGACATCATCGCGATTCTAGGTATGGATGAGCTTTCAGAAGAAGATAAGATGGTTGTATACCGCGCTCGTAAGATCCAGCGCTTCTTATCACAGCCATTCCACGTTGCTGAAGTATTCACCGGTGCACCTGGTAAATACGTATCACTACGTGACACCATCTCAAGCTTCCGTGATATCTTAGACGGTAAGTACGATGACCTACCAGAACAAGCATTCTACATGGCTGGTAGCATCGATGAAGTGGTAGCAAAAGCTGAAAAAATGAAGTCTGCAGCTTAATTAAATAGCTGAGCTTAATTAGATAGTCGTAGATAAGCAGGGCATAGCTAAGTTAGACTATGTCTTGCTTACCGAGATATTAAATTATCAGCTATCAAAGTTTGATGTTAATATTAATTAGCAAGTTAATGAGTTTATAACGGAGAGTCGCATGGCAACCTTACAGTGCCGAGTAGTTAGTGCTCGTGAAGAGATATATGCTGGTGAGATCAGTATGTTAATTGCGACGGGTAGTGAAGGTGAAGTGGGTATCCTAGCTGGTCACACCCCGCTTATCACACTATTAAAGCCGGGCTCAATGAGAATCCAACTACCTGATGGTAGCGAAGAAGTGATTTATGTTTCTGGTGGGGTTCTTGAAGTTCAGCCTAAGTTAGTTACTGTACTTGCCGATACTGCAGTACGTGCAGATGACTTAGACGAAGCGAAAATTATTGAAGCTCGTAAACAAGCAGAACAGATGCTTGTCAACCAGTCTGAAACTCTACAGACAAACGCTGCATTAGCCTCACTAGCAGAGTCTGTTGCACAGCTACAAACGATTAGAAAATATCGTAACCGTGCGTAAGGTAATCTACGCCAACTAGCGTCAACTGTTGAGTAAGTGTTAACTGCTTATAAAAATAATCAAACAGCCTATACTAGGCTGTTTTTTTATGTGCTAATATTACGTATATTACTAATTACATTATGGATTAATGTATATATACTAAGACTTGTAATGGTCTATTAATATCTAACTTGAATACGTTGAGAAGACCCTGATTAAGGTTTCATTTTTTGAGGAAATAATAATGTCTACAAATGAAGAAGAACAAACTCCACGAATTTTAATCGTTGAAGATGATGAACGTCTGGCCATGTTAACCCAAGATTACTTGGTAAAAAATGGCATGGATGTGGCTATTGAAACTGATGGTAACCGTGCCATTCGTCGTATCATCAATGAACAGCCAGATTTAGTCGTTCTTGATGTGATGTTACCAGGCAGTGATGGTCTAACCGTATGTCGTGAAGTACGTCCTCATTACCATAGCCCAATTTTAATGCTTACTGCCCGTACTGAAGATATGGACCAGGTATTGGGTTTGGAAATGGGTGCGGATGACTATGTTGCTAAGCCTGCACAGCCACGCGTACTATTGGCTCGTATCCGTGCCTTATTACGTCGCTCTGAAAACACCCCTTCTGAAGAAGTACCACAGCGTTTAGAGTTTGGTGAGTTGGTTATTGATAATGGCGGCCGTTCAGTAACGTTAAATGGTGAATTGGTTGATTTCACCAGTGCTGAATATGACTTATTATGGTTATTGGCTTCTAATGCCGGTCGTATTTTATCTCGTGAAGATATCTTTGAGCGTCTACGCGGTATCGAATATGATGGACAAGACCGTTCAATCGACGTGCGTATTTCACGTATTCGTCCAAAAATTGGCGATGATCCAGAAAATCCGAAACGTATTAAAACCGTACGTAGTAAAGGCTACCTATTCGTAAAAGAGGGCAACTAAGCCACCTTTTTAGACGTAAAGCTTTGATTAGTAAGCCATAGTATGAGTGGCTATTGACTTCCTCCCCTCGCTAAACCGAGGGGATTCCTACAGCTAGACGGTCAAGCCCGACCGCAAGGATATTCTTAGCAGCATTGATATCTCTATCATGCCATGTGCCACACTCAGCACAAGTCCATCCTCTTATTCGCAAACCTGCTCTACCTTTTGGACTACTGTCACTTATTTTATGGCAGCACGAGCAGGTCTGGGTAGTGTAACTCTCATTTACGATCTCAAACTGACAACCTGCATGCTTGCATTTATATTCCAGTTGTCGTTTAAGTTCA
>NZ_FUGD01000103.1 GCF_900162815.1 Psychrobacter pasteurii | reverse complement strand
TATGGCGTCTATTACGATTGTTGATCTGTTACGGTTTGCGCCTTTACAGGCTGCAGGACTCTTCCCTAAGTTGTTAGATGCAGTTTTAGAGGAAGGAAAATTGTTTGTTATTCCTGAACGTAGAAAGCGATCTTGCCCGAGGGTGGTTAAGGGGAAACCACAAAAATATCCCAAAAAAATACCAGTCAGCGTTAACTGACTGGCATTAGCCCCTAAGGACGGTCTTTTTTACTTGAGAGTTCCTAGCCTTGGAAGGCTAGGTCTCAAATACTATTAATTTCACTTACTATTAATTACTAAGCAGTTTTTAAACTTCAATTACTGAGCTTCAGTTTCTGTAGTAACTTCCATATCATCTGCTTCTACAACGTTAGCTGTATCTTGAGTTACTTCAATTTCTTCAGTACCCATTGCAGTTTCGTCATATACAGTGAACTCAATACGACGGTTACGGAACTTACCATTGTCAGTTTCGTTAGTAGCGATAGGATCCGTTTCACCCATACCTTTGGTCATTAGTTTAGAAGCATCTGCACCTTTAGACACTAAGTAATCTTTTACAGCATCTGCACGGCGCTGTGACAAGTCTTTGTTATAAGCATCATCACCATCGCTATCAGTATGACCTAAGATCATCAGCTCCATTTCTGGAACATTTTTCATCACTTCTACTGCACGATCTAGTACTGCTTTGTTAGCTTCTGGGATATCTGACTTGTCTACTGCAAAGTTGATAACTTGTAAGCTTAAAGCACGTGCCACATCTCTAGGATCTGGGTTGTCACCTAGATTATTGATTGCTGCAGTTGAATCAGCAATACTTTGCTCAATTTCAGCATCTAAATCTAGAGGACCTGCAGCAATAACGTTTAGAGCAGGAGCTGCCGCTTTAATATCAGCAACCAGTTTATCAAGCTGTGCTTGGTCTGGCGCATCGATACGAACGTCGTTACCTTCAAAGATTACGTTAGCATTAGGCGTATCTTTAATTAGCGGTAAGATTGCACCTAAGTGAGCTGCTGCTGGCATATCGGTAGCGAAGTTACTGTACACTTCGGCACGACAGTTGTCTGCATCAGCACCAAATACGTCTTTAACGGCATTAGTCACTGTGTTACCTAGCTCATCATTACCCGCACTGATACGACAAGCATATAAGTCATTGCCTTCGCCTGTTGCTAGCGTTAATACAGCAGGATCAAGCTCTACATCGCCAGCACCAGCTGTTTCAGCAGGCTGATGTACAGTTTGTTCTGGAGAAGCTACTGGAGCTGGGTCTTTTTGACAGCCTTTTAATAGCGCCCAAGCTAGAGCAGCTAGAATAATTAGACCAATAATAGGCAATAAAGCTTTTAAGAACCCGCCACCCTCTTTCTCTTCACGCTGTAAAGGGGCGTTACTGGTCGTATCTGAAATACGATGACCAGCCGTATTAGCATGGGCAGCAGTAGGCGTCGCCGCAGCACCGGTAGCTGCATTAGCATTTAGAGCATGAGCGCCTGCAGCACCTGCACCTAATAGACCAGCTGGTAACACAGCGGTTGCCCAAGCTGGGATATGATCACGGAAAGAGCTTAGGTTATCGCGTAAGAACTGTGGAATAGGCGTGCCACCTGCCAGACTTTTAATTTCATTAAAGGCTAACGGAGCAGCTGAAGCCAATAAGCCTTTAACTGAGATAACGTC
Source organism: Psychrobacter pasteurii (assembly GCF_900162815.1). GTDB lineage: Bacteria > Pseudomonadota > Gammaproteobacteria > Pseudomonadales > Moraxellaceae > Psychrobacter > Psychrobacter pasteurii. The sequence goes on along the minus strand of NZ_FUGD01000103.1, from coordinate 5,987 downwards.
AACATTATTATGAGCAGCTAACTCATTGGCGATGTTTGATTTTTGAGTTTCATCTGTCCATAAACGGTCGAATAAACCTAAATCTTCACGGTTTATCTCTTGTGTCCCTAGACGATTAAACGTATCGTTGTCTGAAAGTTTAGCGGCAAACAAAGCATAAAACTGTTTTAATAAGCTTTCATTTTGAGGGTTATGATTGTCACCCAAAACAGCGGGCGTCACCGTACGGGCTAAATGACCAATAATATCCATTGTAAGATTCTCCTAAATAGTGAAAAAGTATGTCAGGTAAATTCAAGCTAAGAATACGTCCACCAACACTAAACTTTAATTTTTTAAATTAATTGTTTGAATAGCGACTAGGGTTTGGTACTTAAAGGCTTGATACAAGTAAGTCTTGACACAAGTTAAGCTTTTTTATTTACCGAACTTGGTTACCACAATACCCCATCTTCTAAATAAGTACGTTATATTCAAGTAAATTCTCAGTTAAGGCTTGTTACAGAGTTATGAATTGCTCACAAACTGATAAAATATCTATGTAGAACTTATTCATATTAATAGTGTAAATATAAGCCTAGTCTTTGATCCATTTTTCCAGTAAGGAAGCACCTTGAACAGTTTATTAAGCAGTCATACCACGTTAATTATTATTATCACCGTCATCATTAGTCTTTTGGCCTGGCAAAAACAAGAGCTAATGAACAAACTTATCTTTTATCCTCCTGCGGTGAATAAAGGCGAATGGCATCGCTTTATCACCCACGGCTTCGTCCACGCTGACAGTACTCACCTGCTATTCAACATGTTTACCTTATACTTCTTCGGCCGAGCGGTAGAAAGGTTCTTTAATCAGTTTTTAGGGGGCTTTGGGTTTTTAGCTGTGTATTTAGGGGCGATTATCGTGGCTATGATTCCTAGCTACTTAAAGCATAAAAACGATCCTCGCTATCGTAGCTTGGGTGCCTCGGGCGGGGTGTCAGCGATATTGTTCTCGTTTATTTTAATGGCTCCATGGAGCATGTTATATCTGTTTGCCATTGTCCCTATCCCAGCTATCGTGTTTGCTATCGCTTATGTGGCTTACAGCATTCATGCCAACAACAAAGGCAACTCTAATATCAATCACTTGGCCCATTTGTGGGGCGGTGGTTTTGGGGTGCTAGCGACTATTTTATTGTCTCCAAGCGTATTGCCTCACTTTTTATCAGCGTTAATGAACCCCTCATTTTAATAACTCATTTTGATAAAAAATGCGTTGCTTGTGGCGTTACTTATGAGAATAAAAAAAGGAGTGCTTTAATAGCACTCCTTTTTTATTTTCATTAAACCTTTATTTTTTACGATAGGCCTCTTTTAGCCCCTCGATGATCAAATCTAGCATTTCTGAATTGCCATGATGGGCTGCGCGGCGCATCAAAGAAGAGGGAGCATGCGATAAGGTTTGTGTTAATCGCCGTGTCAGCTCTATCATCATATCCTCAGCACTGCTGTCTGTGGTCTTTAACTGATGCAGCATATCCTGTAGTACTGCATTGGCTTTTTGTTGGCTGGTATTGCGGTAGTCGTAGATGTCCTGTCCGACTTTACGCACTTGGAAGCGGCGCTCAATCTCAACTACTAGATGACTTACTAAAAGCTCGGCTTCAACCGCAGCTTGACGGCGTTTTTCTAAGTTACCGGCGATAACGTGCTGAAGGTCATCGACAGAATACAAGTACACATCATCGAGCTTGCCCACATTTGAGTCGATGTCTCTAGGAACGGCCAGATCCACCATCAGCATCGGTTTATAACGGCGTTTTTTTAACGCTCGCTGCGTCATAGTCTTATCAATTAGCATGTCCATGCTACCACTACAACTACTGACAATATCAGCTTGAGGCAATAAGCTATCTAGCTCGTTTAAGGAATGTACTTCAATCTGCAAACCTGGACGTTGTAATTCTTCAGCCAGTGCTTGAGCTCTTTGTGGCGTACGGTTACAAATAAGAATCTTTTTTACACCAAGTGCAGAGATGTGCTGAGCCACCAAGCGGTTCATTTCACCGGCTGCCACTAATAAAAAAGTCGCTTCTTGTGGCTTATCAAAAATTTGGGTTACTAACTTTGAGGCCGCATATCCCAATGAGATGGCTTGAGTCCCTACATCCGTCTCATTACGTACTCTTTTTGCTCCAGCAAATATTTGCTCAACCACCCAGTTTAGCTGATTGGTTAAGTAACCATATTCTTTGGCTTCTGCTACCGAGCGTTTGATTTGACCGAAAATCTGCGGCTCACCCAAGATCATAGAATCTAGCCCTGCCGCCACTCTTAACAAGTGCGTTAACGCCTGACCATCTATATAGTCATACAAATAAGGACGTACTTCTTCGACAGGTAAATGCTTAAAATCCGCTAGCCAGTGAATGAGCTGTTCAGTAAGCTGGGTGGTAGTTACTGGCTCCATTGACTGTTTTTGTTCTGCAGCGGCTAAAGAGTCTGTAGTGGGAACCTGATCCATTAGCGCTTGAGTATTGGGCGCTAAAGCATAGATTTCGGTGCGGTTACAGGTCGATATGATAAGGCTGCCTGCCGTTAAAGACTGCAGTTGTGCTTGCGCCACCTGTATGTCGCCGCCCACAAATGCTAACCGTTCACGCAGAGCGACGGGGGCAGTTTTATGGTTCATACCGATGACTACGAGATTCATGTAAAATCTACCAACTAATTTGAAGTTAAACCGCTAATATTAAGTGCTTATCAGAAGCACAGCTATAAAAATGACTCACTACTGCTTATAGATAAGGGCTCACTGGCCTTTATCAAGAGTAAGCATCGCTGAGCCCTGTAATCGACTGGGCTTACAGGGATATTTATAATAGAAGAAAGCATAACTGAAGATATAAACCAAGAATTATAGCATTGAATGCCAATACATTCACGAATGCTATATTATATAGCTTCAAAGACTCAGCTTATGAAGGCTGTGTCAACAAGGGCTGGCATTTGACAGCCGCTACAAATTGGCTTAGCTTATCGCCTATGATGACCTCTATTCCGCAATCCTCAGCCACACCGACGCCCACTGTTTATCTGGGTACCGGTGGTTATAGCGATACCGACATGCTGGGCACGCTATACCCGATTGGCACCAAAAAGACTGACTTTTTGGCCGAATACGCCAAACACTACGGTGCCGTTGAGATTAATAGCAGCTTTTATGCGCCACTGGGTCATAAAGCTTATGAGGGCATGCTTAGAAAGTCTGAAGGTAAAGTTAAGTTTGCCATCAAGCTACACCAAGACTTTAGCCATACCTTGAAGGCCACCCCTGAACATGCGACTGCCTTTATAGAGGCCTTGCAGCCTTTGATTGAAGCAGACTGCCTCGCTCCTTTACTGATTCAGTTCCCACATGGCTTCGATAGAACTCATGCCAATCGTCTATATTTGGCCAAACTTGCCAACTGGTTTAGTGACTATCCACTGGCCATAGAATTCCGACATGCCAGCTGGCACATTCCTCAAGTAGAACACAGTTTTCAACAGTTTGGATTAATCTGGTGTAGTGTGGATTATCCGCAAGTGAACGGCTTACCTAATTCTCGGCTGCTATTCACCCAAGGCAATAGAAATACCGATCAAGAAAATGCCCAAGCTAAAACTCTGAGCAAACAGAAGCGTATTGGCTATCTAAGAATGCATGGTAACAATCTAAACTGGTGGAATGCCCTATCAGCAAGTGAGCGACATGATTACCGCTACACGCCACAAGAGATGCAAAACTGGGCTCAGGCCATTGCCAATCAGCGTCAGCACTTCGATGAGCTTTATGTGTTCTTTCAAAACTCAACCAAGGCGCACGCCTATTACAATATTCAAATGCTACGCTCTGCTCTAGAGAACTTACAGTTTCAGGTCCTATAAACCAGGCTCAAGTGTTATAAATCTTTTAAACCAACCAAACTAAAAAAAGGACACCCGAAGGTATCCTTTTTTGCATTAAGTCAAAGACATTAAAGCGTTAGAGTTGAATCAACTATGCTTCAACACCAGCGTCTTGGCCTTTGTACTTAGCGTTTGCGTAGTCCCAGTTTACTAACTTGTCTAGGAAAGTGTCAACATAGTCAGGACGACGGTTACGGTAATCGATGTAGTAAGCGTGTTCCCAAACGTCACAAGTTAGAACCGCTACTTTACCGTGTGCTAGTGGAGTGTCAGCGTTTGCAGTTTTCATGATAGACAGTTTACCGCCTACAGAATCTGCTACTAACCAAGCCCAACCTGAACCGAACTGTGAAGTTGCTGCATTTTTGAACTCTTCACGGAACTTGTCGTACGAACCAAAATCTTCTTCGATTTTCGCTTTTAGGTCGCCAGTAGGAGCGCCGCCACCGTTTGGTGTCATGCAGTTCCAGTAGAAGGTGTGGTTCCAAACTTGAGCAGCTTGGTTGAACATACCTTGTTTGCTGTCATCTTTAGCAGTTGCAGTGATGATTTCTGCAAGGCCTTTGCCTTCTAGACCAGAACCAGGTAGCAATTCGTTAAGCTTAGTAACGTATGCATTGTGGTGCTTGTCATGGTGGAATTCTAGAGTTTCAGCACTGATATGTGGCTCAAGTGCGTCTTTTGCATAAGGAAGATCTGGTAGAGTAATGTTTGACATATTATTTTATCCTTTGGCTGTGTTAGCCTGGCTCTAACCTACTTTTTGTTTAAAGGGCTAGGATGTTAATGCTAAAGCGCATGTCACATCAGGCTAAGTGGCTTGTTGTTATTAAAAATCCTTAATTCGTAAGGCTCTCACTCATTTTTGCTTACATCAAAGATATCGATATAGGCAAACCTGATATATACACCCTTACCTATGCAAGCCCTCTAAATGTCGTTTATTCAGAGAGCTAAACTTGCATGGTCACAATCATACTCTTTACTGTTTTTTGACACAACTAAGCAGTTAGCTAGCTACAGTTAATACTACTTTTGTCTAGCTACAGTTAATACTACTTTTGTGAAGCCAGTATTAAATTGTCGAATAAAGATTATAATTGCTAATTCTTGCCACATAGTATAACAAAGCCAAGCCACCAACTCAGTTACTGAATGTTATGTCACGTAGTTAAATTTTTAATTATTATGATTAATAAAACCAATCATTAAGTTCAATACCACCAGTTTTCTAACAAAAGGACCCTTTATATGACTTCTCTTTTTAACTCAGACACGACCGCCAAGTGGGTGTTAGCCAGCAACAACAAAGGCAAATTAAATGAGTTTAAACGCTTATTTGAAGCCGCTAACCTCAATATCGATATTGTGCCTCAAGGTCAGTTAAACATTGAAGATGCCGTTGAAGATGGATTGAGCTTTATTGAGAACGCCATTATTAAAGCCCGTCACGCCAGTCGTATTAGCGGCCTACCCGCCATTGCCGATGACTCAGGTCTGTGTGTGCCTGCTTTGGGGAATGCTCCTGGTATTTATTCAGCACGTTATGCCGGCGAGCATGGTAATGATGCCAATAACAACGCCAAACTTATGGCTGACCTACAGCCTATTCGGGAACAAAACCAAAACACTCCTATTAAAGGCTACTTCGTCTGCGTTCTGGCCTTAGTCCGTCATGCTGATGACCCACTACCTATTATTGCTCAAGGCTTATGGCAAGGTGAGATACTCCCACAGCCGCAAGGTGAAAATGGCTTTGGCTATGACCCTCTATTTTGGGTTCCTGAATTACAACTGACAGCTGCGGCCATGAATCCTGAACAAAAAAACAAAATCAGTCACCGTGGTCTTGCTATAAATAGCTTATTACAACAACTTAGCACTTTTTGACCTCCTCCCCTCGCTAAACCGAGGGGATTCCTACAGCTAGACGGTCAAGCCCGACCGCAAGGATATTCTTAGCAGCATTGATATCTCTATCATGCCATGTGCGACACTCAGCACAAGCCCATCCTCTTATTCGCAAACCTGCTCTACCTTTTGGACTACTGTCA
>NZ_FUGD01000107.1 GCF_900162815.1 Psychrobacter pasteurii | reverse complement strand
TCGGCATGCCGTGGTGGTCATGGATGGGGCGCTATGGCACCAACCAAGTTTGGATCAAGACAATGTGACCATGCTTAAATTGCCTCCCTACTCACCTGAACTTAACCCTGCTGAACAGGTATGGCAGTACCTTAAACAGCATTGGTTGTCTAATCGCTGTTTTGAGAGTTATGATGCGATTGTCGATGCGGCATGTGACGCTTGGAATGCATTGTGTAATGAGACTAACTTAATTAGGTCTATCACTCAGCGGGAGTGGTGCGACTTGAGTGTTATTTTTTAGAATTGGTATTAGCAGCAGCCACTTTATTTTAGGAATTAAAAAACCCTTACAACCGTTGAGTTGTAAGGGTTTGAAGTTGGTGGGCCCAGCTGGACTCGAACCAGCGACCAAAGGATTATGAGTCCTGACCAATGGGCATAACTGACTATCACCCAGTATCACTTAAACGCTAGATATGTAACCGTATTACGGGGCTTAGCGGTTAATGGCTTAAAAAAGTATCACTCAGTTTATCGCACTTTACCGCAAAAGAGGGTACTATATGGGTACTAAATTAGTACCCGAGTTAGTGCCATGAAAACCAAACTTACTACAAACAAAATTGAGAAGCTGCAACCCCAGGACAAACAGTATTTTGTCTATGATGACAAGTTTGCAGGCTTCGGCTTGCGAGTGTCTCCTGGCGGCTCAAAATCATTTTTCTATCAAGGGCGTATTGGCGGGATAGGCCAGCCTAAGCGTGTAACTTTAGGCAAGTACCCGTTAATGAGTCTGCAGGACGCAATTGACGCAGCAAGTCTGATGAGTAAGCAAATGGCGGGAGGGATTGATCCAAGACGTCAGAAAACCGAGCAGCTTGAGAAAAACAAGAAGTTTGCAAGGGAGCAAGTTAGAAAATCGCTTACTTTTGGTGACTTATTCACTCACTATATAAATACTCACAAATCTGAATGGTCAGAGGGTTATCTTAGGGATCATTTAGAATCTGCTAGACCCTACTTAGATGATAAAACTTATAAAGCTCAGCCAATAGGTAATATCTGGGAAGTACCTCTAGCAGAACTAACTCCGGACTTTGTTGAATCTTGGATTAGAAAAGAAAGCGAGACAAGGCCTACAACTACAGCTAAAAGCTTTCGCATGTTCAAGGCTTGTGCCAATTGGGCAGAAGATACTGAAAAGTATTCAGGATTGATACCTGCTAAAACCTACAATAGCAGGAAAGTTAATAAAGCAGTGCAGGGGGTAAGGCCACACAAAGGCGCCCTACAAAAACAGCAGTTAAAAACTTGGTTTGAGGTTGTAGATCAGATTGATGAAGTACAAAGAGCTGCATTAATCTCTATGCTGATTAATGGCTCAAGACCAGGAGAGATGCTATCGCTTGAGTGGGGTAGTGTCGATTTTGAATGGGACACTATTACTATTATAGATAAGGTGGACCAGTGGGAACGCGTGATACCGCTTACGCCCTTTGTTAAGCAGACAATCAAGGCGCTACCAAAAGTTAATGAGTATGTATTTGGTAGTCTTAATACACATACCGGCCATGTTGAGATAACTAAGAAATATAGAACGCTATTGGTTGAAAACGGCTTACCTAATCTACCACCAAAAGCCATGCGCAAATCATTTAGAACATTGTCGGAATGGGTGGAAATGCCTCACGGTGTGGCCAATCAGATTATGGGCCATAGACCAAGTGCTATTGATGAAAAGCACTATGTAGACCGGCCCATTGACTTGCTTAGAATGTGGCATACTAAAATTGAGGACTTCATACTAAAAGAGGCCGGAATAAATACCGACCTCTTTGATAACTCATAAATCTAACAATTCACGTATATCCCGCATACGCCAATACGGTGTGCCATTAATATACTTAGGCGATAAGGACCCATTTGATTGACTGCACCAGTTGCGTAGGGTAGCAGGGCTGTAGCCAAGCATACTTGCTGCCAAAATATGATTAACGTGAGGTGTGCCCGCATAAATAGCGGTATGTACTAGCTTTTCGCCATCGTACCGCAGTATCTTATGTGCGTACTTTACAAGCTCAAGCCCACGTTTACCAGATGCCTTTAATTTGTCGATATTAATATCGGTTTCAATAACTGCCATTTGTACTTAACTCCCATTCTTCTAAAAAATCATCAACCCATGCTTTGTTTGTCACTACCAAGCCATCATGCATATATTGATAAATCACATAGCCATCACTTGCATCGATAACTGTGCAAGTGACGCCAGGCTTTGATTTGTGTTTATATGTCACGCCATCGCCTCAAACATATCCAACTGACCAGACTCTTCAGGGTTTAAGTTACGCTCCAGCCGACAGGCTAAAGCGTAAGCTAGTGAGTCATAACCCTCATCTGTTGCCAACGCTATCAATTCAAATTCAGATGCATTAGCGAATCGGCGGTTCATTAACAGGTCCATGATTAACCCTCAGCACCAATTTCTTCAGCGATCATGTCTAGCGTGTCGCTAAGTAGCTGTAAATCAGGCTGTGCAAAGTCACCAGACTTGTCTTCAATTACACCGCGCATACGCTCAACATCATCTAATGACTGGCATGATTTGATGTTATTCATAAGATTGGCGTACTCAAGCTCCAGCTTTTTATCTTTCCAAGCTTGGCGTAGTTCTGCTAAATCATCATCTTTCAAAGTGATGCTACTGTTCTCAGTAAGTTCTTTAATTTCTTTGCCGATACCATTAATCTGCTCTAAGTTTTCAGCTTGGCCAATAAAGTTGATTAATTGAGTGGTATCAAAATACTCAATAGCCGGCGCTTCAACTGTTGCCGCCTTTGCTTTGACACGCTCAAGCAGGGCAGAGGCACCGGCGTTTTTGGTCTTAACCGGCTTGGCTGGAGTAACGTCAATCGCACGGTCTTTTTCTTCTTCAGTGATGCCAAAGCCACTTAGCACGTCAGCGAACTTGTCACGTAGAGCGTAAGCACGTGCACGGTTTTTCATCATGCGCTTGGGATACTGAGTCCAAGGACCTTGTTTCCCAGCCAACCCTGCTTTTTTAGCGTCTTGCATACTAAAGGTTACGCTGTGTGGCTCTTGACCAATACGCTTAACAGTGACCGTTGCATATTCATCGGTGACTTCTTCAGTGATATCTTCAAGCATTCCTGAGCTTTGGCAAATGGCCACTACAGCATCACCCCAGATAGTAGGACGGCCATTAACTACAGCGATGTTTTGCAATGATTGCAGGGGTTTTAATCCGATCTCGCTACCCATTTGCATAGCGATTAAAATATCAGCCGGTTTACCTTTGAAGTTTTTGGGCACCATTTCAGATGCTGCTAACATTTCGCTAAACTGCCAGGCTTCTTGATAGTTTTGAGGATTGATAAAACCAGATGATTGAGTTTGTTGAGGTAAGTTATTCATTGTTTTGTTCCTTATTTAATGATTATTTGATTCGCATCACACGGCTGGCTGACTGTTTGACGTACTTGGCAGCAAGCTCGGGCATATCTTTTTTAAAGCTATTGCTATCAAATCGATTGCTGACCTGAGCCTTATATGTCACTGCAATATCACCATCAATCGCCAGCGCTTCATTGTCACCAATCGTGCAAATAAGCTTGGTTTGAGCGGCTTCAATCTGTTTTTTAAGTAGCTTTTCAGCTTCTTTGAGCTCAACGTATTCGTTAAACACTTTGACTTCTTCGCTATCAATATTCACATCAACCACAGTATCAGGGTTGTGAGTGGGATACTTATTCTTAGCGTTTTGAAGCGTGGTTGGCTCCGGTGGCACACCTGCTAATACATTGTTAACCCAAAAGTCTTCGGCCACTTCAAACAACACATCGATTAACTCTTGATTGCGCTCGATGCGATACTGACGGTACTTATTACCACCGATTAAAACAGCCATGTAGCAAACTTGGGTATCAGTCACGCCCATATACCACTGTGCTTGACACATATACTGATCAGGTACTTGATCAGATTCTTCATCCCCCCAGTCTTTAGCGACGTACTCAGATGCTGTCTTAATCTCTAAGATAGTATCGGTAGTAAGCTTGCCGTCTTTAAATCTAACGTTGCCGCTAATCTCTGGATTGATAACAGCGCGGTCAATGTTGGCAACTGCAAATTTATGGACCGGATGACGCATCATGAAGTTGACGTTTTGGATCTTAAGGTCGTTGCGCTTAGCAAACTCAGTAGCGACTACTGGTTCTAAGGTGGTGCCCCAGTAAGCAGGTTCGCCGGCGGTATCTTCAACTGGCTGCGTTTTGCTGACATAAACATCGTAGGCGGTAGCGTAGGGGTTAACACCCATAATTGCTGATATATCACTGCCACCAATACCGGTTTGACGAGCCGTTAACCATTCTTCACGGCTCATGTTTTTGGTGCTAAGCGCAAGGTTTGATGCGTACTTTTTAAAGCTTTCTAAGATTGCTAAATTACTCATAATCTTTTGCCTCCATTTGGCTCATTTCATAATCGTAGTTATCAATGAATTGTTGTTGATTGTCCGCTTGCTTATCGAGAGTAAGCAGTGCGACATGGGTTGAACAGCCACCTACAATGGCTGCTAATAGAGCTGTAGCTAATGCCTTCATCATGCGCCCACCTCGTTAACTTCAATGACTTCTTGAAAATCTACCCAGCGCTTTAAGCTATGAATGATTTGACCACGTGCTTGCATGATTGTTTCCCCATAGACGTAGTCAGTAATGTACGCCCCTTGGTCGATGTAACTGACTCGATATAACTTTTCCATCACCATCCCCTTAACCGTATAAAAAATCAGAATTTGTGAAACCAAGACTGGCCATAGTGTCACGCTCTTCATAAGGCTCTTCACCCCATAGCATTGGCTCGATTTGGTCACGCATGATGTTGAAAATCTCGTCAGTGATTTCGAACTGCATTGGCTCTTCACCGTCTTTTAATGCTTCAATAACTTCCAGCTTTTGGATATTGCCGTGTTCGTCTGAGACGAAGGCCACTTTGATAAGGTCCCAGCCTTGCTCAAAATGAAAGTTGCCGGTTTTTTTGCGATAACCTTCGTTAATTTCGTAGTCATAACCAAGGTCCAACTTGAGTTTTTCTAAAATTGCTGTCATAATGATTTCCTCGCTTTAGTGAGAAGCCCCTTTGATGTCCAGTCGTGAGGGGCTTTTTTGTGGGTGACTGTTTAGTTAGTACGCGATAGCCGTCGATTAAAACGGCTATGACTTACTAGCTATTGCTGCACCTAAAAGGGTAGATTGACCGTAAAGCCAACCACTCTGTATTTCTGTTTACGCGCTTTAATGACATTTCTGATAGCTCTGATTGCGTTGTCATCTTCTACATACATACAACCTTCACCATTCCATAACTTAAACTCGAACCACTTACTTCTCATGCAGACTCCTTTTTAATATGCTGATAGACAGCGCGGTGGCAGCCTTCTAATAACTTCGTTGTCACCTTTTGTCTTCCGCTTTTAGTGAAGATGTTGTGCTTGGTATCTACATAATCAGTATCAAACGACTCTGCGTAGTAAGCTGCCTCATTACGTAAACCTCTTGCTTTTCTTCCGTTCATATCTCTATCCTCGTTGTGGTCATAGACCGTTGGTTAACACACAACAGCCGACTACTTGAATCGGCTGTAATTTGTTAGCCTTTAATCATGTTTTTATATAGTCACTAGCATCATCGTCTGATTGCTTGTCTTTGTTGATGTTTATTAGTTTAACAAATTAAACCTTTGTGTCAAGAAAAAAGTTCAATAAATTAAACTTATTTATTAAAGGCAATAAAAAACCGCCCTCAAGGCGGCTTCGTTCACATCATTTTGTGTTTTTTAAGAAACAAAGGATTTTGCTTCTTGAATTGCGGGCACAAGACACTCTTTATGAGGGCTTGGTGGCAGGGTTTGAGTATAGAAAAATCAGTAATAGTTATTTATTGAATTAAAGTTTATCAACTCTAAATTAGATCATTTATCATGCTATAGGCACAAATATTTCTAACTATCCTCTCTCCAACCGTATCAGGATAGGCTTTAGTCAAACTTCTGCTTGTAAAATGCTTCTCATTGGAGTTCATTAAAACTTCATTTTTAGATCCATAAATAACTGTACTAGGAGAGAAGAGAGATATCTTGTCACAATCAACGATGTAAAAATTATAAGAATAACTTCCTCCTAGTGGTTTAAGTCTATGGCCTTTCAAATAATCATATCTAATAAATGCCGACGAATAGCTTTCACTAGAAAAAAACGGCTCATCGTAGTATTTTCTTGCGGATTCGATATCAATAAAAGTTTGAATATCCTCTTCAGCTGATTTCCCCAAATCAACCCAATGAGCCGCCCCCGCCGAAACGCTAGCAGCTCCAGCCAACATCATTGCAAGCAATTTTTTCATACCCAGTCCTTATAAGCTTAGATTATTGTTGCTTTTTTATTGCTACTATATTACCCAATAATAACTGACCATAACAAGCCATGAGAGGGGAGGCAATAAGAAGCCGCCACTGGAGGCGGATAAAACCCTTCAAATAATTGTGGATAAAAGAAGGGCTTAATGCTATCGTTTAAGACTACTTTATTTCATTATTAAGGTGGTAGTTTATGAAGGTTTGGTCAGCACTGCTTATCTCTATGCTTATGATGGCGCCAGTAATGGAAGCGAATGCTCGTAACCAACCGTGCTCTAAAAGCATGGGCGGAGTCTCGCACTGTAAGGACGGCAAGTTTGTCTGTAAAAATGGCAAAATCAGTAAGTCTAAGCAAGTGTGTAAGATGTAAAACAGTGGTTTAAGAGTAATTTGATACCTATCGGCTTATTTGAGTTGATAGGTATTTTTTTGATAATAAAAAACCGCCACTGGGGCGGTTTAGAAAAAAATAAATTATTATTTATGCAGCCGTTTGAATATTACTTAAGGGAACGACTTTTGCAACTGAAGAAAGGATTTTAGCTTCTTGAATAGACTTTTTATTGTTTCGATCGTCTATAACTACTTCGAACTTATAGTCAGACTGAACAAGATTATGAACATCATGAATCTTTCTGAGCAAGGATCCAGTAGCACTATGATGACTACTTGTAAAGTCCAGTAAAACATCATCAGCTAAGAAATCAAACACGTACTCACTGCCTGAAATTCCATTGATATGATAATCATACGTAACTTCATCATGATTTTTTTTAAGATATGAAAATATATCCTCAAGAATCAAGTCGCGATTAATTTCAACAGTGGTCTTAGGTTTATAATTTGTTAAATAGCTAAATAAACTTAAGAATTCTGCTAAAGCATCAGTTTTTTCAAATACTTCAGCTCGTCTAAAAAAATTGTATCCATTAAATTCAATTTTATTATCAAACTTACTTAATATGTTGCTGATTATTTTTTTAGACTGACCAGGGTTTGGAAGAGAGAGCTCAAGTGAATGAAGATTAACCCCGTAATCGTCAAGAATTAACTGCTCATGTTGACGAAGAATGTAAAAAGACACAGGGTCTCCACTAGCAAAAGTTTGAGGTGTAGTGACACAAATTGTGTCCTCAAACTGCCTAGTATTGAAGCCTAAAGTTTCAATTTCTTTAAAAAGGTTCATATTATAACCCCAATCCATCACTAATTATTGGCTCGTAATGACGACCCTGAATTGTTATGTTTGTCGCATTGCAAAAATACTTTAGCCAGTCATACCAAGTATCACTATTATAGTTCATATTGTTTATCTTTTCTGTGTTATAGAGGTTGTGAGTGTGGCTGCCGTAAATCTCAACACCACCTTTTTCTCTATGGCTGAGCTTAAAATCAGGATACACTTCAACTTGAAAAATAATATTTACATGCTTTTTATACACTAATTGCAGTGCAAACGAATGGTATACAAAATCAGGATAAGCCCTGCATTCAATTTCTACGAACAATCCCTCTTCAACATTTTTATCCATCAATGTATGTGCATTGCGCCACTTTAAAGCAAGCTTGTAACTGCCTTTCCTGCTATATCTTGTGAAATCAATATCTTCATATATATATTTCTGTTTCTCAAGAAATGTTTTTAAGGCATCAATAGGTAGATTGTAACTTCTCTGTTCAGACACGCTTACTTCCTAATATCTATGGTTTATATTAACTTCTTCTTGTGCTCGATCGCCACACCTAAAACATCAAAGGTTATGTTGGAAGAGTTCTCTATATATCATTCTGCTAGTGAAAAGTTTGTTGCCTGCAGGAAAATGGCAAGATACAGACATAATGCCTCCAGTTTTAAATATCAAATCTTTACCAGTCGGAGACGTTATAACCGTACTTCTTGGCAAGCTCAACAGTATCACCGTCAAAATTATGACAAGCTTGCGCATAAAGTATGCCGTCACCATACAGAATCAGGGCAATCGCACTATAGAAAATAGCTGCTTTAAATTAGGTTATCTAAACTAAAAGGATTAAATAGTTAGAAACTATAACTAAAATATTTTTATATATCTCGTGTTTTTGTTATTTGCGTCCGAAAGTTGGTGATAACATCTGTAAAAGGTCAATAATTAATTAAAATGTAGCTAAAATTAATTTGTAGTGCGATTGCCCTGCATACAGAACGCCAGGCATTGCCATATCTGTATTAATAGGCAGTGTTGTGATTTGGTCCCCATTTTGAACAGTAGGTGAGGATAAAGAACAAGTTATAAATAAATTATGGGAGTGATGATTCCAAACGATTTTCTTAGAGTCCCAAGCCTGTCTACCACCGACAACGTTTAGTTTAATGAGGTGATAACCAGGCTGATTTTCAATTAATTCAAACTTCATGACCTTTGCAATGCTGCAGGGGTCGTGATAACAATTTTCAGAAATTGCACCTTTTTGAATGCCCCTATGATCAAAGGTAGGAGCAGCGAACGCAGATGTACTTAGTGCACTTAAAATAGTAATGAATAGCATCTTCTTCATAATATATCCTTATTAATTATCCCATAAATGACCATTCATACCGCAGTTCCTTTCCAGTGCGTTTATGATCTCTTCTGACTCATATTCGCCAGCACGCCAAGAATCTACGCTACGTTGAATATATGACCGACAGTTACTAGGCAAGCCTGAATCATTAGAAAATTTAGGCTCGCTATTGGGGTCGCCACTGCACCCAGCCAAAGATATTAATGCGATAGATAATGCAAATAGTCTAATCATTTTAATTTCTTCTTATGTTCAACAGCCACGCCACAAACTGTGAACGGAGTATGCCTACTATCAATGATAGGGAAGTCAGGGTTTAGAGGTACCAGCTCACAATACTCAACGCCCTCATCATCAAACCCACGTGGCCGCCATTTTTTAAACGTTACAGCATTTTCACCTGCCTTTTTAGCAACGACATAATCACCAGGTGAGGGTTGCATATCGGGATTAATAAGAACTAATTCCTCGGGATAAAAGTCCGGAATCATGCTAAGCCCGTTGAGCTCAACCCAATAAGAATTTTTGGGGTGTTTTGTGCTTACAGGCTCAAACCTATCAGCAATCGCGTCGTCAAAATACTCACAAAACTCACCGGCTTGGACATAGTTAAGCACAGGAGCCATTCTGATTTCATGCTTATCTACCGGCCTTACATTGCTAAAAGAATGGTTTTTAGACTCCCGTCCTGTAACTAACCAATCTACTGACACTCCAAGCGCTTTTGCCAAATCCCCCAGGGCTACAGTATCGTCTGGGGTAGTTTTGCCGCTTATCCAGTTTGAGACTGTGCCCTTACTAACTCCCGTCGCTTTAACAAGATCAACTTGCTTCAATCCCTTCTCATCTTTGGCGTATATCAACCTGTCTCTAAATGTATCTAGCTTCATAACTAAACCTTGTTTAACTTATTAAACATAATTTACCACTGTCAGTTGATAAGCGCTTAAACTTATGGTTTAATATATTAAACTAATAGTTTAAGGAAATGAACATGACAGTAGATGACCTAAAAAGGTTTTATAAAGTCAAAACCTTGGAGGAGGTGGGCAAACGAGTTGGCAAATCTAAAGGGTCAATCAGTCTTTGGAACGCCAATGGCATCCCGCCTGAACAACAAGCAATTATCCAGATTCGGACTAACAACAAGCTCAAAGCTGATTTATCAACTTTAACCATAGAGGAGGCTTAACTATGTGCCATACCCCGATATATGCATTATCAGATGAATTGCGTGAAACCGCACGAGAGAACCATCGCATTTTATTGCAGCGACTTGCAGATGTTGGTCAAAAAACAGTTGCTGAAATTGTTGGTATTACTGAAAGCAAGATGAGTCGTTTGAAAGACACGACAGACGGGAAGGGTGACCTTGAGCTCTTTGCTTCGATTGCTGCCGTGCTCGGTATAAAGCTGACAGATAGGGATGCCGTTTACTGTGACCGAGACATGGCCCAGGCAATGGCCACTATGCTACGCACGAGCGTAAACAGCCCTGATTTTATCGACATTATTTTTAGCGGTGGAGATAAGAAGTAATGGCTATGAAAATCACTCATCCGCTACAAGCCAAGGTTGATCAGATTATAAAAAAAGAGCTTGGCACAGAATTGGTGGAAGGCGTGCAGATATCGCTCACAAGTTTTGAGCATATTCGAAACAAAGAATACGTGCGCAGACGATTAGAGCAGAGGGGGTTTAAACAGATAAAAGGTTCAACTATCAGATACTCGTATCAGATAGTGATCGATGAACGCCCGCCAAGTTGCCGCAAGTACAGCAAAGAAGATGTGCTTAATCGATTTAAACATGAGGCTGGGATTATCTCGAACGAAGGGTTAAAGCTGTCTGAAAGAAACAAACTATCCAGGACTATTACTTATCTTAGACAGATTGGATATGTGATTGAGTCAAAAAGAGACTGGTCAAAAAAGGCGGGTACAGCTGTCACGACCTACAAATTAAAAAACCTCTGATAACTGCGAATTATCAGAGGCGTGTTAATTAACCATCAAAAAGTAACTAACAAGGATATTTAATCATGAATACGGTTTATAGGCAATCACCAATGAGAGAAACAGGCTATACGCAGATTGATAACAAGATTTTTGACGCACAGCCATTCTTATCGCCCGCTGCATTTGGTGTTCTTCTACGCATGGTGAGAATGATAGACGGTTATGGAAATACCGATAAATCTCTATCGAATAGCTTTTTACAAGAAACCTGTAATTTGAGCAAAAACACGGTTTCAAAAGTAGTAAATGAGCTGGTTGATTTTGGCTTTTTAACTGCCAAAAGACAGCAAAGAAAGACAACAATTTACAGTCTAAATTATGAAAATATCGCCAATTTCGACCCCAAAAAACTAGGTCAAAATTTAGCATCCCAAAATTTAGCATCCCAAAATTTGACCATTAGATTCCCAAAATTTGACCAAGATAGCTCCCAAAATTTGGGAAGTAATAAAGAAAAAGAAAGAAAAGTAATTAAAGAAAAGTATAAAGAAAAAAATAATAAAAAAGAAAAGCCAGCCGAGCCTGACAAATCCAAAAAAACAAATCAGTTTGTTAAGCCTAGTGTTAATCAGATTAAAAGTTATTTTTCTGAACTAGGTCGTAGTGATTCACAAGCAATTGCTGAAAGGTTTTTTGATTACTACGAATCGAACGGCTGGAAGGTTGGTAGATCATCGATGAAAAGCTGGCAAGCAACTTGTCGCAACTGGAATCGAAATAACAAGCAGACCGCAGCTAAGCAAAACACAGGAAATCAGAATACAGGACTTAATCATGCAATCAATCAACCAGCTAACAACCCAGCTAACGAACAGACAAAGAAATCAAGCGCAGACATCTACGCAGAAAACCTTGCCAGAGACCTTGCACAGCAGTACCCAGACGAATTCGCAAACGTGCCTTTCTAAGCAGCAGATAGCCAGTTTGTTTGCAGGGTGGAAAAAGTTATTTAGATCAAAAATCAAAGATGAGGACTGGGGTGTTGACACACTGACCGTCTGGTATATCGCATTAACCGACCTAGGCATGACACAAGACGAGTTCAACCAAGCTAAGCGTAAGTCGTTAAGTCTTTCATGGCCACCAACAGCCCCAGCTGATTTTTTAGAGTTAGCGAGAGCTGGCAAACAAGGTGAGTACCTAGACACACAAACCGCATTTGAGACAGCCTGTAGATGCGCAGGAATGCGCGGAGACGTCGAAAGAGACTGGAGGCACCCAACTGTACTAGAAACTGCAAATCGCATTGGATGGGGAGTGTTAGCTCAAGCTACAAACGGATTCATCAAGTATTTTGAGCAAGTTTATTCAGGAGTTATCGCAGAACACCAGAGTGGTGCTGAATTTACCATACCAGAAGCTAGACGCATTGAGGCGCCAAAGAAAACCAAGCTCGATGACGATAGCCCGGTAGCTCAAGACTGGGAAAAACTAAAAGCAAGAATGTTAGGGAAGCGGAGAGAGTCAGCATGAAAAAACACATCGGTACAGGCAAGGAAGTCAAGAAATCCGAATGGCTAGGGGTTAACAAGGTGAAAGTCACTTACTCAGACTTATCAAGCGAAGAGTTAACGCGCCAGGCTTATGAGCAGGTTATTAGGGAAGTTAGGCAGGACAACTAATCAAATAGGCAATTAAAAGAGCGTGAGTAGCTCAAATTTAATTAGAAACTCAAAATATGAGTAAGGGTAGCCAAAGGAATTTAAACGCACGTTAGAACGCAAATAAGGGGGGATTTGGTGAAGAAGTACAGAAATAAACCAAAGGTGCTAAACGGCATCAAGTTTGACAGCCAGAAAGAAGCCAGGCGATACCAAGAATTAAAGCTGCTTGAAAGAGCAGGGAAGATTAAAGACCTAGAAGTTCAGCCAAGGTTTAGCCTGATAAGAGGGGTGAAGTTTAGCAGCGATAAGCGAGCCAAGCCGGATTTGCGTTATTTTGCAGACTTTGCTTATACAGACATGGAAACTGGCGAGCGGGTGGTTGAGGACGTGAAGTCAGTAGCCACGAAAGAAAGCACGGTCTACAAGATGAAGCGGCACATGATGCTGGCAATACACGGGATTGAGGTTAGGGAGATTTAACGATGGACTATCCAATCAGAATCTTAAGCGACATACGCGGTCAAATCGTGGCAGTAGTGGATGTGAACGGCAATGAGTACACAGTGCAAATGAATTCAATTGGGGTGCCGACAGCTGAAAGAAATGAGTTGATCAGGAAGCTGGCAGTTGAGCAGGCAAACAAGGCGGTCCGGTAATTTACTTTAGTTTACTTTTATATTGTTTCGGGGTTTTATGATTGATTTAATTAATGACTGCTCAATTGAGGAGATTTTAACAGCTTGGGGTCGATGGGCTGGTCAAGGTAACTCTAACGGCTCATATCTTGGCTATAAGTCGTTTCACAGTGTTATATTTGGCTCATGTGGTGGAGGTGGCGTCAGTGTCAGTCAAGACGATGACATGATGGCAGTTGGTAGGGCTATGAGTCAATTAAAAGCCCTTAATCCGTTTTATTTTAAGATGCTCAAGCTTAGATACTTGTACGGCTACAGCTACACAAGATTGGCGAGTAAGCTAAGCCGAGATTTACCGGAGTATCGCAATAACCACAAACGCATGTGTCATAAGACAGCCAAAGTTTTGGTTGGTGAAGCACATGAGGCTATTGAAAGGCTGCTATGAGAACTTTTGGCTATGACCCTTGTAAGCTTTCAAAGCATTACACGCTCGATGAATTAGAACGAATGTTAAAAGAAGTGACAGAGCAGCACACCAAAAGCGATGAAGAGCGGGCAAACCAAACATGCATGGAGAGGCTGTATCTGATTGATAAAAAAGGGCGTTGGAAGTGTGATCAGATAACGTGGGCCATGTATTATTTAACTAAGAATAAAAATAATTCTTGATTTTCACCCGAGGAAGTAGTACAAATGTGCTATATTGGCACGAAGTTATGAATAGGCGACAGGTTAACCACCTTGTCGCTTTTTTTGTGCCTGAATGTTTGTCCTTACCCACGTCTAAACAGCGTGGGCTTTTTTATACCTGGGATTTATCATGGCTCTTTACTTGATATCGTCTAAAGAGATACATGATAAGCATCACCAGGCTGAAAATTACGCAGCCAAGAATGCATACAAAGAGATATTGCGGTTAAGGGCAGAGCGCGGAAGTAGCGAAGCTAGGTATTATTTTAATCTTATTAATCGGAGTTTAGCGGAGGGCTGAGCATGTCAAAGTCTAAAAAACTAAACTCTAAATTAATGCAGTTGTTTGTGCTTGAGTACATCAAAGATTTCAATGCAGCCCAAGCAGCTATCAGGGCAGGGTATAAATCTGACACTGCAAGACAAAAAGCTTATGGGTTGCTAAAAGATGAGCGGATCAAGCAAGCGATAGCTTCGTCAATCGCAGAGCGAAAAGAGCGCCTGCGTATTGACGCTGACAACGTGCTTTACAAGTGGTGGCAGATTGCAACCGCTGATTATAACGAGCTGACCCAATTGCGACGGGTTAACTGCCGTTACTGCTGGGGGAATGAGCATGAATATCAATGGACTCCGAAAGAGTACGAGAAAGCTTGTCATGAATCTGAAATTAACATGGCTGCTGATCCGACTAACATTGGCGGACTAAACTTTGACGCGAACCGTCCACCGCACCCTGATTGCCCAGAGTGCAACGGCAACGGAGTTGAACAGGTTTATATCGCAGATACTACCAAGCTGTCACCTGAAGCTAGTTTGATTTATCAAGGCGTTAAGCAAACCAAATTCGGACTTGAGGTTACAACAGTGGACAGAATGAAGGCGCTGGATAATGTCGCTAGGCACCTTGGGATGTTTAAAGATAAGGTCGAGCATACTGGCGCTGATGGTGGACCTATCGTTACTGCAAACTTAACGCCCGATCAAGTTATTGAGCGGATGAAAGAATTGGATGATGAATACTAATGCTCAAGACTTACTTGCTAAACAGGCTAAAGCTCAGACTGATTTTTACTGGTTCAGTCGCTACATGTTTTACCAGCGCAAGCACTTTAAGTGGATGCACAATTGGCACCACGAAGAGATTTGTCGCAAGTTAGAGGCGGTTTACCGTGGCGAGATCACACGCTTAATTATTAACATGCCGCCGCGTTACTCAAAGACTGAATTGGTTATCGTAAACTTTATCGCTTGGTGCATGGGCAAGACACCTGACAGCGAATTTATTTATACGTCATACAGCGCGGACTTGGCTCATAACTACAATGCTCAAGCAAGGGATTTAATTAAGACTGAAGCCTATCAAGAGTTGTTCCCAGATACTCAAATTGCGACAGATAAAGATGCTAAGGGGCACTGGGGTACTACTAATGGTGGTGTGGCTTATTCAGCCGGTGTAGGCGGTACGATGACTGGTTACGGCGCTGGTAAGATGCGTGAAGAGTTTGGTGGGGCTATCTTAATTGATGATCCGCACAAGGCATCTGAGGCGCGTAGCAAGAAACGCAGGCAAAATATCCAAGAGTGGTTTAGTGAGACTCTTAAATCACGTCTTAACGACCCTAAACGCACGCCAATGATTTTAATCATGCAGAGATTGCATGAAGATGATTTGACGGGTTATTTGCTATCAGGCGGTGACGATGACGAGTGGGAGCACTTGCTATTACCCGCTATCCAAGCAGATGGCACAGCGCTATGGCCAGATAAGCATGACATAACCAAGCTTAAAGCAATGCAAGAGGCGAATCCTTACATGTTTGCAGGTCAGTATCAACAGACACCAACGCCAGGCGAGGGTGGTGAGTTCAAGGTTGATAAGCTTGAGATTGTTGACGCATTACCGGCCACTGCTAAGAAGTCATGTCGTGGTTGGGATTTGGGAGCGACTGCAAATGATGGCGACCCGACAGCGGGTGTAAAAATCTGGGACGGTGGTGACGGTTATTACTATGTTGAGGATGTTGAGCGTGGTCAATGGGACAGCAGTACAGTCCGCTCAACGATTAAGCTAACTGCCCAATTAGACGGCAAATTAACCGCCATTAGACTACCGCAAGACCCTGGACAGGCTGGTAAGGACCAGGCCAAGTCTTATACAAGATTGTTAGCCGGTTACAACGTGGCAATTCTGCCAGTTAGCGGTGACAAAATTACAAGGGCCGAACCATTTGCAGCACAAGTTAACGCGGGTAACGTTAGGCTAATTAAAGGCGATTGGAATAAAGCTTACATTGATGAGCTTAAGCTATTCCCACTGGGCGCTAATGACGATCAGGTTGATGGCAGTGCTGATGCTTTCAATCATTTATTTGACTTTGAAAATCAAGACGACGCACCTCCAGCACCGATTCCTATAGTCACTAATTATTGGTAATAAACTATGAGCAAGCAAAACGAAAAACTGCATGAGCGCTTGCTTGAGCGTATCGATGCAGACTATGAGCAATCTCACGACAATCAACGCCAGTCTTATGATGACCGGCGTTTTTGTTTTGTAGCGGGCGCACAGTGGGATGGCGATATTGGCAGACAGTTTGCTGGTCGCCCAAAGTTTGAATTTAATAAGATTCAACTTAGCGTTATTCGCATCTATAACGAATGGGCTAAAAACCGTTTTACGGTTGAGTTTAGACCGCAGAACAACATTGCCGACAGTGAGACAGCTGATAAGTTGCAGCAGCTATTTAGAGCTGACGAACGTGATAGTAATGCTGATGAAGCATACTCTACTGCGTTTATGGAGGGAGTATCAGGCGGCATTGGTGCGATATTACTCGAGGCTAAATATGAAGATGAAGATGGTGATGATGACGAGTATCAACGTATTCGTATTAAGCCTATCTTTGAAGCCGATACGATGGTTTATTGGGATGCTAACGCCCGTCGGTACGACAAGGCAGATGCTAAGCATGTGACTATCGTTACATCAATGAGTAAAAGCCAGTTTGAATCTAAGTACAAAAAAGAGCCTGCTAGTTTTGATGACTTGCAAGGCTATCGGTTTGATTGGCGTGATGGTGATAACGTACGAGTTGCCGAGCATTATGAGCTAACCGAAAAGAAAGTCGAAGTTACTAAACTTTCACATCCCGAGGGTGGCGAACCAGTCAAGCTATACGCTGACGATGAAGATTACGATCAGCAATTAGATGACTACATGGCGCAAGGCTTTGAGATTGACTTTGTTAAAAAGGTCAAGCGCAAACAGGTTGAGGGCTATGTATTAAGCGGTAACGGGATTGTCGAGAAACTAGGCGTCATTGCGGGTAAGTATTTGCCTGTAGCGCCTTTTTACGGCAAGCGCATGTATGTCAGTGGTCGAGAGGTAACACAAGGGCATGTAGGTCTATCTCGCGACGCTCAGATAGCATTTAACCTCAAAATGTCAGGACTGATTGATCTAGCAAGCCGTCCACAAGATGAGCTGCCAATCTTTACGCCAGCACAGATTAAAGGGCATGAGCAGCAGTGGGCAAATAAAGAAGTCGCACGAGTACCATACCTAACAGTTAACCCGACGAAAGACGCAAGCGGTCAAGTTGTCGGTGTTGGTCCAACTGCCTACACTAAAGCGCCAGTCATTCCGCAAGCAATGGGCGCACTGATTGAGTCTAGCGGAGCGTTAATTGGTGAGCTGACAGGCAATCAGGCAAACGGTGAGCAGTTAGTTAGTAATGTATCAACCGAAGCCGTTGAAATGGTACAAGACAAGGTCGATGCGCAGGCATATATCTATCTTGATAACTTTGCTAAAACCATTGCACACGTTGGCCGAATCTGGCTATCAATGGCACAGGATGTTTACGATGAAGAAAGCCGTGAAATGGCAGGCGTTGGTCATGATGATACTGATAGTAAGATTATTATCAACAAGCCCACTATCAAAGACGGCGCACTTGCATACGAAAACGATATGCAGGGCGGTAAATATAAAGTAACCGTTGATATTGGCGAAGCGTTTAGCACACAGCGCGATAAGACAATTAAACGTCTGCTTAATCTTGTGCCAATGGTGCAAGACCCACAGATGCAGTCAGCGCTACTTAATACTATCTTGGCTAATCAAGATGGCGAGGGTATGCACGACTTGGCTAAGTTTGCTCGCAAGAACAACATCAACATGGGGATTACTGAACCTGATGAGCAAGAAGCCAAAGAAATGCAAGCAGCGCAGCAAGCAGCCGCTAATCAGCCGCCTGATGCACAAACGCAATACTTTGAGGCTGAGGCAGCTAAAGCACTCGCGGGAGCGGAGAAGGCGAAAGCTGACACGCAAAAGGTACTTGCAGAGGTTGATGAGACTCGCGCTGATACGGCTAAGACTTTGTTTGAAATGCAGAAAGAGCAGCAGCAAACACAGCAGACCATGCAAGAAATGATGGTCATACTGCAAGCCATGCAGCAATCACAGCTAGCGAATGAGCAGCAAATCAAACAAGAAGTTACGCCGCCGCCTGAACAGTTAATGCCTGATATGGGGCAGATGGAACAGATGATGGAGGGCGCTCCTGATGACCTGCCACCAATGGAAGGCATGATGTGAGATTAAATTCATTACTATGCGCTGATGACAAGCTGTCATCTAGTGCTAATGACAATAGGCCGCCTAACTAGCGGCTTTTTTGTTGCCAAAAATTAACCAACGGCCACCAGATGCCTAATCTGAGGAGATAGAAACGTGAGTGAATTTGACGACGACAACCAAGACTATCAAGAAGATATCGAGCAAGTCGATGACGAGCTGTTAGACGACGAGCAAGACATTGAAGACAGTCAAGACGATGAGCAAGATGCCGACGGTGAAGAAGCCGAAAGCCAAGATGATAGCGACGATGATGCGCTTGATTTTAGCTTTGATGATGATGGTGAGAGCAGCGACCCTTTCAAAGGACAAGAAGCACCCGAGTGGGTGAAGAAAGTTCGAGAGGAAAACCGCGAGCTGAAACGTCAATTAAAGCAGCGTGAAGCACAGCAAATGCCGCAACAAGTGTTGCGTGAAGAACCGACGCTTGACGACCATGATTATGATGACGAGGCGTTTAAGCAAGACTACGCCCAGTGGTTGCAAGAAAAGCAGCAAATTGATGCGCAGGTACAAGCCGAGCGGCAAAAGTACCAACAGTATCGTGAGCGCTATAAAGCCGATGTTGACGCAATTAAGGCCAAAGCACCTGATTATGACGAGGTAGAGTTATCCGTCGTTGATGTGCTGTCTGAGCAAAAGCAAGGCTTACTGCAAATGCTAGTCGATAATCCTGCCAAAGTGGTTTACGCGCTTGGCAAAAACTCACCGGCACAACTGGATAGATTATCAAAACTTGATGACATTCAGTTTGCTAAACAAATTGTCTTAATGGAGATGCAAATGTCGTCCAAGACCAAATCACGTAACCAGAATAAGCCAAAACCGAAAACGCATGAGCTAGAGGGCGCAGCAGGAGGGGCTGATACTCGACTAGCTAAGTTAGAAGCAGAGGCAGACAGAACAGGCGACCGCTCAAAAGTGGCTGCATACAAAAAACAAATGAGAAAGGGGTAGATTATGGCTGGATCAACTAAAAACCAGTTATTGAAGCAAGAATTAGTAATGTTCGATGAAGTCATTGCTGATTTTGAAGAAACGTTAGTTTATACACAAATGGCAGAGCGTTTTAACATCGGTGATGCCGCTGTATCAGCTCGCGCTAACGATACCGTATGGCGTCCAATGCCGCTACAAGTCGATAGCCAAGAAGGTTTAGACCAAACGGGTAACTTCTTAGGTCATACCGAGCTTGCAGTACCAGTGACTGTTGACCGTGTGCGCTCAGTACCAGGGACTATCAATAGTCGCGAATTGCGTGACCCAAGCGTGCTACGCCGAAAAGGTAATGCCGCTAAGCAAAAGCTCGCTAGTGATGTGAATGATGCTTTGCGCCGTCAAGTGGCTTACTACGGTTCTATTGTTGACACTCGCGCAGGCGCTGCAACAGGTTTTGACGATGTTGCCTCGCTAATGGCTAAGTTTGATGACTTAGGCGTACCAGAAAACGACCGCATGGCGATTTACTCAAGCCGCGACATGGTAAAAATGGCAGGTGATTTAGCAAGTCGTCAGACGCTATCAGGTAAGACGCAGACAGCGTATGAAAAAGCCTATATCAACGAGATTGCAGGTTTTGACGTACATAAAGACGCGTCAGGTATTTATCTACCAGCGGCAACCGTAACAGGTGCGACGGTATCAGGTGCTAATCAGCGTCATATTCCGACAGCAACCAAGAAAAACCCAGCGACAGGTGACGAGCATAACGTTGACAACCGTTCAATGAAATTGACCGTTGCAGCTACAGGCGGTGCATTCGCTGTTGGTGATGCGTTCACGATTGCCGGTGTTTACGCCGTTAATATGAAAAACAAGCAGCAAACGCAAGAGCTTAAAACGTTCCGCGTTATTGGTGTTGATAGTGCAACTCAGATCGAAATTGTACCAGCTATCGTTTGTGATGATGGTCCTAACCCTACCGGCGCAGAAGAAGCGTACAAAAACGTATCAGCGACGCCAGCAGCGGGCGCAGCAATTACCATGCTGAACAAGAAAGCGAGCTATGCAAACAGTGCGTTTGTTAAAGGCGCGCTTGAGTTTATCCCGTCAACATTGGCGCTTGATGGCCAAGATGGTTGGGCTACTACTAAGGCGACTCTTGATAACGGCTTAACGGTTTACTATACCCGTCAAGGCGATATTAACGACCTATCAACTAAGTATCGTTGGGATATTGTGTTCGGTACAGCATTGCTTAACCCAGAAATGGCAGGCATTCAGCTATTTAATCAAGGAGCTTAATAATGGCAAACCCTACTTTTACAGCAGCAAAAATCACTCGTGATGGTGTGACAGGCTTGTATCATTGCGAGTTTACCGTATCAGGAACAGATGTTAAGGCGGAAGGCGTAGGCGATACTGAATACCAAGCCAAGCGCCATGCAGTCGTAACATATCGCAAGGCCAATCCGCTTGCGTTTCTTGATATCCCTGCTTAGTAGTTAATTATTAGATTTATGGTTATATGTACTGGCTTCGGCCGGTGCATATTGCGATGAATTTAACCAACCAGGAGTACAGCAATGTCAAAAGTTACAGGGCATAACCCATTAACACCAGAGCAAATCGAACTTATGAACAAAGTCAAAGCTAAAGGCAATGAGCTTGGTGAATTGATTGACGAGCTTATGGCTTTAGATGATACCGATAAGCGGTCACTGGCTACTGGTAAAACGAACATTCAAACAGGTCTAATGTGGCTGGTGCGCTCAGTTGCTAAACCTTCTACATTTAGCTAGGAGAATACAATGTCAAAGATTATGATTTATGCCGCGCTATCAGCTATCGGCGGTACGATTGAAAACGTATGGGGCACAGAAATGCGCGTCAAGTCGATTGATTCAAGTGATAAAGACGCCGTAGAGCAGGCTAAAGCAGACGGTTGGACAAACAAGCCGCAAGACGTTATCGATCAAGTAGAAGCCGAAAAGCTGCAAGCTGAAAACAAAGTTATGAAAGGTCAATTAGGCGATAGTAAGCGCATCAAAGAGCTTGAAGAACAGTTATCGCAAGCATTGACCGAGGTTGCAGGACTTGAAGAAACTGTGACTGAGCTAAAACATAAGGTCGAAGTTTACGAATCAGCCAAAGACATCAACGGCAATGGCAAGGTCGACTACGAAGAAATGACCAATGCCGAACTACAAAAACTACTTGACCAGCGCAAGGTCGAATACAACAAGCGCGATGGTAAAGATGCGTTAATCAAAGCAGCTAAAGAGAGCGAGTAAATTATGAACATCACAAAGCGCGATATTGTTGACAGGGCGTTCAAACTCTTATCCATGTCGGGCTTTGAGTTGGATGACGCGCCCGAGGACGAGCAAGACATTCTACAGACGCTCGATGACATGATGGCAGAGCTACAAACGGATAACTACGACTTTGGTTATCTTTTTGCCGAGGACGTAACCGAAAGCTATTTAGGCGATTTAGCAGGCATTAAGCGTGACGCCATTAGCGGCATTGCTCATAAGCTCGCATTACGCATCTGTAGCTTGTTTGGAAAGACGCCGCCAGTGTTGCTACTTAATCAAGCTGACGACGCTTATAACGCATTATTGACACGCTATCAAAAGATACCAAAAGTCACTGAACGCGAAGAAAACTGGTTTTATGGCGTGGGTAATAAGGTAAGGTGGTGATATGCAAATCCCTATTGTAAACGGCATCTATACTGATGTAACGGCGGATTATCGCACGTCATACCCGCTTAACCTTGTGCCAGTGCCAAAACAGAACGGTATCGCTAACGGCTATCTACGCAAGGCAGATGGTATCGCGTTGTTTTGTGACATGGAGAAAGGCGGCATTGATAGAGGCGGTATTAATTGGAACGGCGTTTGTTATCGTGTTATCGGATCAACGCTATGGCGCATTGATGAACAGGGGCATTGCACAAGTATTGGCACGGTATCAGGTAGTGAGCAATGCAGCTTTGCTTACTCGTTTGACCGATTAGGCATATCAAGTGGTGGCAAACTTTACTACCTAAAAGACAATAAACTTGAGCAAGTCACTAACGCCAATCTTGGCGCCGTGGTCGATGTTGAGTGGATTGATGGTTATTTTGTCACAACCGATGGTGAGTTTATTATCCAAACGGAATTAAACGACCCTACGCAAGTTAGCCCAACAAAGTACGGCTCAAGTGAAGCAGACCCTGATCCGATTGTTGGCTTGATGAAAGTCCGCAATGAGCTTGTCGTTTTAAACCGCTATACCATCGAAGTATTTAGCAACACAGGCAGCGCGGGTTTTGCGTTTGCCCGTGTCGATGGGGCGATGATGACCAAAGGGCTCATAAGCACGCAAGGCAAATGCTTGTTTGCTCAGTCATTCGCGTTTGTTGGCAGTGGTAAAAATGAGCCTTGCAGTGTTTATCTTGGTGCTAATGGCGGTCTATCAAAGATTGCCACTCGTGAGATTGAGCGCATTATCTCAGAGTATAGCGACGCACAACTAGCGACCATTGTGCTTGAAGCTAAAGAGCAAGAGATGCACCAGCATTTATATCTACATCTGCCCAACAGAACGCTAGTGTTTGATTTTGCAGCCACTCAAATCATGCAGCAACCTATTTGGTTCGAGCTGTCATCATCAACTGATGGCAAGGGCGCGTATCGAGCCATTAATCATGTGTGGTGCTATAACAAGTGGATAGTTGGCGATAGGTTTAACAGTAACGTAGGCGTGCTTAGCAACAAGCTATCAAGCCACTACGGTGAGCCAGTTTGTTGGCAGATTGACACAACCTTTATTTATAACGGCGGTCAAGCAGGACAAATCAAATCAATTGAGCTTGTCGGCTTAACTGGGCGCACAAATGATATGCCTGACCCAAAGGTATTCTTATCGTGGACAAAGGACGGTTTAACATGGTCAAACGAGCGATTGCATCGGCAAGGTATGCGCGGGCAGTACAACAAGCGCATTATTTGGCTACGAGCTATTGGTATGTTTAGGCAGGCGATTGGCTTGCGATTTCGTGGCTGTGATGACTCCCTAGCGAGCTTTACAGCGATTGAGGCAGACGTGGAGGCTTACGGTAATGGCGGTCAATAAAGTATATAAAATCCCGCGCGATGTTCTAGCCAAGATGACGGACAATAACCCGCAAGCAATCGCGGCATTGGAAAACAGTCAGAACATGGCTGAGCGCACGCCGCAAGAAATGGAAGATATCCTTATCAGGATTGAGCGAGCAACAGAACAAGCAGAACAAGCCGCACAGATTGCCACACAGTCAACCGCTATCGCTCAACAGCTAGTAAGCGACCTTGCACCACAATTAAACGCTGTGAGCGTACCACAAGAGCAATCAGACGCATTAAACGCGGTCAATGTATCAATCGAGCAAAATAATCAACTGCAACCAGTCGGCAACTATCAAGACTGCCCTATTCAACTCATGCCAATTTAGGTGATATATGAAACTAATTAACAAACAGGCTGCAAATATCACTTTGGCAGCCGAAAGCAATACCGTCTATCTACCAAAGACTGACGCACAGATTCGAGCCTTAACCATTCATAATCCGACCGCTGAGCCTATCGATTTAACGATTGAAGTTAGCGGTAAATCAATGATCAAGAAAACCATTACAGCAGGTGCAACCGAGGTTATCAGCTCGCTATTTAATCAGCAATTGGTCAAAGACGAGCCATTAACCATGACAGGTGAGGGTGCCAACGTACTGATCACAGTTGTTGAAATTACGGAGTAATTGCCATGGCAGTCAGGCAGGTTAAATTCGCAGAATATCAGACGGAAATTACAGCAATGATGCTTGATATGCTGCATCTTGAGCCGCAGCCGGTTGAGATACCGATTCAATATTACATCAACATTGATGAGGCAGGGGTATTAAAGCCAATGCTATGGTTTGATGGCGATGTTATCAAAGGAGTGGCCTTGATATTCGTTTCTACATCTATGCGTAACGAAGCCTTGCTTGATGCTCAAACAGATGTGTTATGGGTTAAGCCTGAATATCGCGGTAATAGCTCAGAGTTTATCGATGACATACGCTCGCATTTAAAAGAGATTGGCGTAAATTTTTGGTATGCGTCAAGCCGTGATACTTCACCGATTGATAGCTTTTTAATCAAAAACAAATTTAAGCCACTAGAACGGCTATTTTATTGCGAGGTGTGACATGGGATTTATTAAAAAAGGTTTTGACAGTATAACGGGTAAAACAGCCGCAAAGAACGCCAGTAAAGCGCAGCAGCAAGCAACACAGCAAGGCATGGAGGAACAGCGCCGCCAGTTTGATATTATGCAACAGCTCATGAACCCTTATGTCCAAGCAGGGCGGCAAGGGCTGAGCGGTCAGCAAGACTTACTAGGATTAAACGGCTTTGATAAGCAACAAGTCGCTATCAGAAACATTGAAAACAGCCCATTCTTTAAATCGCAATATCAGCAAGCAGAAAACGCGCTATTACAAAACGCAGCAGCGACTGGTGGATTGCGCGGCGGAAACTTCCAGGAAGCCTTGGCAGATAATCGCTCGAATATGTTATTTAATAACGTCAATCAGCAATTACAAAACCTATCAGGCGTGGCTAGTAATGGTCAAAGCGCAGCAGCAGGTCTTGGTGGTAATGCCTTACAGTTTGGTAATAACATTGCGCAAGGCTATCAAGATATTGGTCAGGCTCAAGCAGGGTATCAGTTAGCTAAAGGTCAGGTTAATAGTGGATTGCTAGGCGGCGTACTGAACACTGGTTTTGGACTAGCAGGATTTAAGGGGTTCTTCTAATGCAACTAGCACAAAGTTACTTACAAGGCATGGCAAGCCCTTTTGATAATATCTTAGGTGCTTACAGTCAAGGTCAAACGCTACGCCAAAATAGCGACCTACTCAAATCCCAACAAGCAGAACAGGCGCGTAAGATTGCAGCGCAACAGGCGCTTGAAACGATTGATTGGAATGATAAAAGCGCTATCGCTAGAATAGTAGCGCAATTTCCTGAATACACTAAAGGCGCAAAAGACTACTACGATGCGCTTGAGCAAAAAGAACAACAAGCCCTGCTCTATGATATGAGTACGTCTATATCGGCATTGAGCAGCGACCGTCCTGATATTGCTGTCCAAAATATGCGCGATAAAGCAAACGCTTATCGTGACGCAGGCAATGAAGAAAAAGCAGAAGAATACTCGCAAATGGCAGCATGGATGGCTCGGGACCCGCAAGGTGCAAAGAGAGCAATGCAGATGAATTATGCAGTGTTAGCGGGTGATAAAGCGGTGTCCGGCTATAAATCTTTTGTTGATGCTGATATTGCAGAAGACGCCGCGCCAGTCGATAGAGCAGCAACGCAAGCCAAAACGATGGTTGATCGTGTTAATGCAGCAGGTGGCGTTAATAAGCTAATCTCTACCGCTGCACTGACAGACGACCCCAACACATTTATGGAAATGATAGACACGGCTTATGATTCAGGGTTAATTACACCAGAGAAATATAATAGCTTGCTTGAATCTGTATCAGGTGACGGCGAGGAAGCAGTGGCAACGCTTAGACGGTTGGCGCGCGGCAATCCTGATATTATTGATAAGTTATTGCCTGATGTTAAATACATTGATGTAGGCGACGGTATCACTGTTAATACGTTCGACCCACAGACAGGCGGAGTTAGCACACTTGGAACAATGACCAAAGGCATCAACCCCGAAACTATCTACAAAGAAAATGCCGAAACTGATCGTAATACCTACTCGCAAGATTCAGCCACAAACAGGGCCGGAATTCAGGCGGAGACCGCACGATACGGTGTAGACATGCAAGCTGAAACCGCAAGACAATCAAGGGAGCTGCAAGCATATTTGGCAGAACAAAAAGCTCAGTTAAGCAGCAATGAATTTACGCAAAA
Organism: Psychrobacter pasteurii; assembly: GCF_900162815.1. Taxonomy (GTDB): domain Bacteria; phylum Pseudomonadota; class Gammaproteobacteria; order Pseudomonadales; family Moraxellaceae; genus Psychrobacter; species Psychrobacter pasteurii. The sequence goes on along the minus strand of NZ_FUGD01000107.1, from coordinate 15,313 downwards.
GGTTATGCCTGATGGTCGAGTTCTGCTTTTTAACAAACAAGGGCAGTGGAAGCCCGTCTTAGACACCAACGGTAAGCCGATGATATCCAAACCAAGTGTTGCTGATAAGCCGCTAAATGAATCGCAGGCAAACGCACTAATGTACGGCAAGCGTATGCAGACAGCCAATAAGATACTAGAAAACTTAGAGGCAAAAAACGACACTTGGGATATTAAAGGCGGTAACCTATTGGCAAGAGTAATCCCTAAAGCCGGCTCAGAGGACTTCAAGAAGTATGAGCAAGCTAAGCGCAACTTCATTAATGCCGTACTACGTAAAGAATCGGGTGCAGCTATTGGTAAAGATGAATTTGAAAGCGCTGATAAACAATACTTCCCGCAAATCGGCGACAGCGAGGCGGTTATTAAGCAGAAAGCTGCTAACCGTAGGCAGGTGACTAACACTATGCTGTCTAATGCGGGTCCAAAAGGTGAAGCAGCTAAGAAAAATAAACCTGTAAAAACCAATGATTTATTTTAGGTGGTGATCTATGGCAGCATATAAAGGTAGTAAGTTACCGGACGGTACGCCGCTTAATGTGGCGGTTTACAAGGCTTATCGCAACGCAGGGTTGTCACATAATCAGGCGTTAGCGGTGACGGCTGAGGTAGGGCGCGAGAACAGCTTTAGTGCTGGCACATTGTTTGGCAATCATACCGACCCTGCTGCAACTAAAGGCGGCAAGCCAATTCGCAATCTTGGTATGCTGTCATGGAATCAAGGGCGTGACAAAATGCTTGAGGATTACTTGGTTAAAAATGGCGTCATGAAAAATGGCGTCATGGCTCAAAATCAAGCCAATCTCAACGCACAGGCGGCATTTAGCGTTAGAGAAATGAAGAGCCCTCGTTATGCAGGTAAGCTTAAAAACTTTTGGAACAACCCAAATGCAAATCCAGATGTTTACGCTAGAGAGCTTGGCAAGCATTACATCGTATGGGCTTATGGTCAAGACACTATTAAAGCGAAGGGCGGTGGTCGTACAGCGTTTGACTGGAGAAAACACGATAATAGGCGCAGGGGTCATTTAAACACGCTTGCCGGTATGTTAGGCGGTAAAACTAACTATCAGGCTCAAGCGCAGCAGCCAACATTTCAAGCACCATCTTTTAGACCTGCATCGGAATTAAAAGTTGCTAAACCTACTTTTACAGCCCCATCATGGCAATCACCGGAAGCACTTAAAGGCGCACCAGTTGCACCATCGTTTAATCCTCCCAAGTGGCAGACAGGCGGTGATATTAATCCGCCTAGCGATATACAGCCAACAGGATTTAAACCGCCTGAATGGAATAGCGAGCCGCTAGAGCAAGAGTTTAAAGCGCCGGCGTTTAAACCGCCTGAATTTATGCCTCCCGAGCAATTACAGACAGTACAACAAACAGCAATGCCAGAGCTTGAACCGCAAGAGTGGCAAACCTAACAGGTGATACTATGGCAAAGATACCAAAAGAAAAAGTCGTTAGAGTAATCAAGGCTAAGCGTGCCACCGGCATGACTGACAAGCAAATTTTTGACGAGTTTGTAAGACGCAAAGACGGTCTAGGTAATAATGTACGCACCTTGATTAGTCGTTATGAAGATAACGAGTCACCTGACGCCAGAGAAGAAGCTGCCAGGTTTTTCGGCTTAGATATTACACAAGTGAAAGGCAACTCGCAGCAAGGCTCAGCCAATAAAAACGCAACCGTTCTCGACAAAGCTAAGTCTTATGCAGCTAGTGCCAAAGCCGGTCTTGCTAACTCGACCGTGGGCTTGTTTCAGCTCAACGATATGGTAGCAGACGGGCTTGGCAAAGGTATCAATAAAGTCTTTGGCACCAATATTGATACGAATGCGTTAGCAAGAACCAATGCGGCCAACGATGAGCTTAACGCGCGAGCAGATAGGTCTCGTCTTGCTGCTAATCGCACTGGTGGCGACTGGGTAAAAGGAGGCACAGAAATAGCTGCGACATTGCCGCTTTATATGGTTGGTGCAGGGGGTGCCACAAGAACTGCAAGAGCAGTAGAACAAGGGGTAAGAGGCGCAGGTGTTGCGGCTTTAGGTAGAGCGGACAACAACGAAGAACGCCTATATAAAATGGGTTTGGGCGCATTGGGTGCGGGTGTAGGGCAACTAGGTGGCGAAGTGGTCGGTGCAGGTCTATCAAAGGTCGCCGGTAAAGCTGCAAACGTCAAAACTGGTAAACTTAAACCTAAATACCAAGAAGTCGATAATTTGGGTAAAAAGTATAACGTACCGACATCGCCAGGGGATCTAGTAGGAAAAGGTGTTCTTCAGAATACTGAATCCCATCTAAATCGCTTGCCCGTAGTCGGTAACAGCAAATTTATGGAAGGTCAGGCAAAAGCAACCGAAAAAGCATCTAAAAAGGTTGTTAAGAAATTAAAAGACACAATGAATGCTACTGACTTTAAAGCCGTCGCTAAGATTGAGAAGGCAGCCAATGCGGGCGACCCTAACGCTAAGCGCGTTTTAGGCGTTATCAACAATGCAGGCGATGATAGTGACAAAGTTATTCAAGCGAGCCTAGAGGTTACGAAATGGCGTAAAAAGCAGATAGCAAAAAACCTATATAGCAACGTGGCCAAGGAAGTTGAAAAAACAGGTAATGATATTGTCGATGTATCAAACACAAGAGCCGCTTTAACAAAGGTGCTTGACGAGCAAAATTCTTCAATATCACCTAACAAGGTAGTGGTTAGGGAGGTGTCCGAAATGCTTGAAAACCTTGATGATGTAGCAAGGCCGCTGACATTCAAGAATATTCGTGAGTTACGATCTAAACTTGGCAATCTAGCCGACGAGTATGGCAACCCAACAGGTAAAGCGGATAACTTCGCGTCAAGCGTGTTTAGCAATGCAAGACAAGCGGTTACTAAAGACCTTGATAATTTCGCCGCCACATCAGGAGGGAAGGTTAAAGAGGCGTACAATAAGGCGGACAAGTTCTACGCTAAAGCCATCGCCAATACAGACAAGTCTATTGAATCAGCCATTAAGACAAACAAACCTGATGAAATATACGATAAATTCTCAAAGGCTGGTAAAGGCGATAATGCGCAAATATTAGTAGGTAGCTTAGATCCAAAAGGTCGTGATGCATTGCGCTTACGCATGGCAGAGAAGGCGATGGATAAGGCGTGGCATGAAACAAGCGAATCCTTTAGTCCTGCTAAGTTTGCCGGTGAATTTGAAAGGCTATCAGAGCCTTACAGTAAAATATTTACCGGTGAAGCCAAAAAAGAAATGGATGGTTTTGTGAAGCTTATGCGTCACGTTGAACGCGCAGGTTCGTTTAAAATGAATCCGCCCACTGGTGTGCGAGCGACTGATATTGGTATTGCAGCGACCGCTATTGCTAGTCCAACAACCGCTGCAACGGGTGCAGGTATCGCATTCCTTGCTAAGACCCTACTAACCACTCGCGCAGGAAAAAACCTATTGTTAGCAGCCAGCGAGTTGCCACCTACGCAAAAGGCAGCGTTTGACAACATCATGAAAATTGCTACTAAACTCGCATCGTCGTCAGGCTCGAAAAAGGGTCGTGACACTGCCGAACGTGTAGCAGGCACCAGAGTAAGCGAGCAGGATAGCAAGTCGCTACAGTCTTTCTAATTGCTGTATCCTGTAGTTTTGGTTATATTGCTTTAATGGGTATTATAGTAAATATTCTGTAATGAGATAAACATCGGGAATATGATAGCGTTAGAAAAATAACTAGTGCTATCCACTTTTTAAAGGTCGAAGTATGGAGTATTTACTATTAATCATCGGAGTTGTTGCCGGCATCCTAGCTTTAGTGCTGCTGGGCTATTTGGCAAAAAGCCTTTGGCGGTTTGGTCAATACCTAAAGATTAAAGCACCTGCAATTTGGTATATTTACAAGGTTTTTTGGGTTTTATTGTTACTGGTCATCCTGATAATAACTTTTGCTAGTGCTGTCAATTATTACAATCAGGAGAAAAGAAGAAAAGCCGAAAAAGTTTTCTTAGAATCCAATTCAACGCTCATAAATACAGCTGCGAGTGACTTTGTTGATTTGATTTATCGAAACGACGATATTTATATTGATGATCACCTTGAGCACTTAGAGAAATGCATTCCAAGTTACATCAAGTTAAAGCAGATTGATGTTAACGACTTCTATTTTGATGCAGGTTATACTGTTGTAGATCGCGCTAACAAGTTGAGAGAAGATATCACTCCTTGGAATAATTTAAGCGATGAGGAGCGACTAAGGATCACATTGAAAGAGCTGGATTGCGATAAAAAACTAGGGAAGCTAACTCCTGAGGAGTACAACTTAAGAAAAAAACACTATCTAACAAAACCAAAAGTTATATCTAGGTCCCAAGTTGAGAAAGTAATCCAAGAGCTAAAGGATAAAGGGCTTTCTGACAAATCTATTATGAAAGAGTTGCTTGCAAATGAGAATTTCAAAGGGACTCTCAACTATATGATTACAGGTTATGATATTAGCGGCTCACCAAATCCTGTTTATGTAGTAGGGAGGGAGTTTGGCTTGGATACCGATTCTGATATACCTAGAATAACCAAAGCTATGAGGGACAAAAGACTTAAAGATATGGATAAAAGAGATGAAAACCTGCGATTGAGCATAGATGCGCTAGGCGCCACGCCGCGTCCTGATTACTCAAGCGCAAGACCAACACCAGCGCCCGAAGTTATTATCGATAACCCTTACGTGGTTCCAACTCCTGAATCCGATATTTTGGAACATGATAGTGAATAACCAGTAATATCTGAACCTCAACCACATCAACAAACACCGCCCATCGAGGCGGTTTTTTAATGCCCACAATCCCGCCATGCGCGGGTATTTTTTTGCCTAAATTTTGGAGATTAACATGGCATTACGCACCCCTTTAAGCGTTACCCCGCATTTATACATGGGCGATAGTACAGGTCGCCCGCTTGATAAGGGCGTTGTTTACTTTGGAGAGCAAGATAAAGACCCCGAGTTTTATCCTATTAATTTATTTAGTGATGATGCGCTGACCAAGCCGCTAGCACAGCCAGTTCACACCAAAGGCGGTTATCTTTACGACAAAGGCGATATGGTAGAGCCTCATGCTAAAGAGTTGATTTACAGTGTAAAGGTCCTTGATAGTTATGGCCGCAAAGTGTTCTACAAAGGCGCGATGATGCGCAATAGCTGGAATGATGATGTTATTGAGCAGATTAATACAGCTATTATTGGCTCGGCTGATATAGCTAGACAGATTGCTACAAATATAACCAACGATGCCATCAACAGCACAGCAGTCGAGGGTGGCGTTTTAGCTGATACATTTGTTGTTGTTGACAGCTCTTTGTCACAGCGAACTATAAATAAAGGCTTAGAGTCAATCGCTGACTTATCCACTATTAAAAATCCTAAAAACGGACTACGGGTTTATGTTAAGTCATACCATGCAGGTCTTGGAAAGGGCGGGGGTTATTTTACTTATGATAGCTCAAAATCTAGTGTTAATAATGGTGGAACTGTTATAAATGGGTGGGTAAGGAGTTACCAGTTGCTCGATGTAACTATGTTTGGAGCAATAGGAGATGATAAACAGGAGTTATACGATACTAATTACAACTCTGATTATGTAAGTCAGCCTTCAAAGATAACCCAGCAGACAGCAGACGGTTTAGCCATAAACAAAGCTATTATTTACGTGAGAAATGCAGGAGGTGGTTCTATCTATTTTCCAGAAGGGACGTACAGAACTTACGGGTATTTTGAACGTATTGACTTTCCATGTGTAATCTATGGAGCAGGTTCTAGCTCGCTAATCAAGAATTGTGATAATTCTCCGACTGACAAAAATGGTTACGGTATATTCCATATCCAACCAGAGTTTGTTAGTGAAATAACATTCATGAACTTAAAGGTTGATGGGAATGGGCACGCCAGAACAAAACCTACACAAGAGTGGCGAAGTTACAATTTTCATGTATGCGGCTTACCGCAATTGCGAATGCTTAACGTTGACTCTGTGAATGCTGTTATTGACTGTTTATGCTTGCGATATCGTAGACCGTTTGAGTTGACAAACGATGCTGGTGACTACCCTTTGAGTTGTAAGTTTGTCAACTGCAATCTTACAGATGCGTTTAGAAACACTCTTACATTAGCGGCAGGAAATAATGTCAGTTTTGTTAACTGTGATATTACAGGCGGTGGTTACGTACATGATGGAATTAACCCAAGGGTTTGCTTAGATATTGAACCTACAACTGGATATGCCCAGTATCACGTTTTAAATGTCTCATTCACTAATTGTTTATTTGCTAAAGCTATAAACGGCATACTAGGAGGTACTTGGGGGCAAGCAGTATTCACCGATTGTACGATTGATGCGAGTCATAAACACGCCGTTAATGCGAATAAAAAGGGATATCCGTGGGCGTTAATTATGTCATCTATAGGTCACTGGACTTTTAATAGTTGTAAGATAATAGGGAATAAAGAGGAAAAAGAGACGTACTGCTACCACTCAAATGCACACGATTTAATATCTGACTTCGCAGAAGAGGGTGGCTTGTTCCTCAATAATACCGAATTTAGTTATTGTGGATTCAGTGCAAATGGGCGTAGATTAGAAATTAATAATGTAACTTTTAAAAACTCTAAACGTCCATTTAGTATATCTCCAGGAAATAAGCCACCACAAGGGGATGTGAAGATACGGAATTTAACATTAGTAAATGTATTTGAAACAACAAACACGTCTGGTGCATACTCATCATTTTCACTCAATAGTTTTCATAAAGGAAATATTGATATTGATGGTTTACGCGCTATTGTTGATAAATCCCAATTGCTTAAAAACTTTACTGAGTCTGATTTAGTTGATCGTGTAAGTTTTAGTGGCATCACATTAAGACGAGGTTTAGATTACTGTGCTGCTAATGGCTACCTGGCGGTGGCTAAAAACATCCACTCGGAAGGTTACTACAAACGTATAAACAGTATTCTTACAATTCCTAAGGATAACAAAGATTGGGGAGACCCTTCTTTACCTCCTGCTGACACGCAAGCGTCACATACAGCAAGTATTGTTGGGAAGTTAGTTGATGGGGCAGTTGCCCAAAACATAGTGACTAATACTAATATTTCTGGTACAGCAACGTCAATTGATAACCCTTCTAGTCGGGTTTTGGGCGGACGAACAACTGGGTATTATCAAAACTGTACGATGTGGGGGGGTTACGATTAGGTTATACATGCAATAGAAATCTTTTATCGTTAAAAATTAGCAGGGGCAATACCGCTTCTAAATGTCTTTTACGAATTAGCCAGACTTCGTGTCTGGCTTTTTTGTGCAACCAACATGGAAACCCTCTTTTGAGGGTTTTTTATTATCAAAATTTAGGAGATCCAATGCCAAATAATACACCCTTCTGGGATATCATTTTACTAAAGCTTTTGGCATTCTTGCCTAAGGTTTTTGCAGCCGTTATTGGTGCTATTTTTGGTCTGATGCTGAGCGGAGACATCGGCAAAGACGGAAAAATACAGGTCAATATGTCGGTTATTATCAAGTTCACCATAGCAGTAACTGTTTCGCTCTTTGGCGGTGCAGCGCATATCGAGCTCATGGACTATCAAAAATATAGCGTCATGACACATGGAGCAATCATGTTGCTATGGGCCGTCTTTGGCATGTTAGCGATTGGTATTGTTTATCAGTCTGTAGCATTGATGCAAGGTAAGCCCTTGTCAGCAGTAATCAAAGAGATTAAAGACGCAGCACTCGCAATAATCAGCAAGTAGTGATTACCAACTAACTGGCCCCTTGATTGGGGCTTTTTTACGTCTGGAGAAAAAAATGAAAGAAGCGACAGTTAAGAATCTGCAAGCTACTTTAAAGCACAATGGATTTTACGATGGTGAAGTAGACGGTGTTTGGGGCAATATGAGCCAGGCTGCATTTTATGCGATGGTAGAGGCAGCGAATCACTGTAAGCAGCATCAGGGCGTTGATGCAACTCAAGAAAAATTGGAGCCGACAACCGGTAGTAACTACAAGCTATCAGCTAAAAGCTTAGAGCGACTGCACACTACTAAGCCAGAGCTTCAGCGACTAATTAAAAGAGCGATTGAGATTACTCCGATTGATTTTGTTGTTTTAGAAGGCAAGCGTGACATTCAGCGTCAAAAGTGGCTGGTAGCAAATGGCAAATCTAAGACAATGAATAGCCGACACTTGACTGGCGATGCTGTCGATATCGCACCAATTAAGAACGGTGCTGTATCTTGGGATTGGAATGACTACTATCCGCTTGCTAAAGCAGTGAAGCAGGCAGCCAAGGAGCTAAACATTCGTGTAGAGTGGGGCGGGGACTGGACTAGCTTTAAAGATGGCCCCCACTGGCAGTTGCCGTGGAAGTAAAAAATAGCAACGGCGGGTACTATTGGGGTACTTTTTGAGTACTCATAAAAATAGCAGACAATAAAAAAGGCTCTCAGTAGTCTGAAAGCCTTTGATATCAATGTATTAACTGGTGGGCCCAGCTGGACTCGAACCAGCGACCAAAGGATTATGAGTCCTCTGCTCTAACCAACTGAGCTATGAGCCCTGATAACAAGCTGTTTAATCAGCTTTATTAGACGCATTATATTACCTGAAAAATATAATTTTGCAAGCGTAACTCGCTAAATTTGTGACAGTTTTTTATTTAATTTTGGCAATCGCCTCAACTCTAGCTTGATGTATGGCCTCACCAATGGCACTGCCTTTTAAACCCTCATCCACATCATTAATGGTAATGGCCTTAAAGGCCTGAATATACTTGCTAAATTGCAGCTGCTGATAGCTAAGTTGAACCACCTTGTGTACTTGTAACAACTCACTAAGCTCAAGCTCGCTTTTATCCGCTTTAGTTATAGTAATAAGTTTGGCAATGTCTTCTGCTGTAAGCTGAGCATAGTGTGTCAAATACGGATAACACGTGATATAAGCCTGTGCAAACTGGGCAATCTTTTTAGGCACTTTCAATAACTGGGCTAAGGCTTTGGCTTCTGCTAACCAAGATTGACACCCCTCTAAATTGACTGAGCTTTCTAGTTGATCCATGGGTTCTGTGGTAAACGCTAACATCAAAATAGCCCAGCGTTGAGCCAAGTTAAAGTTCTGCTGGCCAGCTATCTGCAAAGCACCAAATACCAAGTCTTTAGTAGAATTATTGCTTAAAGCCTCAGCCAAATTAGGCATAACATGGGGGAGGGAGCCGACTTTCATCAGACAGTCGATATAAGCTTGAGGTGAGTTTTGTAGTAAGGCGCGACTGGTTTCTTGCCATACTCGCTCAGCAGTTAAATGTTTAAGCTCATCACTATCATTGATTTTCCCAATTAAAGCTATGGTTTCTGGGGCAACAATGAAGTTATGCTCATTTTTATCCTGCTCAAGTTTTGGGTCATAAAACCTGCCATAAAATCGGGCGATTCTTAATACTCTAAGGGGGTCTTCGCTAAAGGCTTCGGATACATGGCGTAAGACCTTGTCTTTGATATCTTGCTGACCGTTATAAGGGTCAACAACCTCTCCTGTGATGGGGGTGTCATCCATTAATCCTTTGACTTCAATGGCCATAGCATTAATGGTTAGGTCGCGGCGTAATAAATCTTCTTCGATAGTCACTTCAGGTGAAGCATAGACTTCAAAGCCTTTGTAGCCCTTTCCAGATTTACGTTCTGTACGAGCCAGCGCATATTCTTCTTTAGTTTTGGGGTGCAGAAATACTGGGAAGTCGTCACCTACCTGAATAAAGCCTGCCTGTAGCATCTGCTCCGGTGTGGCACCGACTACCACGAAATCTTTATCAGTATAAGCTCTTTTGAGCAATTTATCGCGAACTGCGCCCCCAACCATGTATACCTGCATAACCTTCCTCAATACCTTGTCTATACGGATTTTTTATGGGTAAAATTAAACCCTATTTGTTTTTAAGCTAACATTTAAAAAATGTGAATTTTAATATATGCTAAATTATACAGCCGTTAAATGGACCAGTTTGTTATAATGCAAAGCCTTTCAATAAATGCTTTGAGTAATGAGCCATAACGGAGTTTAAGTAAATGATGATTTCAAGCTATGATCACTTGAAAAAAGCCATGAATGAGTTTAATGATACCACCTTAATTAGACTGGTGTATGTAAGTAATATTAGTAAACAAGCCTTGCCAGACCCCTTGCTATTTGAGCATATTCGTACTCACTCTGAAGACTATAACCGCAAAAATAATATTAAGGGCATGCTTTGTAATAATCAAAAATACTTTTTACAGTGCTTAGAAGGTACCAAGCAGGCACTGCTGCCCTTAATGGACAGAATATTTCAAGATAAAAGACATAAAAAACTTAGGGTTAATTTATTAAAGCCTATTGAGCATTATAGCTTTGATGATTGGCGTATGCGTAGCTTGAGCTTAGATGAAAGTTTGTGGTGTAAAGGGACAATACAAGCCCAGTCACCTGAACTAATGAAGTTTATCCCTTTTAAACCTTTAGAGTGGTCTGAATGGTTTCTTGAACATTTTTTAGAGATCATGCGTAAGTTCGATGATGTGAATCAAAGCTATGAGGCGCAGCAAAAAAGCTATAATATTGTGCGAGACCCCAATGCTCAGGTAGTCTCTATTTTAGATTCAACGTTATTGCACGCTTTCTTATTGGTCTTGGTGCTGGCTGTATTGTTGGGTGTTTTGCGGATGAACGCAATCATTTAGTCAAAACTGTTTAGGGCTCATCTATATAGTTAACGAATCCAAGTGACCTATATTAAAATTTAAAGCATAAAAAAAGCCAGCATTGCGCTGGCTTTTTTATTGAGTAATAAGCAAAGGTTATTTGGCTATTTACTCAGCGTTATTTGCTTCGATATCTTGAGCTTCAGTTACTGCTAAAGCGGTCATGTTAACAATACGACGAGCAGTAGCTGATGGGGTTAAGATATGAACTGGTTTGCTTGCACCCAATAAGATTGGACCAATGGTGGCACTGCCAGTCGCTGTCTTCAATAGGTTGAAGGCAATGTTAGCCGCATCCATGGTTGGCATAATCAATAGGTTAGCAGGGCCATTTAAGACACTGGCTGGCAAGTCTTGGGCACGGATACGGTCATCTAATGCCGCATCACCATGCATTTCACCATCAAACTCAAAGTCTACGTTCATTTCAGTCAATAGTTCGTATACTTTACGCATTTTAACCGCACTATCACGGTTAGAGGTACCGAAGTTTGAGTGTGAAAGTAGAGCAACGCGAGGCGTGATACCGAAGCGGCGCATTTGATCTACTGCCAAGATAGTCATTTCAGCCAATTGTTCAGCAGTTGGGTCTTCATGGATGTAAGTGTCAGCAATGAATAGGTTACGGTTTTGCATTAACACCGCGTTCATTGAGTAGAAGTTATTAACCCCTTCTGACTTACCAATCACTCTTTCTACAAAGTTTAGGTGTAGGTTATAGTAACTGAAGGTACCACAAATCATACCATCAGCAGCGCCTTTTTCTACCAATAATGAACCAATTAGAGTGGTTTTACGGCGAACATCACGGCGAGCAAGTTCAACACTTACGCCCTTACGTTTGTTCTTCTCGTAGTAGTGCTGCCAGTACTCTTTGTAACGAGGATCGTCATCTTGGTTAACGATTTCGATGTTAGAACCTGCTTTTAGACGTAGGTTTAAGGCATTGATTTGTGACTCAATAACACTTGGGCGACCGACTAAGATAGGTTTAGCTAGACCTTCGTCTACCACTACCTGTACCGCACGTAATACGTCTGGATCTTCACCTTCACAGTACACAATACGTTTTGGATCTTCTTTCGCACGAGCGAATAAAGGCTTCATAACGAAGGCTGAGTTATAAACGAACGCCGAAAGCTTCTGACGATAGGCATCAAAGTCTTCGATAGGCAAGGTTGCTACGCCTGAATCCATCGCTGCTTTAGCAACGGCAGGAGCGATTTCAATAATTAGGTTTGGCTCGAGCGGACCAGGAATTAGATACTCTCTACCAAAGCTCTTGCTAGTATCAATGTACTTCTGACCTTGTAGAGGGGTTGCTTCTACGTGCGCCATTGCTGCAATAGCGTGTACACAAGCAATCTTCATCTCTTCGTTTACTGTCGTTGCACCCACATCAAGAGCACCACGGAAGATATAAGGGAAACAAAGAGCGTTGTTTACCTGGTTTGGATAGTCTGAACGACCTGTTGCCATGATAACGTCATCACGAACAGAATGAGCCAACTCAGGCATAATTTCTGGAGTAGGGTTAGCTAGTGCAAAGATAATTGGATCACGAGCCATACGCTTGATCATATCTGGTGTTAGGATACCTGGCATTGATAAGCCTAGGAACATATCCACATCATCCATTACATCATCAAGGCTAGTGGCATCTGTGTCACGAGCATAACGCTGTTTGCTTTCATCTAAGTTGTCACGTTTGGTTGAGATGATACCGCGTGAGTCTGAAACGAAGATGTTAGATTTCTGCACGCCTAGGGCACAAATTAAATCTAAGCAAGAAATAGCTGCAGCACCAGCACCAGAACAAACTACTTTGATGTCTTCAATTTTTTTATCAATAAGTTGTAGGGCGTTGATTAAAGCAGCACCAACAATAATTGAAGTACCATGTTGGTCATCATGGAACACAGGAATGTTCATGCGCTTACGTAATTCGCGCTCGATTTTGAAACATTCTGGGGCTTTAATGTCTTCTAAGTTAATACCACCAAAGGTTGGCTCAAGAGAGGCTACCGCTTCAATGAACTTGTCAGGATCGTTTTGAGCAACTTCAATATCGAATACATCAATACCCGCGAATCTTTTGAATAGAACGCCTTTACCTTCCATTACTGGCTTTGAAGCTAATGGACCAATATTACCTAGGCCCAATACAGCTGTACCGTTGGTAATAACACCCACTAGGTTATTACGAGCAGTGTATTTTGCTGCAAGTTTTGGGTCTCTTTGGATTTCCAAACAAGGAACCGCCACACCTGGAGAATAAGCCAGAGCTAAATCGTGTTGGTTAGCAATTTGCTTAGTAGGAGTGACTGAGATTTTACCTGGGATAGGGTGCTCGTGGTAATGCAGGGCGGACTGCTCGAATTGCTCTTTATTCATCGAATTGATGTCGTTAATTTCAGTGGTGTTTGAATTAGAAGTGTTATCGCTCATGTTTAAGACCAATTATCTTTAGAAAAAGGAAATCCGCAAACGGGAGACTCAAATTTGTGGCATTTGACCCCTATATATTAGCATTTTACGATACTAATTTTAGGGGGTTAGTCACTAAATATTATTAACGTTATTAATGACGTGTGCAATGTTTAGAATTGTCTATTGCGTCAGTAATAGGGTGATTATACAGATTCTCAGAGTATATATCTTGTATTACAGGCTTTAATCACAGTTTTTTACATGAAAAATATTTGGCAAAGCCCAAGATAATTATGATGAACAGCTGATGATTAAAGGTTTTGCCTCTTTATCTGGGGCAGTAGTATCCTCAGCGGTTGCTTTTTCATGTTGTTTGTGGGGCGTGGTTAGTAGCTGGAACAATCTATCTACCTCACTAAAGTCCCCTGACTCAGCTTTAGTAATGGCACGCTGCGCCATGCTATTGCGTAATACATAAACTGGGTTGGTGTCTTTGAGATATTTAACGACCTCAGATTTATTTGCATTTATTGATTCAAGATGAGTTAGATAGCGCTGTTGCCACTGAGCCCAAATGGTTTGTTGCTCAGCATCTAATTCGGCATCTATTGCTTTTAATAGTCCGGCTTCATAAGGATTGCTGTCACTATCAATGATCGCAATTAAGGCTCTAAAGCTATTGGTATAGTCCAGCTTATTGGTTTCCATAAATTCTAGAAGCTCAAAAGCCAATTTCAACGTCTCGTTAACCACTTCGGTTATTGAATCATTACCTGTTAGGCTATCCCAAGGCAGACCTAGTTTTTTACAGATGCCTTGTTGATAGTGCGACATAAAGCTTGTCTCGTATTTGGCCAGACACTGAGCCAAGACTTCGCGGCTTAGGGTCTCTTTATTGTCATTAAACAAAGCTTTGCCAGACAGTTGCATAAAATGCATCATCCATACATTTAGGTTCCAATGACCAATAGCTGGCTGATTTTGATATGCATAACGGCCTGAATAATCTGAGTGGTTGTTAATCCAAGCAGGGTCAAATCTTTCTAAGAAGCCAAATGGGCCATAATCTAACGTAGTGCCAGTGATGGATAAGTTGTCAGTATTCATAACCCCATGAGCAAAGCCAATCAATTGCCAATCGGCAATCATGGTAGCGGTACAGGTCACTACTTCCGTGATAAAGTCAGCGACCGGAGTCTGTGACGTGGTTAGCTCAGGGTAATAAGCCTCTATCATATACTGGGTAAAGCTTGGCAATAAGTCAGGAGCGAAGCTTGCGATCCATTCAACATGACCTAAGCGAATGTGGGTATCTGCTACCCGCATCAGTGCCGCACCTTGCTCTACTGTCTCCCGTCTAACTGAGGTATCGGAGGTAACGAAGCCTAAAGAGCTAGAGGAACGGATACCCAGACAAGACATGGCATGACCACACAAATATTCTCGAATTGTGCTACGTAATACAGCTCGGCCATCTCCCATTCTAGAGTAGGGTGTCAAGCCAGCCCCTTTTAAATGTAAGTCTGTAAGCTCACCTTGTTTATCAATAACTTGAGCCATCAGTAGCCCGCGACCATCACCAAGTTGTCCGGCCCATTGACCAAACTGATGACCCGCATAAGCCATAGCCAAAGGATCAAACTCTTCAGGCACATAGTTACCCGATAATATCTCAACCCAATTTTCTATTAAATCTGGATCTTCATCCCAGCCTAAGCGCTTAGCAACCAGCGGATTAAAGTGTCCTGCTCTTGGATTACTTAAGGCGGTAGGTGGCTGTCGGTTATAAAGGCGGGGATCTAAGGTGACGTAACTGTTTTGATAATTCATAATTTTGGCTTTTTTATGTGAGGTATGGCTTTTTTTTGAAAAAGAGGTTGTTGGCTATAGTTAAATTTGCAGAGCTTTAATGACTTTTGATTATATCAAATCATGGGTTAAGCGACTGTGGTTTGAATGTTGTTGATGGATTTTTGACCTCCTCCCCTCGCTAAACCGAGGGGATTCCTACAGCTAGACGGTCAAGCCCGACCGCAAGGATGTTCTTAGCAGCATTGATATCTCTATCATGC
>NZ_FUGD01000104.1 GCF_900162815.1 Psychrobacter pasteurii | reverse complement strand
TATTCAAAAAATCATTGAAGATTCAGGACACACTATTCTATGGTTACCGCCTTATAGTCCTGACTTAAACCCTATTGAGCAAACTTGGGCTTGGGTTAAGAAAAAGCGTCAAGATTGGGGAATAGATTGTATCGATACGTTATTCTTCTATTTTCTTTGGCTGTGTGACTGTTTTTAAGGGCTATGACTATATCTCATTATGACGATAACGATCTTTGGGCTGAGTTAAGACTTGGCCCCAAGCTTGATTTGCTGGCTTATCATCGAAGGTAACACCTGGTCTTTGGGCAAAACGCTTTGCAGAGCGATCTGGCGGCGAAACTTCACTGGTCACTTGGGTGCCGTCACGCATGGCTTGAGCCAGCTGTACATATTCTTGTTCATAGGCACTGGCTTGATGAGGACCAAATTCAGTGGAAGCGCCCTCATAGTGCTGCTGTGCATATTCTGCTCGAGTAGTAACATAGCCGCTGTAATTATTAGCCAGTCCGGCGATGACTAACGTATCTACTCCCGCAGAAGCCAGCTCTTTATTTACCGCTTGTCGTAAGTGGCGCCCCACCATGGTGGTAGGCTCACCCGGTATGGCAATGAGTCCTAAATTTCCAATACGCATTAGCTGTACGGGCTGTTGGCTATTGACCAAGCCCAATTTACCTGTGGGTAATAGCACTGGCTTTTCGGCCTGACACTCATCTTGGCTAACAGCGCCCACCACACCAAAAGCGGCTCGAGTAGCACTGCCCAATAGGGAAGTATCCGTCTTATTGACCTTGTCAGTTATGCTTAGCGTGTCTTTGGTCATGCCCTCATAGATGCCTGGTATATTAGAAGGTCCATTCTCACCGCCTGCGGCAAAGGAGTAACCGCGAGCAGGAAGACACAGCTTTTGTGGACCTGCACCTTGGGTAAACTCTTCACTTACTTCATAGCCTGCTAGGTTTACCCAACGAGCTCGGGTATCAATAGGTCCAGACACAGGCTGTCCTTGGTCCCAAAGCTCAGTGGCCTTATCTAGTTGCAAAGAGCCATCTCGAATCACATTTTGCCACTCATCTTGACTGCCTTCATATCCTGAGACGGAGTTGGCATTGCCTCTGGCAGCCACCACATCACCTTCATCTGCATTAGAAAAAGCGGCAATAAAGTTTTGGCCAGACTCTTGCTTTAGCTTGGCTTCGAGGCCTAATTGGGCATAGCCTTTATTGTCGGCACTTAAGTAACTAAACTGGTTGCTAAAGCTAGTGGGATGTATCGCAAACCAATTAATTAAACCCAAAGGCGTGCCATCTGCAGCATTAACACGGAGCTGGGTCATAACTTCATTGACACTACTGTCAAATGAGTTGGCATCAGAATTGGCATAATAGGCAGGTAATGAGCGGTTGCGGGTAGCGCCTTGCAGTTTGCCTTGGGCTAAAGTTAATTTACCTGGAGCCAAGCAGTTATGAGCTTGTTTGATAGAGCGGACGATACCTTCAACCACAGCCTCAAAGGTCTGATCGCTATAACCTGCAGAGGTATCATCTTTGCTAGCAAGCTGATACAGCTTTTGATGCGAGTAGCCGCCATTACCCACGTGAGTATGGGTGGCGGTTAGCATCACGTTTTCATCGTTATAAAGCGAGCCAAACTCTGCTTGTAGACGCTTAATGACTTCCAGTTTGACGGCAGTAAACATGGCGCCCATATCGGCAGACACATAAACAACGCGATTTTGTTCAGAGTGTTTGGTCTCAGCAATGATAAAAGCCCGAGAATACAAGCGGTCATTAATACCGGTTACGACTTGCTGTGCAGCATAACCAAACATTCCAGATTCAGCGGCAGGCCCCGTAATATCTGCTTTACCTACGCCTACTAAATAATCCAAGGCGGCTTGATTTACTGGGGCAAGGGGTTGGCTGGCCGCAGCTTGAGCCGAGGCAGTGGCTAAATCAGGTGTGGATATGCCCGTATCATTCAGACAGGTAGTTGAGATTAGAGCAAGCGAGGCGGCACAAAGTGATATAAGTAGCATAAAAGGTGCTCTTAGTTAAAATTAGGCAGTATGCGATTGCTTAAGTGCAGTTTTAAGTGTTTAATTTGTCACTAAATACAATAACTACTATTTTTATATTAGGTTGTCTCTATGGTATCGAAAATTTGTCCTTGCCGCATGGTTCCTAATGTTTCGGAGTCTGCTGCTTCAGATCATGAGTTATTATCCTACAGTGACTGCTGTGAGCCATTACATCAAGGCAATAAGCGTGCGGATACTAGTGAAGATTTAATGCGCTCTCGGTACTCAGCTTTTGTGATGGTTTTGACTGATTATATTGTAAAAACTACGGTGCCAGCTCAACAAGCCTTTTTAGACACACAGGCAATTGAGGCGTGGGCAGAGCAGACCCGGTGGGCTGGGTTAGAGGTTATCAAGCATAACCCAAAAGTAGACAAACGCCATGCTCAAGTAGAGTTCAAGGCGTATTATTATGAGGGTGAACTAGGAAGCCCAAGGCTATCTGCTCATCATGAGCTGTCGACTTTTGTCAAAATTAAAGACAGCAAAGCTTCATCAAACAAGCAGGTTACTGGAGAGAGCTGGTATTTCTTAGACCCTACTGTCACTATGACGCTGACCCAAAAACAGCCTTGTGTTTGTGGGTCAGGAGAGAAGTTTAAACGCTGCTGTGGCCCGTTTATCTAAGCTGCTAAAGCAAGATCAGGCTAAGTAAGTAGGGTTATAAGCTAGCGCCCACCTCTCTGGCAATGGCAATACCTTCTTCAATGGTTAGGTATTTACGCATACTTGGCGTGTCTCTAAATTCGATATCCCCATCACGGAACACCAAGCACTCATTGACCGCCAGCTGTTGCCAGTCCTCATTTTCTGTTAAAGGCACAGTCACGATAATGCTGACCTTGTCTTTATCAGTGGTGACATCGCTAAAGTTAATCGATAAGTCATCATCTGCAAGCTTGGCCTCACCAAACGGCGCTTTTCGGGTCAAATAAAATAACAGTGAGTTGGCATAAGCCAGCTGCCAGTCGCCATTTGACAATAAACAGTTGAATAAACCGTTGGCCGCCAAGTATCGACATTGAGTGGTGAGAAACTTGAACAGCTCTTGATCTGAAGGGCGCTTTTTATAAGTGGATTTCAAGCGGTTAATCAAATAGCAAAAAGCGGCTTCAGAATCTGTAGTGCCTACTGGACGACAATATTCGCTATTGCCATTGTCTTGTAGACGTTGACAGCGTTTAATAAAACCTTCATTCATTTGCCCATTATGCGCAAATACCCATTGCTCACCCCAAACCTCACGAACGAAAGGGTGGGTATTGGCCAAGCAGTTGGTGCCTTGGGTGGCTTTGCGAATATGAGCGACCACGTTTAAAGCTTTGATCGGATAGTTTTTTACCAGTTCGGCCACCGGTGATTGGAAGCTGGGCTTATCGTCATGAAACACTCTCAGACCTCTGCCAGAGTTTTGAGCCGGGGTTTGATCTGACATAGCACAGGCGCTGGGCTCAAAAAAGGCAATACCAAAGCCATCGCTGTGGTGGTCGGTATTACCGCCTCTATTGTGAAACCCCGTAAAACTAAAGCCAATATCTGTTGGTGTATTGGCATTCATACCTAATAATTGACACATTTAAACTGTACCGCCTTTAGTCATCTTCATTATCGCGTTGTTGAGTTAAGTCGGAGGGTTGGCTCACATCAATATTGTCTAAAATTTGTTTTGCCTTATCTAAGTCATGCTTCTGAACCCAAAGCACTGCCCCAGAATTCATACCTGGGATCACGCTTAAAGTTTGCAAGGACACCTGAATGTCATTGTTTCTAAGTAAGTTGGCATGGAGCTCGGCTTGAATGTTTGTGTCATAGCCTACCAATTTGTACCAATCATCAACCTGATTACTCATGGTCTTATTCCTCTTAGTGAGATGTTACTTGAGTGTTTGGCTATTTCAGCCTTAATTAGGGTACTGGACATCAATTTTGGTAGGCCTGTTTCACGTGAAACAAGTTTATGCTTCACCAAATCCTGACATCCAGTTTACTTCTCCTAGCGGATAAGCAGTTATCTCAAATGCATTAGGCGTTTCTTTAAAGCCAGGCTTGTCTTTCAGTTGTTCAATAGCTGCCTGTGCCTGCTGTTCCGTAGTGAAGACTCCAATAACTTTAGAGTTAGTGCTGGCGTATTGAAGCACATAAACCGTTTGTTGCTGATCACGTAATTTTTCAACTTGAATCCAGTGATAAGCCGCCAAACGCTTCATCAGGTCTGGGTTTTTCACCATGATGCTATCGCCGGTACGTCCTTGCTCACGGTTGTAGTAGATAACATTAAGTCGCAGCAGCCAGAAGGTCACAGCAGCCATGGCCAACATTACGGGAAGGGCTTGCTGCTCAGCTGTGCTCAAAGGACGTTTGCTTTGATAGCCTTTAATGAAAGCTTGCTTCTTTTCGGTGTTAAAGTTGACGGTCTCGCTGTCATTTGCCTCACCCCAAGTGGTACAAAAGTCATTGATAGTAATCGCAATGTCCATCACATAATGTTCCACACTGACTTCTGTGAAATCTAAAAGGCCAGTTAATTTCTCATGGCCGTCAGTTAAATCCCATAAGGTATTATCAGCGAACATATCTAAGTGACACAGTCCTTTTGGCAAAGAGTCCAAAGGTAGGCTCTCATAACCTTGCCAAATATCCGTCATCAGCTTGGCCTCATCGGCGGGCATAAACTGAATTTCACGATCACGAACTTGGTCCCAAGGATACAAAGGTACGCCGTAATCTTCGGCGGGCGTTAAGCTTTGTAGCACATTGTGTAACGTGGCCAATGCCTCACCCATGCTATAACACATATCAGCTGTGGTGTGCTTTGGGTGTCCTCCAGATAAGCAGGGCACTAAAGTAATGGCCTTGCCTTCATAAAGCGCCATATAAGGCGAGGAGCCATCAGCATCAGGCGCTACTTTGGCCAGAGGAGCGGCAACCGGTAAAGTGTCTTTTAGACGGTTCAAAATGGTGGCCATTTTGGCAATATCTTCGGGAGGACGCTCTTCAAATAAGGTAAATACATAAGAGGGGCTGTCTGCTGAATCCTCTGTGGTCTGGATAAACCAGTTAGAGTTTTTAATGCCTTGGGTGATGGGAATGGCCTTGGCAAAAGAAACGCCAAACATTTGACAAAAATCGGTGAACTGGTCATCTGAAAGGTGAGTATAAACAGACATGAGGCTCTCTTAGTAGTTAAGGTTAAAGAATAAATAGCTTGATAGACTAAATAACTTATTAAACTCGATAGGCTAAACTAAATAGGTCAAATTAAATAAGGGGTTGCTGGGGGTTTTAACTATACTCTCATTATACTTAAAAGTCGGCAAGTACCGGCTATGAGCTTTACCGGTAACTTTAGGAAAAATTTTGATGATTTAAAATAAACTAAAGTTAGCTTACGTTCAAACTAAAACGCTCTGCGACCTCTAATTTTGCTCTATTTTTTGCTCTATTAAGGTTTAGATTGGGTGTTCTCTAAATTGATTAATATCTCTGATAGACCTGTTTTAATACGGCGCACATAGTTCATATCATTGATTAACGAAGAGGCTTGCATTTTATCGATTTCATTGTCTCTTAGTTTATCCAGCACTTGAGCGTGAGGTAGGTGAGCCTCTTCAATATTTTCAATGAAGGTAGTTAGAGCAAGCTGTTTTTCTTCAGTGAACTTAGCATAAGCCTCTGGACCCAACTCACTACTCGGTTTAGACATAAAGCGGACCGTATTAAAGCCAAGCAGCATCTCAAACAGACTTTGGCGTAAAGCCATATAGTCTCGGTAAATTTCCGTTTCGGGATGGCTTAAAAATTGGTGCATGTTTTTTTGTAAGTGTTTGCTTTGCTTAACTATTTCTACCACATGGAAGGCGGCGATATGAGCTTCAGTCAGCTTCTTTTGCAGCTTACCATTATGATTGACATCTATTTTACTGGTGAAGTTTAAGATTTCGCTATACAGCGGCTTAATTTGCCATTCATAGATAGTTTGCACATCCATCTTTAGTGGTGGTATAGGATCGGGCAGTCGACCTTTGGGGCGATATAATTCAGCATTGGGCACATAGATGGCGTGACAGACCACTTCCAAAGCTAACGTGGTTAGTTGCTGAACTTCTTGGATAACGGCATGAATGGCGGTGTCTGTGGCCTTCAACATATTGCTGTGTAGGTGGCGCGGCAGTACCGCTTCAGAGTCGTCAGGCAACTGTTTTTTTGGTCTTTTATCGGGTAAAAAGAATTTTAACTTTTCAATAAACTGCTGCTGGATGCCCCAAAATACCGACACGCCCAACACGTTAAATAAAGTGTGAAATAAAGCCAGTTGTAATAACGGCGAGCTCATACCTGCTAGATTTGAAATCCAAGCCACAGTAAAAGTTAACGGCATCCATAAGATTAAAGCCAGTAGAGCAGTCATCCAGTTGTAAATCAGATGTGCTAGAGCCAGTCTTTGGCCATTACGATCGCTACTGAGCATGCCCACCAAAGCAGTGGTAAAGCTACTGCCTAAGTTAGAGCCTAAAGCGATGGCAAAGCCTTGCGTTAGGGTAACTTGACCTGCGGCTAGGGCTGCTAAAATTAGGATTAAGGTGGCGTGCGAGGACTGTAAAACACAGGTGAGCAAAAAGCCGATTAAAGTAAATACTAGAACTTGGCTGATACCACTGGCTTCAATACTATTTAACTCAATATTGGCAAAGGCCCCAAAGCCATCCTTAATGGAATCAATACCCAAAAAGATTAAGGCAATACCAATCAAAGCTTGTCCGAAGAATTTGAGCCGCTTGTCTAAGAAGCCAATAAGTACACCCACCACCAACATTGGTATGGCTGCAGGACTTAAGCTAACACTTTGACCGGCCAAAGCCAGTAACCAAGCGCCACTGGTTGCCCCTAAGTTGGTCCCTAAAATAACCGCTAGGCCCCCAGACAAGGTAATCATACCTGTACTTAAGAAAGCGATGGTCAGTAACGAAACTAGGGTCGTTGACTGCAAAACAAAGGTGGAGAAAATACCAAATAAGAAGCCTTTGGCTGGCGTCTCTGTACTCTTCGCCATGACCCGCTCTAAGGTACCGCCAGCGGTATTGTGCAATCCTTCTTCGATACACTGCATGCCAAATAAAAACAAAGCCAGCCCATAGCACAGCACCATCCAAGCTGAGCTCATGATAAAAGAGTAGACTAGAGCTACCAGTAATAGCGCAAGCCCTAGGTACTTTGTTTTTTTGAGGTGCCGAAGAACAAAAGTAGGCACCATGTTGTTAAGATAACGATTCTTCATAGGGTTACACAGGCAGACTAAGTTAGGCCAATGGTAGCTTTATAGATTAGCTCAAATAGCGGGAGTAAACCATGTGCTAGGGTTAATATTTATTAATTAAAAAATAATAATAGTCTTTCAATTATTATTATCAAAAGACAGCAGGCCTATTTTTGGCTGGTTTTTTGCTAAAATTAAAGTCAGACTAGTCGTCTAGGTGGATACTAGGCATAATGCTTATTTATTAGATTAAAAAAACAGCTTAGGCACAAAGACAGCACTCACTCAAAGCAGTATTTCTTCAAAATTTCAGAAACAGGATGAAGGCAATGTTGGCAAAAAGAATTATTCCATGTTTGGACGTAGACAATGGCCGTGTGGTTAAAGGCGTACAGTTTGTGGATATTAAAGATGCTGGAGATCCAGTAGAAGTGGCACGTCGTTATAACGAACAAGGTGCCGATGAAATTACCTTTTTAGACATTACTGCTACCCATCACGGGCGTGATACTACCTATGACATGGTAGAGCGCATTGCTGAAACGGTATTTGTGCCTTTAACTGTGGGTGGTGGTGTCCGTAAAATTGAAGACATTCGCAACCTACTGAATGCTGGCGCTGATAAGGTAGCGATTAACTCAGCTGCCGTCTTTACACCAGAGTTTGTTGGGGAAGCTGCTGCTAAATTTGGCAGTCAGTGTATTGTGGTAGCCATTGATGCCAAGCGTGTGGAAGATATGGATGGCGAACCAAGATGGGAAATATTCACCCATGGTGGCCGTAAGCCTACAGGTATTGATGCTGTGGCTTGGGCAGCTAAGATGGCCGATCTGGGAGCGGGCGAGTTGTTGGTCACTTCGATGGATGGCGATGGCACCAAAAAGGGCTATGACTTAGAGTTGATGAAAGCGATTACCAGCACAGTGAATGTTCCAGTGATTGCCTCTGGTGGCGTTGGTAATTTGCAGCATTTGGCAGATGGTGTGCTTAAAGGTGGCGCAGATGCAGTTTTGGCTGCCAGTATTTTCCACTTTGGAGAATATACCATCGGTGAGGCCAAACAGTTTATGGCCGATCAGGGTATTGAGATGCGTCTATAACGACTTTTATAAAGGCAAAAGATAGGACGTGAATGGCTGGTTTAAGGCAGTTACATTTTTGTCGCTATTAAGGTGATTATTAACAACGATTGCTACTAAAACCGCCTTTAAAAAATGTTATCATAGCTGTAATTTTATTTCATCATTCACATTAGGATGTCGTTATGCAAGATTTACAAAAACAACGTGAAGCCATTACTCATATTGAAGGCAATTTATATCAAAATAAAGACGCTCGTATCGGTATCGTAGTGGGTCGTTTTAATGCGTTCGTCGTTGAGTCATTAGTAGATGGCGCCATTGATGCTTTATTACGTCATGGCGTATCAGGCAGCAACATCAGTGTGATTCGCGTTCCTGGTGCATTTGAGTTGCCATTGACCGCCCAGCGTGCAGCAGAATCAGATCGCTTTGATGCAGTTGTGGCATTGGGTGCGGTTATCCGTGGTAGCACGCCTCACTTTGATGTGGTGGCAAACAGCTCGGCCAGTGGTCTTGCTAGCGTTTCTATGGATTACAATATTCCAGTCATTAACGGTATCTTAACCACAGACACTATTGAGCAAGCCATTGAACGCTCAGGCACTAAAGCGGGCAACAAAGGTGCTGAAGCTGCTATGGTAGCACTTGAGATGATCGCTGTACTGTCGCAACTTGATGTTGAGTATGACGAAGAAGACTAAATCAGTTTTTTTATTTAATTAAAGTTTTATCCTGTTAGTCACTGCCGCAGTTATGACTGCGGTGGTTTTATCCCTAAAGTATTTTTAGTTAATAACCCATAGTAATGTCAAAGCTCGCTCTTTGATGATAGGTATTTATATACATGAGCAATCAAAATCCGGCACATACTGAAGACAACAATCAGTTCGATATCAATGAATCTAGTTACAAGACCAGCCACGCTGCAGTCCGTAAGGCACGTCGTTTTGCTTTACAAGGCCTGTATGAGTGGTTGATGACGGATCATCGCTTTGAGCAAACAGGGAAGGGTGAGTGGAAAGCTAACCCTCCGCATGATATTGCAGCGCGTACTCGTGCCAGCAATGCTATGCACACAGTACATCTGGGTTATTATCACAGCATGATGCGTGACATTCCTGAGCAAATTGAGGAGCTAGAAGCTTTGATTTTACAGCATTTAGATCGCCCGATTGATCAGATTGATATGGTTGAACACGCTGTGCTACTTATCGGTGCTTATGAATTAAAACATAGCCTGCACATTCCTTATAAAGTTGTGCTTGATGAAGCGATGAAGCTTAACACTCATTTTGGCGCAACAGATGCCCATAAGCTTATTAATGCGGTCATGGATAAATTGGCTGCCGAGCTGCGCACTGTTGAAGTAGAAGCTGATACAGGAACCGGCTATAAGCAGAAAAAACAGCAAGCCAAAGCTGCTCAAAAAAGCGTTGAAAAAGCAGAAGACAATGCCTTTGATTCTGATGATGCTAAGCAAGTAGAAAGTGATTTGGCTGAAGAGCCACAAGCGACAGAAGTAGAGCAACAGCCTCGTCAACCAAAACCACGCATTGGGCTTAAATCAAAAAAATAGCTAAATAGAAGTTGAGGCTTATCCCTTATATAAAGGCAAGGCTATCTATTGAATTCGATAGATAGCCTTTTATTTAAGTAGTCTTAGCACAGTACTATAAGTGGCTACAATGACAGTGAGCCTATCAAACTTTAGGAAGAAGAATGATGACTGAATTTGAGCTTATCTACCGTTACTTTAAAGCCCAAGATGCCTTCAATGCTCAATCCTCTGATATTGAGCATACCTCTATCGTCAAAGATTTAGGGGATGATGCGGCAGTGGTCGCCATTACTTCACCCAGTCAGTGGGTCACTTGTGTCGACACTTTAATACAAGGTCGGCACTTTAGTGAAGATTGGCAACAAGTTTCTGATTTGGCCTTCGCTATTGGTTATAAAGCGGTCGCGGTTAATATCTCTGATATTGCGGCCATGGGCGCCAAACCGCACAGTATTTTATTGGCTTTGGCCTTACCTGAGCGATTAGCCAATGAGACTTGGTTGGGCGAGTTTGCCAAAGGGCTATTTCATGCCTGCAAGCAATTTGGAGTAAGGCTGATTGGCGGAGATACAACCCGTCATGAGAAGTTGGTCATTAGTATCACTGCAAATGGAATATTGCCTGCAGCCATTCAACCCATTTATCGCAGTGGGGCTAAAGTCGGTGATAAGGTCTATGTCTCCGGTACGGTGGGTGATGCCAGTTATGCTCTAAATCATCCTGAAACAGAGGTCGGACAACAGTTGGCGCATCGGCTTCATATGCCCACTCCCCGTATTGGCCTAGGTCAAAAGCTAGCCAGCATGGGCTTAGCGACATCAATGATGGATGTCTCTGATGGGTTAGTCCAAGACCTGGGCCACTTATGTCAGCAAAGCCAAGTAGCCATGAGTCTACAGTTAGATAATCTACCGACAAGTAAGCCGTTACAGCAAGTAGATTTGGCGCAAAGATTGCGTTGTCAGCTGACGGGAGGAGATGATTACGAGTTGATATTTACCCTTCCATCATCAGTACAGCTGCCGCAAAGCTTATTGTCTTCTGTGTCTACCCAGGTGACTTGTATCGGTGAAGTAGTTGGGTTGGAGCAAGCACAAATAGATGCCAATAACTTTGGTTCATCCGCTATCAAGCTGAGCTATCAAGGGGCTGCGGTCACTGAACAAACCCCTTATCCTTTCGACAGTTTTCCTAACTTAAAGGGCTATCAGCATTTTAGTAGCTAGCCCAATACTTAAGTAATACATAGCTCAAAGACTACGAGGGAGCGATTATGTCACTAGACTCTAATATGAACCACAAGCCAGACATTAGTAAAGCCAACGCCTGTCCTCCCTTGCCTGTAGGCGCCAGTATGCTTGATAAGATAGTGTACTGGTTAGGGATTGGCTTGGGCAGTGGTTTACCCAAACGGGCGCCCGGTACTTGGGGAACCTTGGGTGGCTTAGTAATAGGACTGCCTTTATTACAGTTGGGCTTTATTCCCTTTTTTGTTATTACCCTAGTGGCGAGTATAGTAGGGATTTGGATCTGCGATAGAACCTCTGTATTGATGCAAGTACATGACGACCCACATATTGTCTGGGATGAATGGGCTGGGATGTGGATCAGCTTGCTGCCACTGTCTTTTGTGATGACTTATGCCCCAGAATATCTAACGATAGGTTACTACTGGTTTGCGATAGCCTTGGCCTTTGTTTTATTTAGATTTTTTGACATTGCTAAGCCCAATCCAGTTAAGTGGGCTGATCGTAAGCTGAGCGGTGGCCTAGGTATCATGATGGATGATATTTTAGCCGGCATCATGGCATTAGTAGCTTGGTTGATGATTGTGGCCTGTATTCTGACCTTTTATCCCGGCAATTATGGGCTTTAGTTTTAGACAACAATTGTGTAACTGAATTCCCTTTATTGGTTTTGGTATATTGTATTAAATGAACAACTGCTTTTTTGTGTTTTTACAATAAGGGGTTGGTTTTTAATATTTGATTTATCTTTTATTTTTTTCTAGTTTTTATATTGCTAAGAGTTAACCGCTTATGACTACCACATTGACAACGATTATTCTTGCAGCGGGTAAAGGTACCCGCATGCAATCTGCTAAACCTAAAGTTTTACAGACCCTAGCAGACAAGCCGCTACTGGCCCATGTGCTAGACACTTGTCAAAGCGTGAATGTGGACAAGACCATTGTGGTCTATGGGTTTGGCGGTGATCAGGTGCAGCAGTCGATGCAAGATTATGACCTAACTTGGGTTGAGCAAACCGAACAGTTAGGTACAGGTCATGCGGTTAAGGTAACTTTGCCAGAGCTACCTATTGAAGGTAAAAGCTTAATTTTATATGGTGACGTTCCGCTAGTTAGTGCCAAAACTTTGACACATCTAAAAGAGGCCAATGTCGAAGGGATGTCTATGCTGACATTAACTGTCGACAATCCTTTTGGTCTGGGCCGTATTAAACGCGATGAGCAGGGTAATATTATCGCTATTGTTGAGCAAAAAGATGCCAGTGAAGAAGAGCAGGCCATCCGTGAAATCAACAGTGGAATCTATTGTGTAGACAACGCTTTACTGCACAAGTATCTACCAAATTTATCTAATGACAATGCTCAGCAAGAATACTATTTAACCGATATTGTTAAGATGGCTGTGGCTGATGGTATTGCAATTACCGCTATCGAACCCGATTATGAGTTTGAGATTGAAGGGGTAAATAACCGTCAACAGCTGGCCAGTCTTGAGCGTAGCTGGCAAGCTAAGCTGGTAGAAGACTTACAGATTCAAGGGGTGCAGTTCGCTGATCCAAACCGTGTCGATATTCGTGGTGAAGTGACAGTAGGGCAAGATGTCTTTATTGACATCAATGTGGTCTTAAAAGGTAAAGTAAGCCTAGGTAGCAACGTAACTATCGAAGCAGGCTGTATCATTAAAGACACTAGCATTGCTGATAAGGTTCATGTTAAGCCTTATTGTGTCTTTGATGAGGCGGAAGTGGGAGAGGAAGCTACTATTGGGCCATTTGCTCATTTACGCCCTCAATCTGTATTGGCCAAGAAGACCCGTCTGGGTAACTTCGTAGAAATTAAAAAGTCGCACATTGGTGAGGGCAGTAAGGTCAATCATTTAAGTTATGTGGGTGATGCGCAGCTAGGTGCTGGAGTTAACTTTGGTGCTGGAGCGATTACTTGTAACTATGATGGCGTTAATAAACACCAGACCGTAGTGGGTGATAATGCCTTTATTGGTACCAATGCTTGTTTGGTGGCGCCAGTGAATATTGGCAATACAGCGACCATTGGAGCTGGGTCTGTCATTACCAAAAATGTAGAAGATAAAGCATTGGCGATTGGCCGAGGACGTCAGGTTCAAAAAGACAATTATCAGCGTCCCGTAAAAAAGAGCTAATCTAAGTATCAATCGCAATGTATTGAGAGCAATGGGCTAAATAAGGCCCATTAGGAAGAGTTGTGAATTTAAATAACTAATAACAGTAAACTATATTGATGAGTAAAAAGCGGGCCAAATAGGATTGGCTCTACTGTAATACCTTATCAGTAACCATGATTTAAGGATTTTTTATGTGTGGAATAGTGGGCGCGGTAGCAGAGCGTAATATATCAAATGTATTATTAGAAGGGCTTAAGCGCTTAGAATACAGAGGTTACGACTCAGCAGGTTTGACCGTTATCCGTCAAGGTGAGTTACACCGTGAGCGTCAAGTGGGTAAAGTACAAGCCTTAGTAGATGCTGTAAAAAATGATAGCGAAAACTTTAAAGGCAATATCGGTATTGCTCATACCCGTTGGGCCACTCATGGTGAGCCGGCTCAGCACAATGCGCATCCGCACGTTTCAGGTAAAGTGGCAGTGGTTCACAATGGTATTGTTGAAAACTATGGCCCCCTAAAAGAAGAGTTGATGGAAAAAGGCTATGCCTTCACCTCTGAGACTGATACTGAAGTTGTGGCGCATTTAGTAGCCGAAGCTTATAAAGAAACCAACGACTTATTAAAGGCAGTTGAAAAGATTGTTCCTTTATTACACGGTGCTTTTGCTTTAGGTGTGGTCCATGTAGACAATCCTGATGAGCTGATTACTGTGCGTTTAGGCTCGCCACTGGTTATTGGTGTGGGTATTGGTGAAAACTTCATCGCTTCAGATCAATTGGCATTATTACCTGTGACCAACCGTTTTATGTACCTAGAAGAAGGCGATATTGCGGTTATTAAGCGTGATAGCATTCAAGTGTTTGCTGATGGTCAGCCTGTAGAGCGTGCTATTACCGAGTTAGATGCTAAAAACCATAATGCTGATAAAGGCGAATTTAAGCACTATATGCTTAAAGAAATCTATGAGCAGCCTGATGCAGTAGCCCGCACCGTTGAAATGGGGGCAGGCGATAAAGACTTAAAAGAAGAGTTCTTACAGCGTCACGAAGAAGCTTTGGCCAAAGTCCGTAATATTCAAGTCTTAGCTTGTGGTACCAGTTATCATGCTGGTCTGATTGCAAAATACTGGTTTGAAAACTTAACTCGCCTGCCTTGCTCTGTAGAGGTAGCGAGTGAGTTCCGTTATCGTAATCCAGTAGTAGTAGATGACACTTTGGTTGTTTGCCTGTCTCAGTCAGGTGAGACCGCTGATACCTTATCTGCGCTTCGTGAGACCCAGCGTAGAGCTAAAGCTGGTGAAATTAAAGGGTTAACCACTCTAAGCGTGTGTAACGTAGCGACATCCTCACTGGTTCGTGAAACAGATATCTTTATCCCAACACTAGCCGGTGTAGAGATTGGTGTGGCATCAACCAAAGCCTTTACCACTCAATTGGCCGCCTTGATGCTGTTGGTATTGAAGGTGGGTAAAGTTCAGCAGCGTATGGAATCAGAGCAACTTACTGAGATTGTCACTGAGCTACATAAGCTAAAAGGTCTGTTAGATCGCAGCTTAAACTTAGATCAAGCCATCGAAGCTATGAGTCAGAAGTTTGAAGCTAAGCAAAGTACCTTATTCTTGGGCCGCGGCGTACAGTTCCCATTGGCTTTAGAAGGGGCCTTAAAGCTAAAAGAAATCTCGTATATCCATGCCGAAGGCTATGCTGCAGGTGAGTTGAAGCATGGTCCGTTGGCACTAGTGGATAAAGACATGCCGATTGTGGTGCTTGCGCCAAAAGACAGCATGCTAGATAAGCTAAAAGCTAACATGCAAGAGGTTCACGCGCGTCATGGAGAGCTATTTGTATTTGCTAGCGAGTCGAGTCAGTTGGTCAGCGATGATCGCCTACATGTGATTCATGTACCAGATGTGAATGAGCACTTGGCCCCAATCGTATACAGTGTGCCAGTGCAGTTCTTGTCTTACCATGTGGCAGTAATGCGTGGTACGGATGTGGATCAGCCTCGTAACTTAGCAAAATCAGTGACGGTCGAATAATAACCCGTCATAAAATTGATTAGCTGTCAGCGAGTAATAAAGATTCATACTGAGTAATAAAGATTCATACTGAGTAATAAAGTATCATACTGTTGACTCCAACATAACCCCTTGCTAAAGTTTATATAACTTTAGTAGGGGTTTTTTATGCTCACAAAAAAACAAGAAAAGTGGCTTAAAGAAGGTAGAGGTCAGGGGGAGTTAGCTGACTATAAACCTTGGATAAAAATTTCTGATATATCCTCTTCAGGTCGATCACACAGAGTCTTCGGTCATAAGACAAGACGTATTCATCATTTGATGTCAGATTTAGAATTAGCAACATTTCTATTTCTTGAGTGGAGTCCTGAAATCACAGATATTCGAGAGCAATTTCCTCTTAAATTCGATGAGACTCTTGAGATTGCAGAGAACATGCAAGTAAAGCATCCTGCTATGAGAGGCAATATACATGTCATGACCTCAGACTTTTATGTTGTGAGCTCTAATAAAGAGTTTAGCCAATTTGTTTTGCAAGCTAAGTACTCAGAAGAGCTAATGAAGCCTAGAGTCATAGAGAAATTAGAAATAGAACGACGATACTGGAGCTCGAAAGGTGTTCAGTGGCAGTTAGTTACTGAAAAAGATATACCTATAGATGTTCAAAATAACATTAAATGGCTTTATCCAGAGGCTAGAGAAGATAGCTCTTTAGATGTTTATGACAGTTTAAGTTTTTATGCTCATGAGCTTACTAAAAATCCTGACAAAAGCATTATTGACCTGTGCAGAGATATTGATAGAGCTTATTTCGATGAAGTAGGTAGCTCCTTAAATGAGTTAAGAAGACTATTAGGATTGAGGTTCTTGATATTCGATCTTCGTATAGATTTCAGGAGATTAAAATGTAGTGACATTCATACGAGTGACTCCCAATATTGGGGCTTAATGACAGAGGAGCTTAGATATGCTGCGAATCAATGATGTCTATAGTAATCAAGGCTCAAGGTATAGAATATTAAGCCTTTTACCAGAGCAAGTCGTTTGGATTGATATAGATCGTACATCTGCACTGCCTGAGCTTATACCTATCAAAGAATTAGTAAATCTAATTGAAGAGGGCATATGTTATATCACCGATGATCCTTATCAAGGTTTGCTTTTGCAAGCGCCTGAGGAGGGTAGTACAGCTCAGTTAAAAAGAGATGAAAGCTATGAGCTTATTAAGCCTATTGTAAGCCATCCTTTGTACTATCTTCCAGAAGAACGAGCAAAATTTATTAACGAGATTGTTGACGCTAAAAGAAGCACAAAGCAAACACTGTATCGGCTACTGCGTAGGTATTGGCAAAGAGGCCAAGTACCTAATGCATTACTTCCAAACTATAAAAACTCTGGAGCAAAAGGAAAGAAGCGTATTGCTAAAAATAAAGAGTTAGGGAGACCTAGAGTTTATAAGGAAGGTACTACTGCCATTATTAATGAGGATATAGAAAGGCTCTTCTCAATTATTATAAATAAGTACCTCTTAAACGATAGCAAATATACCATTGTTTATGCGTACCGAAAGTTTAAAGCAATGTATCGTTCTCTAAATCCAGAAGTTAAAGAAGAGGATTTTCCTAGTATCTGGCAGTTTAAATACTTTTATAACTATAACAAGCACTTTACTTCTGTCCAAAAACTTAAGGCTAGGCATAATAAAATTAGCTATAACAAGGATGTAAGGCAGTTAAGGTCAACGGTTAACACGCAGGTTCTAGGTCCTGGCTCACGATATGAGATTGACGCTACCATTGCAGATATCTATTTAGTATCTGATTCAGATAGACAGAGTGTTGTCGGTCGTCCAGTAATTTATTTCGTCACAGATGTTTTTAGTCGTATGGTAGCAGGCTTTTACATAGGATTTGAAAATCCTTCTTATGCTACGAGTATTCAAGCCCTAGAGATGGCGGTAGCGGATAAGCAAAGTTACTGTAAGAGGTATGGCATTAATATCACAGCTGATGACTGGCCATGTATAGGTTTACCTGATGCTATTCTTGCAGATCGTGGTGAGCTATTGGGTCATCAAATTGAAACCTTAGAAAAAAGCTTTTCGGTTCGAGTCGAAAATACGCCTCCTTATCGTGGTGATTTAAAACCTATAGTGGAACGATACTTTAAAACTATGCAGGCAAAGTTCAAACCCTTTGCTCCAGGCGTAGTCACAGGGGTTAAAGAGAAAAAGAAGGGGGGAAATGACTACCGTTTAGATGCTGCTTTAACCATTTTGGATTTTAAGAAAATTATTATTAATTCAATTTTGATGCATAACAATGCTCACCAATTAAGTCACTACGATAGAGACAGTGATATGCCTGCTGATTTACCTTTAGTTCCTATTGAGTTATGGAACTGGGGGTTACAACATCGTACAGGTAGACTTCGCTCTGTTTCAGCGAAAGATTTGTATATTGCGCTGTTGCCTCGAAAGAAAGCTACTTTATCAGACTTAGGTATTAAGCTTTTTGGTAACTATTATATTTGCTCTGAAATCAGAGAACAGGGTTGGTTACACCGAAAAAATACAATTCATAGACCTAAATCGCTTGAGGTTGGGTACGATCCTTTAGATGCCGATACAATCTATATATTTTATGAGCAGAATAGTCTTAATTATTGGAAGGCTCATTTATCTGATCGCTCAAGAGAGTTTAAAGGCTGTAGTTTTTGGGAAGTGTGGCAAATACAGGCTGAGCAGAAGAGAACAGCTGCTAACCAGAAGCTTAAGAGTAGTTTAGCGTTAGAAGAGCTTGAGCGAGAAAATGAAAAAATCATTCAAGAAGCTATCAAAGCTAAGCCAAACGCCTTTAAAACCAAAGCAAACCAGTTAGCTAATATAAGTAATAACAGAAAAAGAGCAAAGGATGATGAGCGTAAAGCCAGGCAAAAAAATAAAAGTGCAAAAGGAAGACTTATTAAGCTCCATAAAGAGGCGAGCAGTAATAAAAATTTGACAAATTTAAGTGAGGAAGATTTAGCGCTCAAGTTTCCTGTTTATTATGATGTTTTATCTGAAGATGACTGATTGAGAAGAGTAGAGCAATGATAGTTAATGCAGTTTATAAGGAAAGTTTTGGCAGCTATAAAGGCAATCCTTTTATTGAAGCGTTGCCTGAGATATTAGAGCCAAGACAAGTTGTTAGAAGCATAAAAAGTAAAATTGATTTTAATCAATCTGACTGTCAAGCTTCATCTTCTGTTCGAGCACATTTAATTTCTCAAATGATGGGGCAGTTTTTTTACCCTATCACTAGGCACATTGACCTTGAGAAAAAATTATCAATCATGATTCGACAAGGGTATGTTGGGCGTAACCTCAAGGATGGTTCACTGAATGCTCGACTTCAAAATGGTTATGAGCGTTTGATGTCTGGTAAAGATGATGTCATTGAGTTCCCTCAAGTAAATTCGACAGCGCTTAGTTTAGCGTTTATAGGTTGCTCGGGGAGTGGTAAGACGACCACTCTCAATAAGATTTTATCTACTTATCCTCAAGTTATTTATCACCCTAAATTTAATTTTACTCAAATTGTTTATTTAAGGGTAGATTGTCCTCACGACGGATCTCTTAAAAGCCTTTGCCTTCACTTCTTTAGAGCAATTGATCAAGCGTTAGATTCTAATTATGAACAAAAGTATGCGTTGAAGCGCCATAGTGTCGAAACTTTGCTTAATTTAATGCGTCAAATATCTAATCATCATGCTATAGGTCTATTGGTGATAGACGAGATACAGCACCTGAGTGTTAATAAATCTGGTGGTGCTGAAAAAATGCTGAATTTTTTTGTGACTCTAGTTAATACAGTAGGTCTACCCGTAGTTATGGTTGGCACACCAAAAGCAAGATTTATCTTTGAAGGAGATTTTAGATCTGCTCGTCGTGGTGCTGGATTTGGTTCAATTTTTTGGGAACAGTTAGCTAAAGAGAGTAACTTTACGCAAGATGATGGGACTTTACGTAAATCTGAATGGAATAAACTTACAGATCACTTATGGAAGTATCAGTGGTTAAGAAAGGCTGACCTCACATTATCTGAAGATATAAGAGATCGTTGGTATGAATTATCTCAAGGAGTTTTAGATATTGTCGTTAAGCTTTACGTTCTTGCTCAGCTAAGAGCTATAGATTCAGGACTAGAGCGTATTACTGTCAAATTGCTGCAAAATACTTATGAGGAGGATTTAAAGCCTATTCATCCTATGATTGAGGCCTTACAGTCGGGTAGAGCTGATAGAATTGCTCAGTTTTCAGATCTGGTAGTACCAGATATTGATAAAAAGTTATTACAGCTTCAAAGTAAGCTGGATCAAAAAAGAGATGAGTTTGATGAAGTATTAGAATATCAAGGTCATGAGTTAAGTATTAGATTACATCGTATGCTGGTAGACCTAGGACAGGAGTCTCCTCTTTTAGTCCCCACAGTTAAAAAAGCTGTTGCTGAGCTACCAGAAGCCACTATAGCTGATTTAATAACTATTATTTTGGACTGGCTGAAAGAAGCTAAGCTAGATCTAGATAATAACGAAACTAAGAGTGCTTCTAAGACGAAAGTATCTACAAGAAAGACTAAGTCTGTTAAACAGAAGGATTGGCATACTTTAGATTCTGACGACCTGCGCTTTCAGTTCAGCCAAAGAGATGAAAGTGAAACATTCTATGAGCATTTAAAAACTAATACATCGTTAATTTTTGATGTCGACGATTGGTTACCTAAAGCAGGCTAGTATGATTAATCTTCCCATGCCATATCCTGATGAGTTGATCTATAGCACAGTTGCTAGGTATAAGGTTAGGGCTGGATTAATGAGCCCAAAACAGCTGTTAGATGACGTTTTTGAAGACAGGGGCGTTGTTGCAACCGTTGACTTACCTTGTCACTTGTCTAAGATTATCGGTCATTACCCTCAGGATACTTTCAACTTAGATTATATTGCCTATCAACACACTCTTTTTCCTTTGTATGCTCCTTTTATTCCCGAAAATAGAAGGCAGGAGTGTTTGAGATGGATGGCTGGACATTCGCAAGGTGCTATTCATTTGTCTATTGGTAGCAACGCATCCAGGCTTCCTGCCTTGAAGTATATTCGTTATTGTCCTCAATGTTTTAAAGAACAATTTAAAGCTCATGGTGAGTGGTATTGGTCACGTCTTTGGCAAGTTTCAGGGGTGAGCTGCTGTATCAAGCATGGCATTAGATTAAAGGATTCGTTAATCGAGTTTAGACCAACTTCTCGACATGACTTTATTGCCCCCAATACCAGAGATTGTTTAGTGCATACCCAAGAGCGTATTAGTGAAGATGATTTGTTTATTGCAGTGAAGGTAGCTGAGCTATTATCTCTTGGCGTACAAGCTTCTCCAAGCCTAGAGCAGTGGACTGTCTTTTATCGAAGCTTGGCTCGTTCTCATGACTGTATTAGAGGCTCTCAACATATAGATCATCAGCGTATTTTAAAAAAAGTGAAGAAAAGATGGTCATTAGAGTTTCTAGAGTCAAATAACTTAAGTAATCTTGAGAGTGAAACAGGTTGGCTTCGGGGTATTTTTCGTAAACATCGTAAGTCCTTTAGTTATGTCGAGCATATCGTCGTTATTGCTTCTATGTTCGAAGGTGAACCTTGGACTTTTGCAGAAGTAATTGATCAAGTAAAAAGTCAGCCACTTAAGCAACTTGCAGATAAAGGAAAGACTAAAAACATACTTAAAGTTGATATAGGAGTTATTGAAGCAAACCGAACTGTTTGGTTAAAACTGATACAGAGCAATAAGTCCTCTGTTAAAGAAGCCAGAAAAGCAAATCAAGCACTGTATGTATGGCTATATCGAAACGATAAGCAGTGGCTTATGAATACTAACAAGATCTATCATAAGCCTCATATACCTAAAGGCCTTATTGTTGACTGGCAAAGGCGAGATATTGAGTTAGTAAAAGCTTTAATTAACCTAGATAGGCAAACCTGCATCGATTTAACACTGCCTCGTAAATCCAAAAAATGGTGGGTACAACAAATTGGTGCGGTTTCGCTTATTGAGAAAAACTTGGATAAACTACCTGTAGTATCAAGGTTTTTAGATCAATACAGTGAAGATATTAGTGACTATCAGATTAGACGATTAAGCCGTGTATTAATTGACAACTTATTAAAAAAAGAATCTGTACAGCGTTGGGAGATATTACGGCTAGCTGGGTTAAGTGATGAGCGAATTACTGACGAGTCCAGTCGATTTTTAGCAAAGGCTCACAATATTGTGAATAGACGAATTAGCAAGGTGAGTATATGAAAGTAAAAGGCTATCCAGAAGACGCTCAAATACGGTATATTGCTAATATTTTTAAATTTAAACATTTGAAATCATGGAACCTTGAGCTTTGCATAAAAAGTGAAGATCAAGATCAGATATTACATACTCGGCTATCAAACTTACCAGCTATAGCAAAAAGAAGAATCATAAACCCTTCAGATGGGCAGTCTCGTAAAGGTGGTTATCCACTAATTTTGAAGGATATCTCTACTTTTGATTGGCAAGTGGGTATCGACTTAGAAAGTGGTGGTAATACCTTTGTGTTTGACTATGTCAGATCAGGTGAGCCAAGAGTCACCGTTCATATACCTCAAATTGAATTTGCACGAGTTTTGTTTTTTCATAATGCTTATCTTGCCCAAAACTGCAGGGATCATGGGATATTGACTAGAGAGTTTAGGGCTCAAGACACACAAGATGACTCAGTGTTAGTAAATGTATCGCCTGCAAGTTCTTTACCTCTAAAAGTCTTCGAAAATGAAGGACAAAGGCGTTTATTAGCGTGGATATTATTAGATGATAATGCTCGACATTCGTATGAAAGTATTGCTAAGCATTTTATAAATGACGTTAAAGATGATGAAGACAAGAAGGTATGGGTATTTCAATTTGATCCTCCACAACTTGAAAGTATATCGTTAGAGACCACAGGCTGGATGGATAAAAAGACGGGCAACTACCATGTCTATGAAATTATAGGTATTAGTAATATTCCCTCATCTTTGACTAAAAAAGTACAGTTTTTTAGCGAGAGGTTTAAAGTTGGTACAGGAGGTGGAGGAAAAAGTAGCGGTTCTCAGCCAATTGATGCATCAGTTGGGGATACTATTGACGATCAGCAAGAGGCTGATGTAGATACTAAATCGAAAACGATAGACATTCCAACAACATCTTTTAGTTTTGCCAGACCAGTAGAGACTCGAAAGGTTGTCAAAAAGCGAGTGCCAGGCGCACAGGGAGATGAAGCTGAAGAGTATGATGAGTTAGTAGAGCTAGGTCTTAGCACAGATGAGGCCACAATTGACGGTACAGCATGCCAAGCTGACTTCTCTGGACTTGATGATGACAGCGATGTTCTAGAGCTTTATATGCAAAGATTTGAAGCCTTTAAGCTACTAATCAAGAGGTTATCAGAACAACCCAACATTTACTGTACTGAGAAACTGCATTTTTTGCCTGCTGTTGGACGTTCTCGGCTACATAGAACAATAGACGGTAATAGGCGATCTGTACTTGAGGTTATCGTTAAAACTGAATCATCTCAGTTTGTTATCCTAGAAATAGATACGACTGACAACTCTAAGTCAGTGTCAACTTTACTGATAGAGATTGAAGATATTGACTCTTGGAACGC
This sequence comes from Psychrobacter pasteurii, assembly GCF_900162815.1. GTDB lineage: Bacteria > Pseudomonadota > Gammaproteobacteria > Pseudomonadales > Moraxellaceae > Psychrobacter > Psychrobacter pasteurii. The sequence goes on along the minus strand of NZ_FUGD01000104.1, from coordinate 3,435 downwards.
TGAAATTGATAAGATACTAAGGATAATTGTTAAGAGATCACTACGTTGGCCGAAGATTAGCTATTTAGAGAGATACGGTACTGTACGTACTTTGAATCATCCTCAAGATGTTTTAGAGTTAACGGAGGATAGTGATGAGTTTATTAGTTGGCAACGTAGATTGTGCCAAGCTTTAGGTATTATTTAGCACTGTTAGCACTGTTAGCACTGTTAGCACTGAGCCATAGAAATAAAAAAGCCATCAAGATTAATCTTAATAGCTTTTCTACATCTAAAATAATAAATTACGTGTTAAGCGATATTATCACTTGGGTATCTGCTGTCATAGCGATTTAAAAAGTCCTGAACAGACTCAAGCTGTTTATAGGCCTTTATCGTATCGCCTTTCATGAAATATTCTTTAACATGAACTTGCTTGTTCTCTTTGGTCGTAGTATATAAAAATTTATCTTGTATATCCCAACCGTCAGAACGAAGCTCACAAAACCGTGCGCCTGAGGCGCAGGTATCAATTTCATGAAAAAGCTGTTTGTTACGCAATCTTGCACCTCGTAACAACCTATATAGAATATGCCCTTTATGGGTTGAAACGCTTGGTACTTTCGGGTGGTTCATAATGAACTCCTTAAAATTAAAGTAAGGAGCATATAAACGCATATACAAAAATAACCACTTTTTTTTGGTGTTTACTTGAGTAAATATGTCAACATGTAGTAAAGTGTAATTTCTCAGGTTATAAATCATTACGTACTGACATGAGCATCTATATGCTCGTTTTAGTATTTAGTGATTAAAAAAGTAAAGAGGGCTATCAGAAATGGCAGCCCTCTTTTTTTGACCACTAATTATAGTATATCGTCTTTTTTCAATAAGTCCAACTAAAAATAGCTCAATTTGCAAAGAATTTGCCTATTACAGGCGCTTAAATGGTTTTTTGGTATAAACCCACTATAAAAAAATAAAAAGGCACTATAAGCTGTTTAATGATACTCAATGATACTCAATGACATGTAATCATACTCAATGAATACCTCAAATGGTAGAGAAGAAGGATTGGTTAATTAACATCCAAAATTAACAACAACTGGTTAAAATGAGCTATGCTGAAGAAACCGTACAAGTAAACTTGGTAAACTAAGAAGCTGTATTCACAAGCTAAAGAGTCCTTAATATTAGATGGATGTGAGCCAACTTAACGAAATTCTCAGCAGAGGTCACAGTAACTTCGAAATCCTTAGCAAGACGACGTGAGTTATTTAGCCAAGCAAAGGTACGTTCAACAACCCAGCGTTTAGGAATAATCTGCCAAGAACCTGCAATCTTAGTTGAGATATCGACAGGTAGCTTAAAATCTTGCATCATTTGTTCCTCAAAGGTTCTACGATAACCTGCATCAGCAGATACGGCTTTAATAGTAGTATAGACACTAAGTAGTTTTTCTATGGCTAACTTTCCTGATTTGGTATCGTGAATATTAGCAGCATGAACAACAATGGATAGTAAGTTACCCATTGTATCGACCACAATATGGCGTTTACGACCCTTTATTTTTTTGCCGCCATCAAAGCCTGTATCATGTGCTTTACTGGCTGTTTTAACGCTTTGAGAGTCAATGATAGCGTAACTTGGTTCAGCATCCCTTTTGGCTTTTAATCGCTTTTTTTAACCAAGTCTTGTAGTATTTTGTCCCATAGACCTGAGTGATTAGCTCGCCTAAAGAAACTCCATACTGTGGTGTAAGGCGGAAAGTCATTAGGAAGCAGACGCCACTGACAGCCTGTCTTTGTGATGTAGAGTACCGCATTGACTAGCTCTCGTTTGTCCCATTTATAGCGCCGATGATGGCTAAAGTGAGGTTCAATGCGTCTCCATTGCTCATCGGTTAAGTCGGTTGGATATATCTTTCTATTCATGTGAGTATTTTAATTTATTTATCCTTGTGAATACAGCTTCTAAGCACATTTACAGGAGTTTACCATGACCAAGAAAATCAGAACCTACAGTGCAGAATTCAAAGCCGAAGCCGTCAAGAAGATAGCAGACAATAACGGTAATATTGCAGCTACTGCAAAGCAACTTGGTATCGCAATGCAAACTCTATCGAACTGGAATAACAAATCCAATCAGGGCAAGCTTGAAGGAACTAAGCCGTACGATCCACAGCTTATGGCGGTGATAGAAGAGAACAAGCGCCTCAAACGACAGCTTAAAGTTGCCGAGGAGGAACGAGAGAATTAAAAAAGGCGACGGCGTACTTCGCCAAACACAGCTAGTAAGGTACGCCTTTATTAAAGATAACCAGTCCCTCTTCAGCATTTCTACTATGTGTCGTGTACTAAAGATTAAGCATTCAAGCTACTACGACTGGCTGAGTCGCGATATCAGCAAGCAGCAGATACATCGCAATCATTGCGAGTTACTGGTGAAAGCCGCTCACAGTGAAACTTGTGAGCGCTATGGTGTTGAGCGACTGCATGCAAAGCTAACCGAGCAAGGGCACGATATTAGCCTATATATGGTTCGACGAATTAAAGAAGAGTATGGTATCAAATGCCGTCGTCATAAGCGCTTTAAAGTGACAACCGACTCCGATCATAAAAAGCTAGTCTATCCAAACGTTCTGGATCAGAAGTTTGACGTTAAACGTCCTAATGAAGCGTGGGTCAGTGACATCACCTATATTTGGACAAATGAGGGTTGGTTGTACTTAGCCGGAGTGAAAGACTTGTATACCAAAGAGCTGGTTGGCTACACCATCAACAGTCGCATGACCGCAGATTTAGTCTGTAAAGCATTGAACATGGCCATCAAGAATAAACGTCCAAGCCAAGGATTGATTGTGCACTCTGATAGAGGCAGCCAGTATTGTAGTCATGCATACCACAAGATCATCAAGCAGCATCAGTTTACAGGTTCGATGAGTGGTAAGGGCAATTGTTTCGACAATGCTCCAATAGAAAGCTTCTGGGGCATATTAAAGAATGAGCTGGTATATCATCAAGACTATAAAACAAGATTCACAGCCATCAACGATATTATCGGCTATATCGAGCTTTACTACAATCAGACAAGAATTCAAAAGGGTTTAGGCTATAGATCGCCAAGACAGGTGTGGTTTGATTTTTATCATCAGGCTGCGTAACTAAAATCTCCCAAGTTTAAGTGTACGGATTTGACGGCAGGGGTCAAATATGTCAACATGTAGTAAAGTGTAATTTCTCAGGTTATAAATCATTACGTACTGACATGAGTGTTCATATGCTCGGGACTGTCCTAGATAACTAGTTCAAACCCTGTTTAACCCATTGTTTTAATTGTAATAATCTCTTTAATTGTAATAATTGCGACTTTGGGTCACTGTGATTAAAACGCCACTCACATTCCTTTAAATAGAAGTGAAAATGCTCTTTTGGAACTCCGTTAAACTTACGTAGA
>NZ_FUGD01000196.1 GCF_900162815.1 Psychrobacter pasteurii | reverse complement strand
GTACATGCCTAAGCAAGTACGGGTAAACTTGATGCTCAGAGTTAGGCTTACTCGTGTTAGGATGCTGATAAATAGCGTCTAGCCCCATTTGCCGTAGTAGGCGCCTAATTCGCTTTTCTCCCACTTGATAGCCTAGTTGCCTAAAATACGCTGTCATGCGTTTAACCCCATAAAATGGGGTCTTGATGTACTGCTGGTCAAGCAAGTTCATCAGGGTAATATCAAGCTCGCTGATGGGCTGTGCCTGATAGTACAGACTTGAGCGGTTGATACCGAGTAATTCACATTGCTTACGAACACTAAAATCCTTGTTGTCAGGTTCTAGCAGTTATTTACGAGTGCTCAGGGTAGCTGTGAGGACTTTTTTTTAAGCCAGTCTCTTTCGCTGACGACTTGCCCTAGTTGCCTATGTAATTCATCGATAATAGCTTGCTGGGCTTGTTCGTTGGCTTGCTGTTTGGTATTGAATGCAGTAGGAATAACTGCCAAAGCCTGCTTTTTCCAGTTGCTGATTTGGGTTGCATGAACCCCATATTCTGCGGTTAACTCGTTGAGGGTCTTGTGTTCTTTGATGGCT
>NZ_FUGD01000101.1 GCF_900162815.1 Psychrobacter pasteurii | reverse complement strand
GCATTAATATAGTTCCACACGAAGTTCACTGAACCGCTTAGACGATTCAACTCTTTTATGTGTTTGTCTTTAATGCGTAGCTTGAGTGTTTTCATATGCTTAGTATCGCAAGATTAATTTTAGCTTACAACCCTTTAACGACTTCTTACGACAGTGTGTGTCGCCTTATATCCACCCCCTGAAGTGGGTGGTTTTACGGCGACTGGTGATAAACAATGCCTTTCGCACCGCCAAAGCTAAAAGCTTTATGCAACGCCAAAATAACATCTTATGTTTAGCGGATGCCAATTATAATTGCCATAATCAAGCAAAAAGAGTATTTATTGATTTTTATAGACAACGATAGTAATTGCCAGTTTGATCATGGTGTCAACCAACTGATACTAAAACAACCATTAAATTTAGATTATGGCAAGATATATCTGAGAGCAGGTCGACGTCACTACATCAAGTTCTATGGAGATAGCGGGTTACCTCGTAGACATTTTGGCCATATCAAATATTGCTCTAACGACCATCTGACCCACAACATGTATCAAATCTCTCTAAATCAGCAAGGCAACTATCGATTTAAGCCTTACAGCATTGACCTACTCCCACCACCAAACCTAGAGGTTATGGTGGGGGAACCTTTGCGACCCATAGTAACTTCAATCTAAGATTGTGTCACCACCTTTCGCCATGCCACCTACGCTGATAGGTATAGCCATGGAGGAACTCTTTACACAGTAGCAAGTCCTGCTACATCAGCTAACGCCTGTTGGCGTATATTATTGCTTGCATTGATATCACGGTCATGCTGTGTTTGACAGCTAGGACACGCCCAATGACGCACCGATAACGGCAGACTCTCTAATTTGTGATGACAATGCGAACAAATTTTAGAACTGGCAAAAAACTGATTTACTTTTAGAACATTTTTGCCGTACCACTTAGCCTTGTAAGTAAGCAGGGTAACAAACTGTCCCCAGCCAACATCATTAATGGCTTTAGCAAGTTTTCGGTTCTTTACCATGTTTTTTACACCTAAATCTTCAATCGCATAACTGGTCGCTTGGTTTTCGCAAATCAGTTTATACGTGACTTTATGGTGTAAGTCTAAGCGCCCGTTGCGTACTTTTTCATGAATACGAGCAACAGCTAATTTTTGTTTTTGATAGTTTTTACTTTGTTTTTGTTTACGAGCAAATATTTTTTGCTGTGCAGAAAGTCTTTGACTGGCTTTGGCTAAATGTTTTGGGTTATCAACCTTGCTGCTATCAGACAGAACAAGTAGATGACTGATGCCTAAATCAATACCAACAGTTAGGCTAGGCTCTATTGTGGTAGGTGTTGGTACAACTTCATTGTTTTCAACTAAAATACTTGCATAGTATTTGCCTGTTGCTGTCTTACTAATAGTTACTGTTTTAATCTTACCCTCAAACTCACGGCTAAATACGGTTTTGATGCCTTTTATTTTAGGTAGGTTGATAACTCCCTGCTCAAAGTTTGCTGTGCAATGCTGAGGGCATTGATAACTTCGCTGTGGGATTTTTTTAGATTTAAAACGTGGAAACTTAGCCTGACCTTTGAAGAAGTTAGTAAAAGCGGTATGTACGTTAAGCAAGGCATTTAGTAATGACTGGCTGTTAACTTCACTAAGCCATGAAAATTTAGCCTTTTTCTTTTTCTTAACCAAGTGACTTTGAATTTTGCTACGTGATAAAGATTTACCAAACATGGCATAGTAGCGTTTTTGCAATGCTAACGCCCAATTGAACACAAAACGGCTACAACCAAAGTGCTTTTCGATAAGCACTTGCTGTTCACGATTTGGGTAAATGCGATATTTATAGGCTTTAAGCATGGCTTTTTAGTCGACTTGAGTGTAGGTATAACTTAGCATTATTTGTATTTAGCATCAATTATGAGTAATAAACCTAAATCGTATTATCATTGCGTTTACAATCTTACTTATCACTTTGTAGTGTTAGTCACAAAAAACGGTAGAAAATGCTTTATTGGGGCTATGCTTGATAGGCTAAAAACAGTAACTAGCCGTTTAATGAGAAAAGAATTTGCAGAACATTTGGCAGAGTTTTACTGGAAGCCTGTACTTTAGACTAGGGCATATTGTTTGCTGACCACTGGCGGTGCTACCATTGATACCATTAGACAATATATCGAAAAACAAGAACGTCCTGACTAGCTCACCCGTGCTGACATCTCCACCTAAATCAAAGATTATAGGTGGAGAATTACGCACGATAAGTTAAAAAGACAGGTTGCCCGTGATATTTGATAAAGCTAAGGCTAATTAGCCTCGCATTGCCTGTTTCATAGCCTGAACTGCTTTTTCTAGTCCCATAAAGACGCTATCTGCAATTAAGGCATGGCCAATGTTGAGCTCATAGATCCCTGGGATACTGGCAACAGGATAGACATTATCTCGGGTAAGCCCGTGACCAGCATTAACAATAAAGTTGTCTTGTACTGACAAGGCATAGGCCGTGGCTTTTTGGATTCTTTGCAACTCATGCTCAGTGGCAGCACTGTCTTCTGCCAATGTGGCTTGTGAATACTGACCGGTATGAAGCTCAACTGCATCGGCTGCACAGGCCATAGCTGCATCTATCTGCTTTGCTTCAGGATCAATAAATAACGAGACTTTAATACCTGCCTCATGTAAAGCAGCTATATAATCTTTTAGGTGGTCTTGTTGAGAAGCCACATCTAAGCCACCTTCTGTGGTCAGCTCTTCTCGCTTTTCTGGAACCAAACACACCCATTCAGGCTTCACCTCAAGAGCAATATTTAACATCTCTTCGGTGGTAGCCATCTCCAAGTTCATACGTGTCTTTAGTAACGGCTTCATACGATAAACGTCTTCATCTAAAATGTGACGTCTGTCTTCTCTTAAGTGAAGCGTGATGCCATCTGCTCCAGCTTGCTCACAAAGCAGCGCAGCTTCAATAGGGTCTGGATAGTTAACCCCTCGAGCTTGGCGTAAAGTAGCCACATGATCAATGTTAACGCCCAATAATGGGGGATTAGAAGAGGACTGCACCATTTTATTCATAAGAGTTCACCCTAGATAACTGACAAAATAACCGAGAATAATAACTAATATCTTAATAAGCTTTCATATTTGACCCCTGCTCTTTCCTCTACATTAATATGCTCTACATAAATATATAGTTATATAGAATCCACAGGAATCATCACTTATTTATCATACCTTATTGATAACGATAAAACTGTTGCCATAAGATACGACTCTGTAAAGGCTGATGATCAAACAAATGATCAATAAGTTGACGATGAATATTGGTCCAGCTGTCAATAGTAGGCACACTAATGCCGGCCTGCATGGCAAGAATAACCTCTCCCTTTATGGGTGGCTGCTGCATAAAAGCTGAGGGATTGCGCTGACCAAATTTAGACGGAGGGGCTAGCGATGCGGCTGTAGAATGCTGGTTGGTTTGATTACTAGAAGCACCCTGCTGTGGTGACTCTGACTCAGTGGTTGATAACTCGACCCACCCTCTATCGGCCGCAAAGTGATAGTACTGATTTTCTTTAATTAACTGCTGCTCGCAGTCTTGCTCAAAGTCAATCGCAAAGCCAAGCTCACTAAATAAGACCTGCTCGTAACGGCGAAGCACTAGTTTTAGTTCAACCAAGCTTAAGGTCTGCTGCAGCTGAGATATGGTATGAGCATATTGCTTGTAGACCATGGGCATACTGTCTTCGGCCGGCAGTAGCTTCAATGTGATTTCATTGACATATAAAGCCGCGTATTGCTGTTGCCCTATTAGACTGGGTACTGCTTCGACGATATTAACCTGTTGCAAATTTTTTAAAGATTTTTTACCAGTAGCAAAGAGCATTAACGGGGCAAACTGTGGAATGCCTTTTTTACCAATACCGTGTAGTACACCATGCTCTTTGGTAAATAAGTAATAGATACTTCTTTTTTCTTGATAGGGGCGCTGATGCAAACTATACGCATGTAAAGGTTCATTACGCAACGTTATTATCCATCCTATATGCTTAAGACTAATATATTTAAGATCAGTCTAGGCTTGCACTCAACGCCCTATTTCAAAAGATTAGCTATTAATATCCCAAACTGGTTAAAGCACGGGCATCATCTGACCACCCTTGTTTCACTTTCACCCATAAATTGAGCATAATTTTACGCTCAAATAAGGCTTCCATATCTTCACGTGCAGCGATCCCTACTTGCTTGATACGACTACCTTTATCGCCAATGATAATGGCTTTTTGACCATTACGCTCAACGAAGATAGTGGCATCAATAAAGGTTACCGCTTTACGTTTACGACCGGTTTTAGGATCAATATGCGCAGGCTCATCTTTGAACTCATCAATCTGGACCGTTAAATCATAAGGAACCTCATCGCCTGATTGACGCATGATTTTTTCGCGAATGATTTCACTGGCTAAGAAGCGTTCGCTACGATCCGTAATTTGCTCGGTATCATAGATAGGCGCCCCTTCCGGCAGGTGCGAGCGAATAACTTGTTGTAAACGCTCTAAGTTCTGGTTTTTTAAAGCAGAAACAGGAACAATATCCGCAAACTCAAAGTTTTCATGATAAGTTTCAATCAAAGGTAAAATTGAACCTTTGTCTTTAATAGTGTCTGCTTTGTTGATAACCAAAACCACTGGGGTATCCGTCTCGCCAATTTTCTCAAGCGTTAATAAGTCATCTTCACGCCACTGTTCACCATCTACCACAAACAGCACCAAATCCACATCGACTAATGCTGAGAAAGCGGCTTTGTTCATACGCTCGTTAATAAGACGCACTTCATTGCTGTGAATACCTGGGGTATCTACAAACACAGCCTGCATCTCTTCATTAGATAAAATACCGTGAATACGATGACGCGTCGTTTGTGGCTTACGTGATGTGATAGATAGTTTTTGGCCCAACATGTGGTTCATCAGGGTTGATTTACCCACGTTAGGACGACCAACGATGGCCACATAGCCGGCTCGATAGTCTTCTGGTAACGATTCATCATTAAAGAAGCTGTCTAACAAATTGTCAGTAGCGTCATTTGATTCGTTATCTAAAGGTTTGTTCTCTTGTGGTGCATTTGACATATGTCTGGTTATCCGATGTTATCTTTTGACACCTCTTGAATTAAGAGGCTTAAGGTTTTAATTTAATAATACGCTCACTAACGAGCTTATTTAACTGATTAATCATTTTCTCTGCTGTTTTTTGTTCAGCAATACGGCGACTCTCACCTGATTCAACGATGGGCGTAGTTTTAGGAACATCAACTTCACAGCGTACAATAAAAACTTGGTTGGGAGCATTGCCTTGAGTTTCTAGTAACTCATAGTTAGGTAGCTCATACTTATGACCTTGCAGCCACTCTTGTAATCGGCTTTTGGCATCTTTTAATACCCGCTGATCATTCACATTATCAATGAGTTCGGCAAACCAACTAAGCACACAGGCTTTCACCACATCGACACTTTGACTGTCTAGGTAGATTGCGCCGATTAAAGACTCAACTGTATCCGCCAATATGGAGGCTCGCTCACGGCCGCCGCCTTTACGCTCCCCTATACCTAAAATCAGATGCGAAGATAAGTTAAGCTTTTGTGCCACAATGACTAACGACTCTTGACGAACCAAAGTGGCTCTCATGCGCGTTAGTCGACCTTCATCTTGATTGGGATATTGGTAATATAGCGCCTCCCCAATAATCATCCCTAGCAGGGCGTCGCCTAAAAACTCCAGTCTTTCATAGTTAATCTTGCCGTCATAAGAGCGGTGGGTGACTGCCAATTTTGCCAAACTGGTGTCGTTAAAGGTATAGCCCAATGCCTTTTGCAAACTGGGTAGGCCTTGCTCAAAATTTGTATAGCGTTGCTTAGGAGGCTGCTTGTTAGGAGACACTATTTCAGCAACTTCTGTTATTTTATTGCTATCACCGCTCTTTTTTTTAAAAACTTTTGGCATATTATTTCGGCATATTAAAAACTATTACTGGACTAAAAGGCGAGTCAGAAACAGCTAGGTATATTGGTTGAAGGGATTGAGTTAAGATGTCTTAAGGTATTTAAGTTAAGGCATTAAATTACTGCGGCTTCTCAAATCTCTGTATTACAGCAGACACTTTAGAAATTTAAAAAACCGCTTAATCAGGTTGTGCTTAGTCAATAGAGCGATTATGGCTAAAGGTCGGTAAGTTGGCTAAGCCAGGTTTTTTGTGCATCCACACATAAACCGCTTTACCTGCCAAGTTCTCATCGGGAACAAATCCCCAATAACGACCATCTTCACTACGGTCTGAGTTATCCCCCATCACGAAGTAATTACCTTCAGGAACCTGCACGCTCCAGCTGCTGTCATAAGCTATTGGTTGCTGTAAAAACTTTGAGTATTCAGCATGCGACAAATTAGGTGCCAAGTAACGACGTAGATAGGTATGCTCCCCTAACTGCTCCTGGAAGTACCTTGCGCCGCGCTCTTCACCTTGCGCTACCATAACCGCATCTTCAGGGGATAGATCCCATTCACGGCTAGGATCGCTGCCCTTAACTGGCGTATAAAGCTGATTTGTTAGAGCATCATCTGCCGTAAATTGAACTTGCTCACTGGGTACTTGTTGTCCATTGACCGAAAGCTTGCCATTGTTATAGCTAACTTCATCGCCAGGAAGCCCAATAATACGCTTAATATAATAAATTTTGGGATTCTCAGGATAACGGAACACCACCACGTCACCATGCTCAGGCTCACCGACATCAATGACTTTATTATAAGTCAGAGGTAAGCGAATACCATAGGCATATTTATTTACCGCAACGAAATCGCCGGTATAAAGCGTGGGTACCATTGAAGATGAAGGAATATTAAACGGTTCAACAATAAATGAGCGCACCACTAAGACGATGGCCAATACCGGAAAGTAATCATGAGCCCAACGAATTAAGAAATGTTCGTTGCTAGACTGAGTAGACTTTTGAGAGGTCGCTATACTGGCTTGTCTTTTGGCTTCACGATACTCACGCTCAGCTTGCTTAACAGGCATTGGAGCGTCATCAACGCTAATCGACTCTAAGTCCTGATCACCGCTCTGATTGAACATATTGTGCTCAGACAAAGCAGCAATATAAGCTGATTTTTTCGTCGCTAAATTGTCTTGTGCGGCTTGAACTTCTTTCGAGCTGCCCGTTTTAGCATTCTTGTGTTGCTTAAGCCAAAGCTTATCAAGCAGCCATATCACCCCAAGAATCAAGGTTACTGGCACTAAAATTAAATTAAAATCAAAGTCCATACTGCTGCCTTAACCGCTTTGTTGTTATTCTGGTTATATCATAGGGCTTAGAAACTAAGCCCGTGTGATCAATTTTACTCTTAACCGATTACTAACTGTGAACCGATTACTGATTGTCTACTTGCAACACAGCTAAGAAGGCTTCTTGTGGAATCTCCACACTACCTACCTGCTTCATGCGCTTTTTACCTTCTTTTTGCTTAGACAGCAGTTTCTTCTTACGAGAAACGTCACCGCCGTAACACTTAGCCAGTACGTCTTTGCGCATTGCTTTAACGGTACTACGAGCAATAATCTGGCTACCAATAGCTGCCTGAATCGCCACGTCAAACATCTGTCTTGGAATCAGCTCTTTCATCTTCTCAACCAGCTGGTTCCCGCGATAACGGGCTTGCTCTTGGTGACAAATCATGGCTAAGGCATCTACCTTATCACCGTTGATTAGAACATCCACTTTAACCAGTTTGTCCACTTCATAACGGTCAAACTCATAGTCTAATGAAGCAAAGCCACGTGATACAGACTTCAATCTATCAAAGAAGTCCATCACCACTTCACCCAGTGGAATATCAAAAATCAACTGAACTTGTTTGCCCATAAAACGCATGTCAACCTGAGTACCACGACGCTCCATACATAGAGTCATCACGTTACCCAAGTAGTCTTGAGGCACTAAAATATGGCAACGAGCGATGGGCTCACGGAACTCTTCAACGAATCCTGGATCAGGAAGTTTTGAAGGGTTATCGATTAATAGCACGTCCCCATTTTTCTTTTTAATCTCATAGATAACCGAAGGCGCTGTGGTAATCAAGTCAAGATTGTATTCACGCTCTAAACGCTCTTGAATAATTTCCATGTGCAGCATACCAAGGAAGCCACAACGGAAACCAAAGCCTAGAGCATCCGAAGTATCTGGCTCAAAGAATAAAGCTGAATCGTTAATCTGCAGCTTTTGTAGCGCTTCACGGAACTTCTCAAAGTCACCTGAGTCTACTGGGAATAAACCGGCATAAACCTGCGGCGTGATTTGCTTAAATCCTGGAATAAGCTCAACGTCTGGGGTCTTAGCATGAGTCATGGTATCCCCTACTGGCGCCCCATGAATGTCTTTAATACCCGCAATAACGAAGCCTACTTCCCCTGCTTCAAGCTTACCGGTCTCTAGTGGCTTCGGAGTAAATACCCCGATAGAGGTCACTATGTGAGACTCCATGGTCGACTTGATTAAGATCTTATCACCCTTGCTTAGGCTGCCTTCACGCACACGCACTAAAGAGACAACGCCTAAATAGTTATCAAACCAAGAGTCGATGATTAGGGCTTGTAAAGGAGCATCTCGGTCTCCAGTAGGCGCAGGAATGCGCTCTACTAAAGCCTCTAACAGCTCATCAACACCCAAGCCAGACTTAGCAGAAACACGAGGGGCATCTACCGCTTCGATACCGATAATATCTTCAATTTCTTGAATTACACGCTCAGGCTCAACTTGAGGTAAGTCGATTTTGTTTAATACTGGCACCACCTCAAGACCTAAATCCACAGCGGTATAGCAGTTGGCCACTGACTGAGCTTCAACGCCCTGTGCGGCATCCACCACCAATAGAGCCCCTTCACAAGCGGCCAGTGAACGCGAAACTTCATAAGAGAAGTCTACGTGGCCTGGGGTGTCAATGAAGTTAAGCTGATAGCGCTCGCCATTGGGGTGATCATAATACAATGTCACTGACTGCGCTTTAATAGTAATACCACGCTCACGCTCAATATCCATTGAGTCTAAGACTTGGGCCTGCATTTCACGATCCTGCAGCGCACCACAAGTCTGAATAAAGCGATCAGCCAAGGTTGATTTACCATGGTCAATATGGGCGATGATTGAGAAATTTCGAATATTTGATAATGCGGTCACGTCTTGCGGCTACCTAGTTGTTGAGTTCATTAGTAAATAAAAAAATGAAGTAAAAAATATATTAAGGTCGTCTATTCTATCAGCTTTAAGTTAGCTTGTAAGTGATAGAAATGCAATGCTGATTGACACAGGTCAAAACTGAGTTTTTTGAGCGTTGTTGTTAGCGTAAATCCCATTCAATTTTCAGACAGTTAATGGTTAACTAAATTATTAAATTGAGGATACCAACAAAACGAAGAGACATAAAAAAAGCCAACTACTTAGCTTAATATGGCAAAGTAATCGGCTATTTTAGGCGCTAAGGCCAAATATATGGTGGCGATGAAGAGACTTGAACTCTTGACCTCACGATTATGAGTCGTGCGCTCTAACCAGCTGAGCTACATCGCCATTTGAGGGCGGTATTATCCCTAAAACATTTTAAGCCGTCAACCCCTAAATGCAAAAAAATTGAAAATATTTTAAAATTAAGGGGAAATCTCTGCTATTTCATTAGCAAGTGGCTATTATATACACTTTTTTGCAGTAAGCATAAAAGATTTTTGGTAAACCGATAAGCCGGGTTCTGTCGTGAACGATCATTCATCTAGGCGTATCGTTGCCAATACGCTCGAGCAACCTACCCGTGTCCCCTGCAGGCGACAAGTAATGGACACCTATTTGGTCTTGCTACGCGTGGAGTTTACCTTGCCATGAACTGTTGCCAGCCATGCGGTGCGCTCTTACCGCACCCTTTCACCCTTACCTCCTACTTTAAAGCAAGCTCTAAAGCAATATTGAAGGCGGTCTCCTCTCTGCTGCACTTGTCGTCGGGTTACCCCGCCCAGCCGTTAGCTGGCACGCTGCCTTATGTAGCCCGGACTTTCCTCCCTTATGCAGAAGCAAAACGGCGATCGTCTGGTTTACCAAGTGGCACATTATAGCAGACCAAAAAAAATATGATACAAGAAACTGTCAATTATCAGGGCAATCGCACTATAAAACTCTCCCGAATAGAACCTGCTCACGATAATCAAGATTTTGAGAAGCCCTAATACGGCGTCGTTTCACTGACAGTTTAG
>NZ_FUGD01000195.1 GCF_900162815.1 Psychrobacter pasteurii | reverse complement strand
TCTATAATTACTTATTATGAGTAGATTATTAAGCATAAAACAAGCAGCTAATCAGTTAGGCGTTTCCGTCTCAACTCTACGAAGATGGGATGAGACAGGCGTGCTTGTCGCTCAAAGAACACCCAAAGGCCATCGTCGGTATGACTTATCTAAAATAAACCCCAGTAATAAAGTGGAGCAACAACGTAAAACCATAGCTTACGCTCGTGTTTCGAGTCATGACCAAAAATCAGACTTACAACGTCAGATTGAAATTCTTGAGCTGTATTGCTCTGCTCAAGGCTGGTCATTCGAGGTAATTAGCGATTTGGGTAGTGGTATGAACTATCATAAAAAAGGCTTAAAACGCCTGCTTGATGATATTTTAGACAACAAGATAGACAGGCTGGTGCTAACCCATAAAGATAGA
>NZ_FUGD01000122.1 GCF_900162815.1 Psychrobacter pasteurii | reverse complement strand
GTAACTATCGAATACATCTATAATAAGCTTTTGACCTTTAGAAAGTGATAGCTGAATTGTTGATTTAAGTGCTTTTTTGCCTGTTTGTCTTGTGCTTAGGTATTTGATAGCCGATTTCTTAAAAGGTATCCAACCCAGTGATTTTCGTTTGGCATCAGGACGGTTGCTGCGCCAGCTAAGTTTGGCTTTTTTAAATTGTTTACGTGATTTAGCGTGTGTCTCATTGATAGCCTGTAAGGTTTGACTGTGTAATCCTAAATACTCACCGCTTCCTTTGGTGTACTCACTTAGATCATAAGCACTAAAAAACTTACCAGTACGTTTAAAATGCTCAAAGCACAGCGCATTGACATAGTTCCACACGAAGTTCACCGAACCGCTTAGCTGATTCAGCTCTTTTATGTGTTTGTCTTTAATGCGTAGCTTGAGGGTTTTCATATAATTAGTATGCCGAGGTTAATTTCAACTTACAACCTTTTAAACACTACTCACGACACTATATGTCGCCTTATATCCACTCCCTGAAGTGGTTGGTTTTACGGCAATAGGTGATAAAAAACTTATCTAAGCGCCTTTTGTTATAATAAGGGTAACGCTGCTTCACGGCAGCCTACCCTTTTTTATTGCAACTAATGCAGCAGGCCTATGACAAATACCGAACCAACCCCAAACGATAGCACTTTAGACGACTTACAAGAGTTGGAGTCTGCTTTATCCGAGACTCTATTTGACAACTTTGATACCGGCTACTACATCGGCATGATGTCAGGCACCAGCCTTGATGGTATGGATGCGGTCATTTGTCAGTTCGATGAGTCTGATAACGAGAAGATTATCGCTACTCATACCAAGCCGTTCCCAGAATACCTACGCGATACCTTGTTGGCATTATGCCAGCCCAATGGCATCACCAATCTGTCCCACCCTGTAAAAAATATTATTTTAGAGCAGCAGCCTCACAGCGAACTGGAATGGTTTGGCTGGGCAAGCCGCGAGTATGCTGAGTTTGCTAGCACTGTGGTGAATGAGTTGCTACAACAGTCAGGGATTAGTGCCGATGATATCCTAGCCATCGGCTGTCATGGTCAAACCGTGCGCCATCGCCCTAAATTAGGCTTTAGCTTGCAGTTGGTTGACCCAAATGTAATTGCTGAACGTACTGGTATCAGTGTGGTGACCGACTTTCGTCGTAGAGATATGGCCGTGGGTGGTCAGGGCGCTCCGTTAGCCCCAGCTTTTCATTTGGCACTGTTTGCTGATGCTACCCAATCTGACAAAGATTTGATTGTGGTTAATCTAGGCGGTATCGCCAATATTACTGTACTACCGGCGAAGCAAGCCGATAAAGTTATTGGCTACGATACAGGCCCAGCAAATATTCTACTAGATGCTTGGTACCAGGACCATCATCCTGACTCTACAACACTTTATGATGACGCAGGCCAGTGGGCACAGTCAGGTACAGTAAACTCAGAGCTATTGACCCAGTTTATGGCTCATCCCTACTTTGGCCAAAGCGCCCCTAAAAGCACAGGCCGAGAAGAGTTCAATTTAGGTTGGCTTACTCAGCAACTTGAGCAGTTTAGCCTTGAGACAAAGCAAACCGTTGATGCTGCTTCAGTACAGGCCACATTGACTCAACTTACCTCTCAAAGTCTCTGTGAAGCCATTCAGATTGAGACCGACCGATTGAGCCTGCAGCCTGGCAACCTCATCGTCTGTGGCGGCGGTGCTTATAACCCGAATTTAATTGCTCAAATCGCCAAACAATTGCCTGAATGGCAGGTGGCTACCAGCCAAGAGTTTGGTGTCTCACCTACTTGGGTGGAAGCCATGGCCTTTGCTTGGCTGGCGCGTCAAACCATCATGGGTCAAGCCGGCAACCTGCCTGCGGTGACTGGTGCTAGTAAAGATGTGGTATTGGGCCAGGTGTGTTTTGCCTAACCCAAAGCTTTCGCTTTAATTGCGGGTAAGTTTAATTGCGGGCAGTTTTGATTTAAGCCAATTTTAGGCTAAAGACTGTACCCATCGCACAATTTGATTGCTCGGTAGCGCTCCTGACTGCCGAGCAATTTCTTTGCCTCCTTTAAAAGCAACCATAGTCGGTAAGCTGCGAATACCATAGGGGGCTGCAGCTTGCTCAAACTTATCGGTCTGTAACTTAGCAAATACCACGTTCGGCAACTGCTTGGCCGCCTGCTCAAATTGTGGCGCCATCATGTGACACGGCTGACACCAACTTGCCCAAAAGTCGACGATAGTTAACACCTCATTTTTTTGAATGGTTTTATGGCCGGTTTGACCCGTTAATACCACAGGTGCTGCTGTCAATAAGGGACTTTGACATTTCCCACATACCGGATTTTGGTTCATACGCTCGGTAGGGACTCTATTGGTTGCGGCACATTGCGGGCACACCAGATGTAATGATTGTGAGTTACTCATAGTTTTATACCTTCTAGATTATGGTAAATATACTGTCTAGGGATAGAGTTTAATAACTAACCCAGATCAAATACACTTACCTTATACAAATAGTCATCTCTTCTTCTGCAGTTTGTTATATTATACAATTATATATATTGATACTTAGCTCTGAATTTCAATAGGCAAAGCCTATGCAATTGTAATAATCAACAACTCACATTAACCGGTCTTAAATAAGAGGCTACCGTGGCGGATAAACAAACCTCAGCTAATCATCTTGAAAATAACAGCTGGCTTGCTAAGTTAATCCCTAACTGGGTATCGACTTATGATACCTCTCGCCTACCAGCCGATATCATTGCAGGACTGGTGGTAGGCATCTTAGTTATCCCTCAAAGTTTGGGCTACGCAGTTCTGGCAGGCTTGCCACCCGTTTACGGGCTTTACGCCTCCATAATACCGGTATTGGTTTATGCTTGGGTGGGCTCAAGTAATGTCCAAGCCATTGGCGCTGTGGCTATCACAGCTATTATGACAGCCAGTAGTCTGCATGGCTTAGCCGTAGAAGGCAGTGTGCAGTACATCATGCTCGCAAGCTTACTGGCGCTGATGATGGGAGCCATACTTTGGCTCGCCGGCAAGCTCAAGCTTGGCTGGATTATGCAGTTCATCAGCCGCGGCGTGTCAGCAGGCTTCGTTAGCGGTGCTGCGGTGTTGATATTTGTCAGCCAATTAAAATATATTACCAACATTGCTGTTAGCGGTAACACGTTACCAGGTTACGCTACAACCTTGTTTACGCAATTGGCCACCTTTCATTTGCCCACCTTTATTATTGGGGGGATTGCTTTTACGCTATTTATGCTAAACCGCTATGCCAGTCATCTGCTATGGCAGTCTTGGCTATCTTCCTCTAAAGCTAAGTGGGCAGGACGCTTATTTCCTTTGCTAGTGGTCATAGTTGCTATTGCTTTAAGCTACTTTGGTCACTGGTCAAGCAAAGGCATTCGTGTTATCGGCGAGATTCCATCTGGCCTGCCTATGTTATCTGTACCCAAGTTTGACTCCCTCTCTCAGGCCGCCACTTTATTACCTACCGCAGGGCTGATGGCCTTAATTGTCTTCGTCTCTAGTAGCTCTGTTGCTAGCACTTACGCTCGGCTGCGAGGTGAGAAGTTTGATGCCAATAAAGAGCTTCAAGGACTGGGCTTGGCCAATATAGCAGGGGGCTTTAGCCAAAGCTTTCCAGTAGCTGGAGGGTTTTCACGTACTGCCATTAATGTTGATTCAGGTGCCAAGACTCCTTTGGCCAGCATCATTACTGTCCTTATTATGGTGGCCACATTATTGGTCTTGGGTGACATTATCGCCCCCTTACCCTATGCCCTGTTAGGGGCTATGATTATGGCGTCTATCCTTAGCTTGATAGATGTAGAGACCTTTAAAACAGCATTGAAGACTGACCGTCTAGATGCCTTAAGCTTTGCAGCTACTTTCCTTGGGGTACTCACTTTTGGTCTAAATGTGGGCTTAGTGATTGGTATTATTGTGTCTTTTGCGGGTCTTATCTGGCAATCGAGCCAGCCGCATATTGCCGTCGTGGGTCGACTGATGGGCACAGAACATTTTCGTAATATCCACCGTCATGATGTGGTTACTTATGAGAGTCTATTAATCATGCGAGTTGATGAAAGCCTTTTCTTTGGTAATAGTGAGTCGGTCTATACACACATTAAAGAGGCCATGAATCAACATCCAAAAGCTCGTGAGCTGGTCTTGATTATGTCCTCGGTGAACCATGTCGACCTGACGGCTCAAGAGATGCTAATCACTCTGAATCGTGAACTCAAAGCGGCCAATAAGCGCCTACACTATAGCTTCATTAAGGGTCCAGTTATGGACATTATTGAGCAAACGCCTGTGATTACGGAGCTTTCTGGGCGCGTCTTTTTGAGCACCATGCAAGCGATTACCTTGCTAACGGATGAGTATCCTTATAATGATGAATATCCAACGATACAAAAAAGAGAATTTGAATAATCCAATATAGAAATACCGCTTAAATAAAATATGTCTACAATAAAAAATAAGGGGCTGAGCTTAAAATGTTAAAATCAGACTCACTAAACCCCCACAATTTATTTAGCGGACACCAATCAATACCATGAGCGACTCTTTAACTATTTATAAGCAAATTTATCCCACTCAGTGCCCCAAGATTTCTGAGATGGGATACCGTTCAATTATCAACGTTCGTCCGGATAATGAAGTAGAAAACCAACCTTCAAGCCAAATGCTATGCTCAGCTGCAGAAAAAGCCAACTTAAATTACTGCTACCTTCCTTATGATGCAGAGCGTTTAAGTACTTCCACAGTAGCCCGCTTTGCTGAGCAGTACCATAAGATGCCCAAACCCATCATGCTGTTTTGTGGTTCGGGAGCTCGTGCCAAGTTGTTATACCAAAGCGCCTTGATGCAAGGCTTGCTGTAACTTTACTGCCCAGCAATAGCAAGCTCAATAAGTATAAAAAACAATAGCTACTTATCTCGAACAAGAAAATAAAGACAAGCTCAGCTAATTTAGTAAAATAGATAGTCACCAATCAATAAGGAACATAAAGTATGTCACATCAAGTCAGCTTCGCAGGTCAAATCACACCAGAGCAAGTACAAGAAATCGCCGATCAAGGCTTTAAAACTATTATTAACAACCGTCCTGATGGCGAAGCTCCTGATCAGCCTACCAGTGCTGAGATTGAAGCGGCAGCCAAAGCAGCCGGACTTGCGTACAAAGAAATATCTTTTGCAGGTAGCGAGCTGAACCTGCAACATGTTGAAGATTTTGCTGACTACTTTAATCAAGCTGAGCAGCCCGTTTTAATGTTTTGCCGTACCGGTAACCGCTCAAACGGCCTTTATGAAGCCGCTAAGCAGATGGATAAATTAGACGACTAACAACCCTCCAGCTATTGGTCATTTTTAGATCAAACAAAGCAAAAAAAGCCACGCTACTTAAAGTAGCGTGGCTTTTCTATTTACAGCTTTTATTAGCTTTTAACAGGTTCTATTAACGCTAAGCTATGGTTTCACTGATACTCTCAGCTTATTGCATTACTAGGTATTCAAACGCTGATAGTGCTGCTTTTGAACCCTCACCCATCGCAATGTTGATTTGCTTAAATGGAACGGTAGTCACGTCACCAGCAGCGAAGATACCTTTGCGGTCTGTCTTACAGGCTTCATCAATTTCAATCTCACCAAAGCGGTTAACATCCACAAAGCCTTTAACAAACTCTGAGTTTGGTACCAAACCGATTTGAACAAATACTGCTGACAAATCAAGCTCTTTGGTTTCACCCGTTGTGCGGTCTTCATAAATTAGAGATGATACCTTGCCATCAGTTGCTTTAATTTCTTTGGTCGCAGCTGAAGTAATAAAGTCGATGTTGTCTTTCGACTGCGCTTTATTAATCAGTACTTGGTCAGCTTTTAGATCATCAGCGAACTCAATAACGGTTACGTGTTCAACGATACCCGCCAGGTCAAGTGCGGCTTCAACGCCTGAGTTACCACCGCCCACAACGGCAATCTTTTTACCTTTAAAGAAAGGACCGTCACAGTGCGCACAGTAAGCCACGCCGCTACCCACGTACTCTTCTTCACCTGGA
This sequence comes from Psychrobacter pasteurii, assembly GCF_900162815.1. GTDB lineage: Bacteria > Pseudomonadota > Gammaproteobacteria > Pseudomonadales > Moraxellaceae > Psychrobacter > Psychrobacter pasteurii. Next base: position 27,216 of record NZ_FUGD01000122.1, on the reverse strand, counting down.
ACGTTCAGCTTACGCCACTGCGCACCAGTCGCTAAGATGATACTGCGGGTTTCAAACTTCTCACCCGTGTTTAGTTCAATGGTATAGTTTTCATCTTCGGTTTCGCCCAGCTCTTTGACGCTGACGTGCTCTTTGATGTTAATGTCATATTCGTTCAGGTGTTTTTCAAAGTTAGCAGACAGCTCAGTACCTGTGGTTAATGGCACAGAGATTAAGTTCTCGATGCTTTGGGTGTCTTTCACCTGACCACCGATACGGTCTGCAACGATGGTCACTTTTAGACCCTTACGTGCCGTATAAATTGCTGCTGCAACACCTGCAGGGCCACCACCAATAACGGTCACATCTTGGCGCTCTAGCTGCTCAGCATCGTCTTCGCTTACTGCAGACAGTAGGTCTGGATACTGTTCTTGTAGTTTGTCGATGATACGAGCTGTGTCGACTTTACCATTTAAGAAAGGCTTACCATTTAAGAATACCGCTGGCACACCTTGAATGTTGTTGGCTTCTACTTGCTCTTGGAATAAGCCGCCATCAATCATCTCATTACTAATACTATCGTTTAGTAACGCAAACTGGTTAAGCGCCTGTACAACTTCAGGACAATTGTGGCAAGATAGTGATACGTAAGTTTGGAACTGTAATGGATGACCAATACGCTTAACCATCTTTTGAATGCTTTCATCCAATTTAAGAGTGTGTCCGCCTGCTTGCAAAATGGCTAAAATTAATGAGGTAAACTCATGGCCACCTGGAATACCACTAAATACGATACCGGTCTCTTGGCCTTCCGTAGTGATTTTAAAACTGATTGGGCTTGGTAAGCTGTCATCGGTAGCAGCCGCATCAAAGTTAATCTTGTCAGTAGTACCCGCAATTTGGTTTAAGAAATCAACTAATTCAGCTTTTTTCTCATGTTCACCAGTACCAATAACGAAGCTAATTGGGCGTGTCATATTTTCGCTATAACTTTTTACTGCATCTAATAAACCTTGGTCTAACATATTAAACTCCTCATAGGATATTTTTATCTGAATAATTATTTAAGTACAAAGTTTCTTTAATTCTTTTGTAGCGAGATAAGACCTATTGGATTGAGCGATTATCTATCTAAACCCGGCTCTATTAAAGAGTAACTATTGAACATTTTTGCAGGCCTTCTCTGCTTTCCATACCTATATTATCGAGTCTATACGCTAAAACAACAAGCCGATTAAGTAAAATCTTACGATTGATAAAACTAAATCAATATCACTTATGGTTTTGTATTATAAATATAATACCAGCCTATTTAATGCTCTATCAGCCAAAATGCTCTATCAGCCAAAAATAAAACCAAAGTTTCGTGGTGTTAGTATTATTGTAATTAGTCAGTAAATCAGCCATTTCAACCATGGTTTTTCTTAATTAATTTGGGTACAATTTAGTTAAGATTAATAAGAAACATAACTTTTTTACCCCCTGGGATGGTGACATATAACAGATAAGCTCCCTATATTTGCCGTCTTTAATAAGTCAAAGAAAACCTATCATAAGGATAATTCTATGTTTCATGAACACCGTGATCTAATCTCTGAGCTTAAAAACACAGACATTCACTTCCAAAAAATGTTCAAAGAGCACAACGACTTAGATACCGAAATTGACAAGCTAGAGAATGACGTGGTTAAGTCAGTAAGCCGTGAAGAAGAAATCGAAGAAAAGAAACGTCGCAAACTGGCGCTAAAAGATGAAATCGGCCGTTATTTAGAACAAAAAAGCAAAGAGCAATAAGCCTACCTAGAGTCACATACTGTTAATCAGTTTATTATTGATTGATAGCTTGTCTCTTAGTTTGAGGCTGTCTCTTAATTTAATGATAAAGCCCTGCCGATAATGTAGGGCTTTATCGTTTATTGACAATCAAAAACTTTTGTTTACGTTAGTTAACCAGCACTATCATAGTTGTGCATACTTATTAACTCTTTTTTTATGTTAATATAGCCGCGATAGGCGTTAAATTCGCCCTTACAGACTTTTTAAACCTCTTCTTTTAATAATAATTATTAATCTAACTATTCTTTGCTCACTTGTTTTCTTATTATAAGAACAGCGAGAAAACTAATAATTTCAGACTAGTGACAACCTTCATTGCACTAGCATTAATCAAATACAAATAACTCATACGGTATTATATGACCTGGAACGATCCTAACGCACAACAAGAAGCTCAAAACTATGAAAACCCTATCCCTAGCCGTTTGCTAATTTTGCAAACATTGGCAGATAAGGGCGAGCTTACTCATAAACAATTGGCCGAATCGTTTGGTATTGATAATGATGACCAATTCGATGCCCTTGGCAATCGTCTAAAAGCGATGAGCCGTGATGGTCAAGTTAACCGTGATGGTAGACCTTATAAATATCGCGCAGTAACCAAACAAGACGTGGTTACAGGTACTGTCTCTGCGCACGCCAAAGGTTTTGGCTTCGTTGTTTTAGACGATATGCCAGACCTGTTTTTGCATGAAAAACAAATGCGCTGGGTATTCAATGGTGATACGGTTAATGCCATCGGTACCACGACAGACAATAGAGGCCGCACCGAAGGTCGCATTATTGAGGTGACTGAGCGCCAACAAACCCACTTTATCGGTACTTTAGAAAAAGACGATGAAGGCTATATGGTTAGCCTATCTAGCCCTAACAACCATCAGCCGATTACTGTTGCTGCTGAAAACGTTGAAGCCTTAAATGCCAAACCTGGCTATCCAGTGAAAGTGGACATTATCGACTGGCCGACTCAGCATGAATTTGCCACTGGTAAAATCATCAACGTTATGGATGATGACAACGACCGCGAAGTTATTATTGAGACCACTTTACTTAACTACGACATCCCTAGTGATTTCGGTGCTGGCGTATTAAAACAAGCCAATAGCTATAAAGAGCCGACTGAACAGGAAATGAAGGGTCGCACTGATATTCGTCATCTACCTTTAGTGACGATTGACGGAGAAGACTCACGGGACTTCGATGACGCAGTCTATGCTGAGAAGCGCCCTGGTGGTAACTACCGTGTGGTAGTAGCCATTGCTGACGTTAGTCATTATGTTACCCCAAATTCAGCCTTAGACCATGAAGCTTTTGATCGCGGAACCTCGGTATATTTCCCACATCATGTGGTACCCATGTTACCTGAGGTCCTATCTAACGGCCTATGCTCGCTAAATCCAGGTATTGACCGTCTGTGTATGGTAGCGGATATCAAGCTGTCTCGTGCTGGCAATATCACAGGCTATGAGTTCTACCCTTCTGTTATGCACTCTCAAGCTCGTTTGACTTATAACCAAGTGAACGACTACTTTGACGGTAATATGAAGAATGTTCCTGAGTCATTAACCGGTAACAAAGACGTTAAGAAGTCTGTCGATACTATGCACCAGTTGTATAAAGTTCTGGTGAAAAAGCGCGATGAGCGTAATGCGATGGAGTTTGAGACACCAGAGACTTACATTAAGTTTAATGAAGAAGGCGGTATTGATGCCATCGTTCCACGTACTCGTGGCGACTCACATAAACTAATTGAAGAGCTGATGCTACTGGCCAATACTTGCGCCGCTAACTTCGCTCTAAAATACGAATTGCCGGTTCTGTATCGTAACCATGATAAGCCTGACTCTGAGAAGTCACGTATGGTGCATGAATACGCGAAGAACTTTGGTATTGGCTTCCCAGAAGAGAACCCAACTCAAGCGGACTACAAGCGTATTATTGAGGCGACCAAAGAGCGCCCTGATGCCGTGAGCATTCACAGCATGCTGCTTCGCTCTATGATGCAGGCCAACTACTCGCCTGATAATATTGGTCACTTCGGTCTGGCGTATGATGAGTACTCACACTTTACCTCACCCATTCGCCGCTACCCTGACTTAATGCTACACCGCGCGATTAAAGCCAAAGTTACGGGTAAAAAACAGCCACAAATGGACTTTACTTTAGAAGAAGCCGGTCAGCAAACTTCAGATACCGAACGCCGTGCTGAGAAAGCTTCACGCTTTGTCGAAAGCTGGCTGAAGTGCCATTATATGAAAGACCATGTGGGCGAAGAGTTCGATGGCGTAGTAACTACTGTGACCAGTTTTGGTCTGTTTATCAACTTAACTGAGCTGTTTATCGATGGTCTGGTCCATATCTCTAATGTGGGACAAGACTACTTCATGTACGATGAGAAGCAGCAACAACTAATTGGTCAAGACAAAGGTACAGTCTATGGCCTAGGTGACTTAGTCCGCATTAAAGTTGCCGCGGTTAACATGGATCTACTACAAATTGACTTTGAGCTTATTGCTAAGCTAAAAGCCAGTGCCATGAACCAAACCAAAAAAGATGGCAAGGCCAATGGCAACCAAAAGCAAAAAGCTAATAATGGTAATGGTCAAACCAAAAATGGTGAAGAAAAGAAACCTTCTCGTCGCCGTAATGGTCGAGGCCGTGGTAAACCTAAGTCATAGTCCCGATAATAGACGGCTATTGTAGATAGACCGTTTAAGTATAAAAAAGAGCTGCTCAGTTAATTGAGCAGCTCTTTTTCATGGCAAAATTATAAGCAGAGTTCAGCACTAATAGGCAGATGGTCAGATAAATCAGACCAAGGCTTACCTTTATGTACCCACGCTCGTTTAACTTTTAAGTTACGGACATAAATACGGTCTAAGCTGAGTACCGGCATCTTCGCAGGAAAGGTAGGCAGTAACTTACTGTGCACATCCATAAAGGCTTCAGACATATTCAACTCATCCGCCAGCTTCTGACAAGAGTTCTTTTTCCAGTCATTAAAGTCGCCTGCTAAGATCAGAGGTCTGCTTTGATCAATGGTATCGTTAACATAAGCCGCAATCGCTCGATACTGCTTTTCTCTATCATTCTCAAGCAAGTTCAAATGGGCACACAGCACAACCACAGGTTCAGGCCAGCCCAAAGGCCACACCTCACAATGCAGCACCCCTCTTTGCTCAAGCTTATTAACGGTGATATTAATATTATGTTTTGGGTCAAGCGGGTGACGGCTCAATACCGCATTCCCATGGTGACCATTATCATATTCTGAGTTTTTACCATAGCTGTGGCTACAATCTAAGAACTCACCAAACCACTCATGCTGTGACTGGTTAGGATATTCATTATATTTAACCATGCGCTTTAGGTTCTGACCTTGTACCTCTTGCAGGCACAAAATATCAGGATTAATATCTTTTAATGCTTGCCCAATCTTTTGGGTCACTACTTGGCGATTCAGCGGAGACATGCCTTTATGTATGTTATAAGTAGTGATTGTTATGCTATTTGAATTAATCATTATTAATTTTCTTATTATTGGATAATATACCCATAATCTTAGATTAATTAGAGGTTAAATTAAACCCAGTTTTGAGGAAGATTCGTTTCTTAATGCTCAATATTGTTAGCAATTAGTATTAAGGCGCTAAACATAGCTGTGCCACTAGATCAGCCAATTTATTGAGATAGAGATAAAAAAACACTGATAAAGCTATCAGTGTTTTTTTTGGCTAGACCCAACACGCTCTAGTGCTAGGTCTAAAGAACTTAGACTTAAAGTCAGGGCAAGAAGCCAGACTAGTAACGAGTTACCAAAGCAATCGGTAGGTCGTCACCCATAATGTCTTGTGGCATAAACACTACTTTACCACCATTATGAATAATGTGTTCGATTACCTCACCAATAGCATCATCATTTACGCCTTCTGCTGCAGGATCATCGGCTATTGTCAGAGTTTGAGCCTTTTCATCAATCTTAGCCGGCTGCATATAGCCTTTGCGAAGATACAAAGTCTCACCTGCGCCTTGGAACGCCGAACGGTAAATCTCTTGTAGGTCGACTCGTAGCATACCTGCGCCACGGGCTTTATCAATTTCGCCTAGAGCAGCTTGGTGCAACGAAGTGCGATACTCTTCTACAGCTTCTTGTACGCCATCAACGATATGCTGGGCACTACCTTCTTCTAGCTCAGTTACGTTAGAAACAGCACCAATAATATTCTCTGGGCGGTCACAGACTTCTTTATAGTAACTGATATTACGGTTATCGCCTACGATAACCAGTGGCATTTTATGCTCACCCCATAGCTCCTGAACACTCTTATCTACACGGTTAAAGTATTCTTTTAGATAGCTATTTTCGTTGTTTGCTGAACGGTCTGAGCCGCCATCACCCGTTTTATATAAGCTGTTATTTTCGATAGGGAACGGAATGCTTTCCATGTTCTTTTGTGCTTCATCATCTGGATGAAACTCTTTAATAACACGGTTGTTGGCCGCTTCAATCAGACGAGCATGGTCACGACCTAGCACCACAACATAGTAGTGAACCGCACTGGCCATATCACGCATTAAGTCACGGGTAGCAAAGCGCTCACCAATAACCACACGCTCTTTAGCGTCTAGCGGTAAACGCAGTACTTGAGCCTCATCTGGGCTCGCAAAAATAGCCAACGTATCTAAGTTATAGTTATGATTGTGATGGGCTATTTTTTCTTGAACTTTATCTAAAATGGTTGACGCTGTTTTTTTGTCATACTCATTTTCGATACGCTCTTCAGCAACTTTTAATAGGTTTTTAAGAGCAATAGGGTCTTTTTCATTATCTGGATGCTGTCTGTGAGTCTTAACAAAGATACTTACTGCTGGCTTTGCTGTTGTTTCACGTAAGTTTTTTAAAGTTGCTTTCATAAAGTTATCCTTTTTTTAGTTTATTTATTAAAAATTATTGGATGGGTTTCCTGAGACCACATGGCTTTGATTGCCATTTTAAATACTGCGGCTCTGGTGTTTGTTCGATATGATTACTGCTGGACAGATCCCTTGTCCCTTGCTTAACTTACTCTAGTTTATTCTAGTATTGTAGTTGTTATTAGTAGAGCTATTGGCAAGGGTCTTTTTTAAGACATCCTAAATTCTATTTATAACTCTATATTACCAATAGAAATCCATACTTACTATAGGGTTATTGTCGGTTCTTGTCTTTGTTATGTAACAAATTTTAACTGATACTAAATTACAGCCAAAAAGCCTCTCATTCCTGAGCATAACAGTGGCGACTGTCAGCTCATAAGCTATAAATAGCTTGTAATATGAAGCTTGAGACTCAATAGATATTAGTACCTTCACTTTTTTATAATTATGGACTTATTTATGCAAACTACCTCGCAAATTACAGATATGGATCCAAATTTAAAACTGGTCGATTTTAGTCAAGTTAGTCCTGAGCAGCTTAAATCCCAAGTACAGCAAGCCATAAAAGCTGGCCATGCTTTTTTAGATGACTTAGATAACGAGACTGACTCTCCAAAACAAGCACAGCAAGCTTTAGCAGACATCATTGAGTTTGATCATATTGGGCTAGGTTTAGACCGTAGCTGGGGTATTTTGTCTCATCTAAATAGTGTCATGAGCAATGAAGCCATCCGCGAAGTGCACCACGAAATACTGCCTTTATTGTCTGCTTTTGGCACTCGTGTGGGTCAGAATAAACCGCTATATAACCGCTATCAGACCATTAAAAATGACCGCGAGTTCTTTAATGGCTTAGAAGCGGCTCGCAAACGTGCTATAGATTTGGCCATTCAAAGCTTTGAATTATCTGGGGTAGCTTTAGAGGCTGACAAACAAAGCGAATATGCGGACATTCAAAGTCAGTTATCGACCCTATCAGCCAAATTCTCTGACAATATTTTAGATGCCACTCAGGCTTATGCTCTACCCTTGACCACCGAACAACTATCCGGCATCACTGAAAGCGGCCTGGCCATGCTAAAAGCCGCTGCCGAGCAATATGTTGCTAAGCAGCAAGAGGCTGGAGAGTCGGTAGAAGATAAGCCTGAATATGTCGCCACGTTAGACATCCCTGTATATCTGGCGGTGATGACCCATGCTGAAGACCGCGAACTGCGTAAGACTCTATATAAAGCTTATGTCACTCGTGCCTCAGAATTTGATAACCACAAAAACAGCAAAGACGAGCCTTTAGATAACAGTCAGGTAATGAGTGATATTCTTGCCTTACGAGCTCAAAAATCTAAATTGTTAGGCTTTGATAATTACGCTCAAGTGTCACTGTCTCGTAAGATGGCCGACAGTGCTGAGCAAGTAGAAGGCTTTTTGCGTGACTTGGCCAACAAGGCTACCCCTGCAGCCAAACGTGATTTAGAGCAATTAAAAGAAGAAGCTAGCGCTCAAGGCATCGAAAGTATTGAGCCTTGGGATACTGCCTATCTGGCTGAAAAAGTAAAACAGGCCAAATTCAACTTATCACAAGAAGAAATCCGCCCTTACTTCCCTCTACCAAAAGTGATTGATGGCCTATTTACCATCGTCAACAAGCTGTTTGGTGTACGTGCGGTTGAGCAGTCAGATAAAGTAGCACTGTGGCACGATGAGGTTCGTTTTTATGAATTATTTGATAAAGATGACAGCCTAATCGGTGGCTTCTACTTTGATTTGTATGCCCGTACTGGTAAGCGTGGTGGTGCTTGGATGAGTGGGTTTCAGGCCCGCTATGAGTATGCCGGCAGCTCAAGCGAAGCTTATAATCAGCTTCCTGTGTGCTTTATGGTAGGTAACTTTACGCCCCCTACTGCCGATAAGCCAAGCTTACTGACCCATAATGAAGTACTGACCCTATTCCATGAGTTTGGGCATGGTCTACACCATCTATTGACCGAAGTGAGCATCAGTGATGTGGCCGGTGTAAATGGTGTGGAGTGGGATGCGGTTGAATTACCTAGCCAATTCTTAGAAAACTGGGCTTGGGATTCAAAAGGCATTGAGTTAATTAGTGCTCATGTCGATACAGGCGAACCTTTGCCAAAAGAGCAGCTTGAGGCGTTATTGGCGGCTAAAAACTTCCAAAGCGGTATGCAAACCTTACGTCAAATCGAGTTTGCCTTATTTGACCTGTTAATCCATGCCAAATCACCGGCACCTGATTACCAGGGCATCTTAGCGACCTTGGACAAAGTACGTGAGGATGTCGCCGTCATGCAAACTCCTGAATACAACCGCTTTGCTAACGGCTTTAGCCACATCTTCGCAGGCGGTTATGCGGCCGGCTATTACTCTTATAAGTGGGCGGAGCTGTTATCTGCTGACGCCTTTAGCCGCTTTGAAGAAGAGGGTTTATTTAATGCAGACACAGGTCAAGCTTTCCGTGACAATATCTTAGCGGTGGGTGGCAGCTTGCCAGCCAAGACCAACTTTGAGAACTTCAGAGGCCGTGAAGCCAGCATTGATGCCCTGCTTCGCCATGGCGGTTTCATTGATAATAACGAGGTGGCTTAAGATGCGCTATCAATCTAATCGTCCCAAACGCCAGTTTTTAGCGGGGGTTAGCTGCCCTAAATGTCAGACAATGGATGCTGTGGTTCAGGTTCAAATCTTTGAGCCTGAAGCCGATGAATACATTGAATGTACAAGCTGTGGGCATATTGAAAGACGCCCGGACCCTGAATCGATTATAGAAAAAAACAACTTAGCCAATGATGCCATGAGCACGGGTACTTCAGGAACCATTAAGTTTTTAGACTAGTCTAAGCTTCTAAATTAGCTAAGCTCTTAGCCATAAAAAAGCCAGATACTATATGTAGTATCTGGCTTTTGTTTTATTTATAACGGACTCTCTCAAGCTTTAAGCTTATCAAACCTAAAATTAGCTTGAGATTTTTTTGTACTTCATACGCTTAGGACCAGCGTCATCACCTAGAGTCTTCTTACGATACGCTTCGTACTCTGAGTAGTTACCGTCATACCATACTGGGCCTTCTGGCTCAAACGCCAAGATATGAGTCGCAATACGGTCAAGGAACCAGCGGTCATGCGATACGACCAATACGGTACCTGGGAATACCTGAATCGCATCTTCTAGCGCACGTAAGGTTTCTACGTCCAAGTCGTTTGATGGCTCATCCAGTAAGATAACGTTAGCGCCCTGCTTTAGCGTTTTCGCTAATTGTAGACGGTTACGCTCACCACCTGATAAGTTGCCCACCAGCTTTTGCTGATCTTGGCCTTTGAAGTTAAAGCGGCCAATGTACGCACGGCTTGGGGTTTCGTAGTCACCTACTTTGATGATATCTAGGCCGTCTGATACTTCTTCCCAAACGGTTTTGTTGTCATCAAGGTTATCACGAACCTGACCCACATAGGCCACGCTCACACTTTCACCCAATTCAACCGTACCCGTATCTGGCTTATCAAGACCTGTCATCATGTTAAACAGTGTGGTTTTACCCGCGCCGTTTGGACCAATAATACCCACGATAGCCGCTGGTGGTACATTAAAGCTTAGGTTTTCGTACAACAGACGATCACCGAAAGATTTTGAGATGTTGTTCACCTCAATTACTTTATTACCTAAACGAGGACCAGGTGGAATATAGATCTCTGAGGTCTCGTTACGCTGCTGGAATTCTTTTGAGTTCAGCTCTTCAAAGCGCTGGATACGAGACTTAGACTTAGCCTGCTGACCTTTTTGGTTTTTACGAACCCACTCAAGCTCTTTTTTCAGTGCTTTAGCAAATGATTCTTCTTGCTTCTGCTGCTCTTCTAGACGCTTGTTCTTCTGCTCTAGCCACTCAGTATAGTTACCTTCATAGGGGTAGCCATAACCGCGGTCAAGCTCAAGAATCCACTCAGCCACGTTATCAAGGAAGTATCTATCGTGGGTAATGGCAACAATGGTACCGCTAAAGTTCTTCAAGAACTGCTCTAGCCACGCCACAGACTCTGCGTCCAAGTGGTTAGTCGGTTCGTCAAGAAGTAGCATATCAGGGCGTGATAGCAACAGGCGGCACAGTGCCACACGGCGCTTTTCACCACCCGACAGCTTGCTTACATCGGCATCCCAAGGTGGTAGACGCAAGGCGTCAGCGGCTTTTTCAAGCTGGGTGTTTAAGTTATGCGCATCCCACGCCTGAATGATATCTTCCATCTTACCTTGCTCTTCAGCAAGCTTATCGAAGTCGGCATCAGGTGCAGCGTATTCAGCATAAATCTCATCAAGACGAGCCAGCGCATCTAACGCTTCACGCATACCGTCTTCTACGTTACCGCGTACGTCTTTGCTCTCGTCAAGCTGAGGCTCTTGAGGTAGGTAACCAATCTTAGTACCTGGCTGTGCACGAGCTTCACCACTATAATCGGTGTCCACGCCAGCCATGATGCGTAGTAAAGTCGATTTACCCGCACCGTTAATGCCTAAAACACCAATCTTTGCGCCAGGGAAAAAAGACAAGCTAATGTCTTTTAGAATTTCGCGCTTTGGCGGAACAAGTTTTGACACCTTGTTCATGGTATAAATATATTGTGCCATTAAGACTCCATTATCAGGGTTAGGTCTGATTAAAAATCAAATAAAAAAACAATTAGAAATTGAATAGAGGGTTAACTGGCATTATCGCATATTGGCCTAAAGTTATCATCTTATGTTGTGGTTTTACTGCTATTCAATAACTTATTAATCGCACTCACTCATTTTACGCTGCAAGTGGGGCTGAGTTTACGTTAGCACCCAAAAGTTGTAACAATACACTGTATGAATTGTAGCGGTTTATGCTAAAGTAATCATTAACATTGTGCCTACTCAGGCGCGGTGCCTTCACGAATATTTAATGCTCTAATAATAATTAATGATTAAAAGTGCTATTAGTAACCCGGCCTAATTAATAAAGGAGTTATTTATGAAAGATTCTCTAACTATTACCCAAAATACCGATGAAAATCGCTTTGAAACCACCATCAATGGTTACACCGGCTTTATAAGCTATCAAGACCAAGGCGACAGCATTGTTTACGATCATACCATTGTTCCAGCAGAGCTTGGCGGTCAAGGCGTGGGCTCAACTTTGGTTAAACATGCTCTAGATTATGCTCGTAGTGAAAACAAAAAGGTCGTTCCACAATGCTCATTTGTTGCGTCTTACATCAACAAGCATGAAGAGTATCAAGACCTAGTAAAATAAGGTTGTTAAGTTTCAAGGGTTTATAAAAAATCTAAGTAATAGTAAGCACTTAGAGGTCACAATCTCCATAAAGTATATATAATATACTAGAGACTGTTTTGGCAGTGCTCTAGTGTATTATTCTATCTATATCTTTGACTTATTTAGGAGGGCTTTATGAGCCACCTCACCGACGCTCAAGTAGAGTTACAATTGCAAGATTTAGAGGGCTGGAGTAAAGAAGGTAACGCTATTGTTAAAACCTTTATTTTCCATAACTTTGTAGAAGCCATGAGCTTCATGGTTCAAGCTGCCTTTCGAGCCCAAGAGCTAGAACACCATCCAGAGTGGACCAACAACTATAATGAAGTTCACGTGCGTCTCACTACCGACGATTTAAATGGTATCTCAAGCCATGATATTCGTCTGGCTAAGCGTATGGAAGAAATCTTACGACAGAAGACTTTCTAAGCTTAATATAGCACTGAGTTGATTAATAGCTGCTGATGCCAAACTTGAAAATGGCTTACACGCCCTACTTGAAGCATAAACACAGCAGGTCAACTCGCTTCCCACTAAATAAGCAAATAGGCAGCTTTCAATACCTCGATAGCTGCCTATCTTATTGCTGAGTTTTTTTGTTATAAAAGGCTTTAATATTTAGAGCCCACACAATTCATTATTTATACAATAAGTAGGTTAATAATACGTGGCAAATTTTAAAACCCACCTCACTGGCGGCTTTGCGGCCAGTGCGATATTGGGCTTAGTAACCTATAAAGCAGGGTTAGTAAATGCAAATGAGTTTTTGATGTGCGTCTTAGCAGGTACCGTTGGCGGCTTACTGCCCGACATTGACTCAGATAACTCTATTCCCATTAAAATGGGGTTCGATTTGGCCTCATTAGCGACAGGATTTGCGCTAATCATCCACTGGCGAAGTGAGCTATCATTACTGTCTATGCTACTGCTTTGGTTGATGGGTTATTTAATCATGCGTTACGCAGTTTTCTCCATCTTTACCAAGCTAACTGTCCACCGCGGTATCATTCACTCTGTCCCTTACATGCTAGTACTGGCACTGAGTCTTACCTGTTTTAACTACTACTTTTTGGACACCTCTTCGATAGTCAGCTGGTTTTATGGATCCTTCTTGTTTTTGGGCTCAATGATTCACCTAGGATTGGACGAAGCTTATAGTGTGGACTTGCTCAATCGCCGCTTGAAGCGCTCTTCGGGTACAGCGATGAAGTTTTATAAAGACACACAGCGCTATTATTATCTTGGTCTGTATGCCATCTTGCTGATGTTTATTTTTATTGCGCCCCCTTTTGACCCCTTCTTTCGTAAAATTAACGACCCTATTACTTGGTGGTTAATTAGGGACTCTTTACTGCCCGAGGTATTAATGCGCTAGGCTAGGCAAGATATAGGCTCAAGCCTAGGGAGCTAGCTTGGGTTGCGGCAACCCTTGGCGTACCTTTTGTGGATAAGCCTCTGGGTCTTTATTGTCCTCAAAGCTAAAATTAGCGACTTTCGGGTTAACATGAGCATTAATATACCACTGCTCCATATCCCACTGATGCGCTTTATCATTAAGCTGTTCGGGCAATAACCCTTGATCATATAAATAGTTTGGCACATAGCCTGACATCAAAATTCGATAATCCCAAGGAAAGTCTACGGAATCAATGGCACGGGCCATATCAAAAATAACCGTGGTACAGTTTCTTATTAAAGTGTTGTACCACTTAGGGGCTTGCTGTAATTGTTTTGCTTGCTCCAAATAGGCCCTAAATAACTGCTGTACTTGCTGCTGACTTAAGCCTTGGATAGGAAACATGTATACCTGCTCGCCGCGTACATTACTGCGAGTGTAAACAATATCCCTTTCTTCTGAGGCCACAACGGCCATCTCAAACTGCTTTACAAAGCCTCCGAAGGCTGAAAAAGACTCGTCCTCCTCTTTACGTATCTCAATTGAGAAACTCAAAGGCCGCTCATCTTCAAATCTAAAGCTTAATAAGGTGTGCCCTATCTGCTCGCCCATCCAGTAGGAATTGATGATATCCACGCCGCTAAGCTTACTTAAATCCACTGTCCGCTCGCTCCAGCGCTCATTCACTACCACATCTTGTCCCCCTTTCTCTACGGCTTTGAAGTAGTAAGGCTCGGTCGGCTGTACCAACTTCTCTGACCCAGGCGCACGAACCCAGTCAAAGTTACGAACGTTATGTAAGGTGATTAAGTTTGGATTACTCGGGCTTTGGGTAAATTGTAGCACCTGGCTGACCTCCGCCATCCAAGGCCTATCCTCCTTAGGCGGCAACCAGATAAACCAAGCAGCCAGCAACAACCACAATGAGATAAATCCTACTAGCCATCCTTGCCAATAGGAATTTTGACTCAAGCTAGACTTTAAAGTGACGAGACTAAAGAGTGTGATCAGGGTGATCACTACGCCACGCAAAATTGGATAATCTATTAAATGTACCCACAATATAAGCCCTGCCCATAGAGCGGCTATTAATAGAACCAAAACGAATAAAATTCGGGCTGCAATAACTCCCACTTTTTTCGCTCTATTATTAGGGGGTGATAAGGTCTTGTTTTTATTACTAAGTGTGTTGTTTTTTGACATGATGAGAATTGCCCCAAAAGCTTGATTGAGGTAAGTGTATTTTAGTCGATATAACTTAGCAAATGATAGAACACAGGGGTAATACAAAATAGCCATTAAAATATTGGGCTTTGGCGTTGAATATAACTCTCCCTTGGGATAAAGTGAGAGCAACTAAATAACCATACGAGGTGATACTTCTCCCATGTCTGATGACAATTCTGGCACAGCCAGCTGGTCGATGCGCGGCTTAAAGCGCTGGTTGCATACTGCCCCCGAGACTCGTGACGAGTTGATAAAATTGGTGCAAGATTCGCATCAGTTTTTAGAGCCTGATACTGTAGATATGCTTGAAGGTGTGCTGGATTTACCTGCTACTCAAGTTCGTGAAATTATGACTCCTCGACCACAAGTGGAAGGAGTCCGTGAACATGATACGCTGGCGGATATCATGGATATGATTATGGAGACCAATCACTCCCGCTTTCCAGTGTTTGACAGCCAAGATGATGATGCAGTCATCGGCATCTTGTTGGCAAAAGATTTAATCCCATTATTGGTTAATACCATTCGCCAAGAAGAAGGGGCAGACACTTCTTTTCGCGTAAAATCATTGGTCCGTCAACCGCTATATATCAGCGAGACAGCACGCTCAGACACCCTATTACGCTCATTACAGCGCACCCAAGTGCATATGGCTGTGGTGGTAGATGAGTTCGGTAATATGGTGGGCGTAGTCACCATGGAAGATTTATTAGAAGAAATCGTGGGCGATATTGTCGATGAGCACGATGATTTTGAAGAAGACAG
Source organism: Psychrobacter pasteurii (assembly GCF_900162815.1). Taxonomy (GTDB): domain Bacteria; phylum Pseudomonadota; class Gammaproteobacteria; order Pseudomonadales; family Moraxellaceae; genus Psychrobacter; species Psychrobacter pasteurii. The sequence goes on along the minus strand of NZ_FUGD01000122.1, from coordinate 11,793 downwards.
TGACATTAACAATATCATTCCACACTCAGAAAAGCCCAATACTTGGATTGTCCAAGCTTCTACCTTAATTGAAGACTGCAACGAAGAGCTAAATACCAGTTTTGACGATACTGATGTAGATACGATGGGCGGCTTAGTGATGCAGGAGCTCGGCTATGTCGGCGACTTAGAGGGCGAGCACGTAACTACTCAAGGCTGGCATATCTCGGTCATTGATGTCGAAGGTAGATTTATTAAACTGCTTGAACTCACCCCCGTGGCTGAAGACTTATACAATGAGGATTAACTACGGTAAGTGGAAAGATCGTACCCCACACCTTAGCTTAGCCGCTGTAGGGCTGTCCGCTTTATTATTAAACGGCTGTAGCACCTTAGCTACTGATAGCCAACCAGCAGCCACCTCTGCTCAGACTGGCCCTGTCATTGCCCTAGTACTGGGCGGTGGCGGTGCCAAAGGTTTTGCTCATGTGGGTGTCATTAAGGCGCTAGAGGCTAACCACATCACTCCCAACTTAGTCGTTGGCACCAGTGTTGGCAGCTTCGTAGGCAGTATTTATGCCAGTGGCAAGCCTGCTAGTGACCTAGAATCTATAGCGGTTACCACAGCAGATAGCGCTCTGACCGACTTTACTGTGTCCTATCAAGGCATTATCGAGGGTAATAAGCTACGCAGCTTTGTGAATACTCAGGTCAATAATAAACCTATTGAATCCTTCCCTATCCGTTTCGCTGCTGTGGCTGCCGAAAAGCATACCCTAAAAAAAGCGGTATTCACTGATGGAGAAGCCGGACTAATCGTGCAAGCTTCAAGCAGTGTGCCCAACGTCTTTATTGCACCACGTATTCCTGACCCAAAAACCTCCGGGCAAATCGGCAAAAAATACATCGACGGTGGTGTAGTCAGCATGGTTCCAGTTGATGCTGCTAAAGCTTTAGGGGCCGATATCGTGATTGCTGTGGACTTACAGGCTGGTAAGACAGCTCAATCTTCCACTGACACCTCCACCAAGAGTATCTGGTCACTCATCGAGCAAGGCTATAACACTTATCTGAGTAATAGCAAAAACTCTGATACATCGGGCCCATACACTCAGAACTATGAAAAGATTAATAAAGCTGAGATAGCTCGAGCAGACATTATTATTCGGCCTGAGGTTAGTACTATCAGCTCTATTAGCACGCTAAATCGTGAAGAAGCGATTGCTGCAGGGGTCAAAGCTACTGAGCAGCAGCTGCCAGCCATTAAAGCGGCTATTGCCAAAGCTCAAACTAATTATGACCAGCAGTAAGTCTTAATCAATAAAAGGGACGTTTTATTAAAAAGCTAGCCTATCCAACCAAAAAAGAGGCCCACAAATTTGTGGGCCTCTTTTAGTTTAAGCTATTAGGGCTTAAACCTGAACGGAGGTTACTCCTAAATTAACGAACAACAGCGCGATATTTAACTACTGCCGTTTCATTTTTGCCTAGGCCTTCGATATTCCAACGTAGATGCTTGTATAACTCAAGAGGAACATCTTGCATTTGGCCATCAATACGACCACGTAACGGGAAATGACTAAAGTTTTGGCCATCAACACTTGCATAAACATTTTCTGGAGAAGGCTTACCCACTAATCTAACTTCTTCAGGGATACTCATCGTTACTACCATATTGCGCATACGATCTTGGCTGCTATTGGTGAAGTAGCTGTGATACTCAATAACGTTACCTTTTTTTAGGCGAGTATTGGCATCGATAGGCTTTAATCCAGGTTGACCTTGTGCATCAACACTCACTAAGGCCGCTACCGTCTTAGTCGTTACTTTACCAGCCTGATTGGTTTGGCCTTGTTGCATTGCAGCGGCATTTTGCGCATTGCTTGGGTTGCTCATCTCAGGTGCTGGGGTTGGCAACATGGCTTGCGCGCTTAAGCTACCTGCCAGCATTAATGAAGCAATAGCGGCCTTACTAGCTAGTTTAGCGGGAGTTGAAGCATAAAATTTCATAAGATACCTTTCCTTTTTAAGTGGGAGTTATAAAGTGTTAATAAAATCAGTATACAGTTGAGCCATTAGCCCTGTCAGCCTTAGTGCATCTACCCTCAAGACCTTATGCCCATTTTGTCCATATAATTATTGGTCCCTAAGGTTAAATTGGCCAACTGATTTCTAGCTCTTTAATTATACAAGCAACCTAAGTATAAATTTAAAAGCAAATTCAAAACAGCCAGTATGCGATAAATTGGCGTAACTGTCTGTATTAAGCTGTATTAAGTCAGTTGCTTAGCTTTGACTAGTAAAATAAAGATAGCCCAAGTTGGCATTTTTTGCTATCGTAAAAGCGTATATTTTCTTACTATTTGCCTTAAGCCTATTGTGATATTTAATATGAATGACACTGCTATGCCTCAAATAACGCCTGACTATGTCCATTGGTTCCGTAATTCCGCTCCATATATTAACACCCATAGGGGTAAAACGTTTGTCATTATGTTTGGCGGTGAAGCGGTTAATCACCCAAATTTTAGCAACTTAATTCATGACTTTGCATTACTGCATAGCTTAGGTATTAAGCTGGTTTTAGTCCATGGTGCTCGCCCGCAGATTGAAAAAAACCTGACCCAACTAGGCATTGACTCCCCTCTACACCAGGACATTCGTGTTACGCCTCGTGAAGCCATGCCAACTATCTTAGAAGCCGTTGGTGCTATCCGCCTACAAATCGAAGCGCAGCTTTCTATGGGCCTAGCCAACTCTCCTATGTATGGCTCACGCATTGATGCGGTATCTGGTAACTTCGTCACTGCCAGACCTTATGGTGTCAGAGATGGGGTTGACTATCAGATGACCGGTGAGGTTCGTTCTATCGACGTAGAAGCCATCAAAAACAACCTACTCCATAATCATATCGTGATCCTAGGCTCAATGGGATACTCTGCCACCGGTGAGATTTTCAACCTACTGGGCGAAGATGTGGCCCTAAAAGCTGCCGTCGCACTAAATGCCGATAAGCTTATCTTCTTAGGCGGTGAGACCGGTATCAATGAAGAAGGCCGACTGCTTCATGCGATGATTCCAAATGAAGTCGATCGTTTCTTAAGAGATCGTGACTTAGACCGTGAGATTTACTACTTCTTACACTGTGCTGCTCAAGCTTGTCGTGAAGGCATTCACCGTACTCACATCATCTCTTATGCTCAAGATGGCGCTTTATTAGAAGAGCTGTTCACTCGTGATGGTTCGGGGACTCTAATCAGTCATGACCCTTACGAAGAAATTCGCCGAGCCACAATTGATGACGTGGTAGGTTTAATTGAATTACTGTCTCCTTTAGAGGAGCAAGGCATCTTAGTACAGCGCTCTCGTGAACGTCTTGAACAAGAAATTGAGCTGTATAGCGTTATTGAACGAGATGGTATGATTTTAGGCTGTGCTGCCCTTTATCCACTAGATGAAGAGTCTGCTGAAGTGGCCTCTATTGCGATCCACCCAGAGTATCGCAATGGCAGTCGCGGAGCTGATTTATTGGCCTTTTTAGAGCAACAAGCCCGTAGCCATGGCCGTCATAACTTATTTGCTTTAACTACTCGTACTGCCCACTGGTTTATTGAACAAGGCTTTGAAGAGGTTAATGCCGAGATGTTACCTGAGCCTCGCCGCACCGCGTACCACAATGGCCGCAACTCTAAAGTTTTCAAAAAGAAACTGTAAGTTTACTTACTCGCCAAAAGCTTTCTAGATAAAAGCTTCTGCAATAAAAAAAACACCTGTTTATATAAGCAGGTGTTTTTTTATTTGAACTTTATTCAGCAACATCTTTTATTGTGCTGGTTGCTCAGGCATCTTAGGGTTCACTTCAATCATTTCTACTTTGAAGATTAAAGTGCTGTTAGGATCAATACCTGTATTGCCAGTCTCGCCATAAGCTAGATCAGCTGGAATGTATAGCTCATAAGTGCTGCCTTCTTTCATCAGCTTTAAGCCTTCAGTAAAGCCTGGAATCATACCCTCTACTGGGAATATAACTGGCTCACCTCTGTCATACGAGCTATCAAAAACAGTACCGTCAAGCAGCTTACCTTCATAGTTAATCTTAACCATTTCGCTGCCTGCAACTGGCTTACCTGTACCTGGCTTAAGCACCTTGTACTGTAGACCAGATTCTGTGGTTTTCACGCCTTCTTTTTTGGCGTTTTCCGCTAAGAATTTATCACCAGCTGCTTTGTTAGTGACGGCATCTTGCTTCATTTTTTCCATCATTTCAGCTTGTTTCTTTTCTTCGTACTTAGTCATGACCTCTTGCATTTGCTCTTTGGTCAAAGCAGCTTCTTTGCCGTCATAAGCATCGCGGAAACCCATCTCGAAAGTATCTAGGTTTAAATCATCCAATGACTCTTTGTAGCTTTCGGCAGTCGCATAACCAATGCTGTAACCTACTTTTTCAAGGTCAGTACTTTTTTCAGTAACTGTCGAGCTTGAGCTGCTTTGGTCAGATTTATTGCCATTGTTTGCACAACCAACAGCAAGGGTACTGGCTAGGGCTACTGCTAAAAACTTAGGGATCATTACTTTATTCATATATAAACTCTATTTTAGTGGGAATCATAATTTCGTGAAGCGGGCCAATATTTAAATCAAACGCTAAAAGACTGTTTTTTTATATACAGCTATATAAAGCCAATTTTTTATATAGCCAACTGTGGTTTCACTTAATCCTGCTATTTTAAAGTTTATAGCAAAAAGTATCACAGGACAATTGTAATAAAAATGACTCTATATGTTTCTTCTGATATCGCATCACATAGTATCAAAGTTGAAGATTAAGCACCATAAACCCAATTTATTTTGTCTTTTTACTGTATAGAAAATGTTAATAAACCGCCGATATGTCACAACTTCTCACATAACTTTAAATTTATATGAATAAAAGCTATTTATTATTGCTACCTAATCCGATAAAGTGGTCTCGTTAACTAACTTTAGTTTATGCCTAACATAAGTCATTGCTAGATGTTAGAGGTTTGGACTTATCACTTTGCATAAATATATTTTTTAATAAAACCGACATTTTAGCTGTAAAACTTGTAAGCTATAGTTTAATTAATCCATTAAAATTAATAATTTACTTTTCAATGGCTTATTTAATTTGGCTTATTTTAATACTTAAACTTAAAAATACAAAAGTAGATATCGGATCTGTTTATAGATCCATTTATTGAATTACATTATAGGAGAAACAGCATGGACAACATGTTTGTTTGGTTTAATAACAACTTAGGCGGACCGATTGGCTCGATTATCGCAGCCATTCTGGTATTCGTTATTGGTTGGCTGATTGCTATGGCACTGGCTGGTGTTGTGCGCAACTTGCTATCCCGCATTAACTTAAACCAACGTATGAACACTTCGACAGGTAAAACCTATGATCTTGAGAATATAATTTCTAAGGTCATTTTTTGGTTTGTATTCTTAATGGCCATCTCTGGTGCATTAAGTATGTTAAGCCTAAACGCTATTTCTGCCCCATTTGCCAACATGATTGATAGTGTCCTATCCTTCATTCCAACGCTTATCGGTGCGGTTATTATCGGCGTGATTGGTTGGGTAGTGGCGACAGTAGCCCGTACCGCTATCAATACCGCTTTATCAAAAACCACGCTTGATGAAAAACTAAGCGCTGAAGCTGGTGTTCAACCTATGAGCAGCACTATTGCTGATATGGTTTACTGGGTTATCCTGCTGTTTATTTTAGTTATTGTACTAGGTCAACTAGAGTTAGATGGTCTATTTGCTCCGTTAACTAATATGTTAAACAAAGCAGTAGGCTATATTCCTAACCTATTCATGGCTGGTGTGGTGTTCTTTGTGGGTTATATCGTGGCAAAAATTGTCCGTGGTATCGTAACCAACATGGTAACTAGCCTAAACCTACAAGGCTTTGCTGAAAAAGCAGGCATTAGTAATAACCGTGAGAACAGCTTACCGAATATTGCTGGTTCACTTGCCTTCTTATTGGTAATCATTCCAACCACAATCATCTCTTTAGATGCTCTAAGCATTGAAGTAATCTCTCGTCCAGCAACTAATATGCTGAACAAGATTATGAGCGCTCTGCCAAATATCTTTACCGCAGCAGCTATCTTAATCATCACATACTACATCATGAAAATGGTGGCGAATGTGGTTAAAGGTCTACTTGAAAACACCACTGTGAATGCCCTTCCTGCTAAGGTTGGCCTAGACACTGCTATGGGTAAAACTCAAGTTTCAGATCTTGTTGGTCATGCCATCATCTTCTTTGCTATGTTGTTTGCTGGTATCTTAGCTGCAGACTTACTAGGCTTTGAACAGATCAGTGCCATCATCACTATGTTCATCGCATTTGGTGCTGACATTATCTTAGGCGCTATCATCCTATTCATCGGCTTCTGGTTAGCTAACATCATCGCTGGTGTGGTTGAGCGTTCTGATAAAGGATCACAGTTCTTAGCTAATATCGTTCGTGTACTTATCATGGGCCTTGTGCTTGCGATGGGTCTAAAAGCGATGGGTATTGCTGACTCTATCGTTAACCTTGCCTTTGGTCTTACTTTGGGTGCTGTGGCTGTTGCCTTTGCTCTATCGTTCGGTCTTGGTGGTCAAGAAGCCGCTGCTCGCTTCTTACGTAAGTTACAAGACAAAGCCGAAACTGAAGCTGAAAAAGCAAAAGCTGAGAAAGCTATTGCAGACACTGCAAAAGAGACAGGTAAAGAACCTTCAATCACTACAGTTTCAGGTGATGAGCCTTCAATTCCTAATTCAGATGGCCAATAGGAATTAATGAATAGATTCTCTAATAATCACTTATGTTCCACAAAAAGGCAGCCTTTATAGGCTGCCTTTTTTAATGCAAAGTTGATGGAGATGAGCTTTTGAATAAGGCTTGGCCGTTACTTAAACCTTCAATATGATGGTTGCTATAACCCCTTTTTCTTGTCAGAATCATAGAACAACTAAAATTTTAAATACATAGGTTAAAAGGATATGAAGCGATTTAATGATAAGGTTATTGTCATTACAGGTGCAGACTCTAGTATAGGGCGAGTAACTGCTTTAAAGTTAGCTCGAGAAGGAGGCAACGTTGTCTTACTGGGCAACAATAGCAAGGTACTTGAATATATAGCGGGTGAGCTTCCTGAAGACCATACCTGGATTAACACTGGAAACCATTTGGCAGTAACCGGTGACATCTCGAATGAAGAGCATAGTGAGCGGTTGGTGTCTCATATTATAGATAAATATAATAGAATTGATGCTGTGATAAGCATTAATACTGAAATTAAATTTAGCCCAGCGCTCGTAAATGAACTGGCCAAGACTAAGGGCAGTATCGTATATATATCCTTATTATCCGATACCAGCACTGACTGGTCTCTAGAAAGCTATAAGCAGGCTCAAGTAGATTTAGAGCAACACTATAAAAAACTTGCTCATAAGCTAGGGCCTCAGGGCGTAAGAGTGAATGGAGTGCATGCGGGTCTAACCACAGAAGACAACGATGATATCGATAACGTCAAACTCTTTATGGATCAAAGCTTGCTTGGTAGGTTGGTCGAAATGAATGAGATTGCCGAGGCCATCTTATTTCTAGCCAGTAATGATGCTTGTATGATTACTGGTGCCACGCTACCTGTTGATGGTGGCTTAACTTTGACCAGCTAATTCATAGCCCCTACTTTGCTATAAGTTGTCATTTATTTGAATATAAAAAAGGCCTATCTAATTTAGATAGGCCTTTTTTATCGTTGATTACTTATCTTTATTTATTAATATCTCTCAGAGGTTTTGACAGCTTTTCTGGATGTTTAGGCACCACCCCTTTATATTGCTCAACGATTTTAACCAGGTCTTTGTCATAATCGCCTGTGGTATAAACCGGCTTCAAAAAGCGAATCTCTTTGGTCTTATAATCCATAGCGACTGGAACAATAGGTACCTGAGCGCCATCAGCAATGTAATAAAACCCTGTTTTCCATTTATCAGTGTAGTCCCGGGTGCCCTCTGGAGCCAACCCCAAATATAACGACTCACTCGACTTGAGACGATCAATACTGGCCTGTAAGACTGAGCCTTTTTTACTGCGATTAATAGGAATAATACCGGCCCACTTAAAAAAACGAGCCAAGACAGGATACTTAAACAAACTGTCTTTACCCATGATATTAATGTCTAAATCCAGACCTAAAACTAAAGGTATCGCATAAACACCATCAAAGTTTGACGTGTGTGGTAACGCCAAGAAGACTGCTTTTGGCACATTGGGAATCTCACCTACAGCTTTCCAGCCCATAAGCTTAAATAAACGCCGGGCAATAGGGGGTGCAATACTACCACCACGTCTTGGCACCTTGTCCCCTAAGTTTTTATGGGTCAGTCGCTTTAACTTAGCGACTGGCGTACTTTTTGATGTATCGTTCTTAGACATTAAGTTGTGTCCCTACAATTACTTTTCTCAATTTATCGATGCTAGTTAAACCATAATCTCAGCAAGGTCCCCTTTACTCTCTAGCCAAGTTTTGCGATCAGCGGCTCGTTTTTTTGCCAACAACATGTCCATAACGCTGTTGGTCAACTGCATATCATCCATGTCCAGCTGCACCAATCTACGTGTGTCTGGATTCATGGTGGTTTCACGCAGCTGCTCGGCGCTCATCTCACCCAAGCCTTTAAATCGAGTAATTTGTGGTTTTTTATTCCCAGGTACCTTGCTTAATATATGCTCCAGCTCACTTTCATCTAACGCATAGTGAACTTCTTTGCCTATATCAACTCTATATAAGGGCGGCATCGCCACAAACAAGTGGCCCGCGTCCACAAGTGCGGGAAAATGTTTCACAAACAGGGCACAAATAAGAGTCGCAATATGTAAACCGTCCGAGTCCGCATCGGCTAAGATACAAATTTTGTCATAGCGCAGTTCTGATAAATCATCAGAGGCGGGATCGACACCAATAGCAATGGCGATATCATGAATCTCACGGCTTGAAAGTACCGTATCGGGAGAGACCTCCCAAGTATTTAAAATCTTACCACGCAGCGGTAAAATCGCTTGGAAGTGACGGTCACGGGCCTGTTTGGCACTACCACCAGCCGAATCCCCTTCCACTAAAAATAGCTCAGCACCTTCTCGTACGCCCCCACGACAGTCTGCTAACTTACCGGGTAATGCTGGGCCTTGAGTAATCTTTTTACGGGCTACTTTTTTAGCCGACTTTAAGCGTTTACCTGCTTTAGAAATAGCCAATTCTGCAATCTGAGCCCCAAGCTCAGCATGTTGGTTTAACCACAAGCTAAAAGCATCTTTAGCCTGAGCTTGTACTGCACCGGCTGCCTCGCGGCTAGACAGACGCTCTTTAGTTTGACCAGAGAACTGTGGCTCTGAGAACTTAAGAGATAAGATATAGTTCACCCCATCCCAGACATCTTCACCGGTTAGTTTTACATTACGCGGTAACAAGTTATGAATTTCACAAAACTCACGTAAGGCTTCTAAAATACCCGTTCGTAGACCATTAACATGTGTACCACCTTGGGCAGTTGGGATCAGGTTAACATAGCTCTCCTGAATAGGATTACCCCCTTCAGGCAACCATGACAAGGCAAAGGTAACCCCCGAGCGCTCCCCTTCTTTGGCTTCATAAGAAAAATAAAATGGCTCAGGCGGCAGGGTTTCTAACCCATCAAGCTGCTCATTTAGATACTCAACTACCCCATCAGTAAACTGCCAGACTACTTTGTCTTTATTGGCTTCATCATAAAACTCTATAGTTAAGCCAGCAGCCAGTACTGCTTTTGCCTTCAAGTTATGCTTAAGCTGTTTAACGCTAAATTTTGGGGTATCAAAAAAGCTTTCATCAATCCAAAAACGAACCTTGGTGCCTTTTTTGCGTTTGTTAGAGCTAACTGACTCTACTAGTTTTGTGACAGCAACGCCATTTTCAAAGGCAATATCATATTGAACACCATCACGCCATACAGTAACTTCAACTCGCTTAGATAGCGCATTAACTACTGAAATACCAACACCGTGCAGACCACCCGATACCTGATAGTTACTGGTGTTAAATTTACCGCCAGCATGCAATCGAGTTAAGATAATTTCGATCCCTGTTTGCTTAAACTCAGGATGAATATCTGTGGGCATACCCCGTCCATCATCTTCTACAGATAATGAACCATCCTCATGCAGCTGCACCTTAATAGTTTTAGCATGGCCGGCCAATGCCTCATCCACCGAGTTATCAATCACCTCTTGTGCCAAATGATTCGGACGGGTGGTATCGGTGTACATACCTGGGCGACGGCGTACAGGTTCAAGACCTTCTAAGACTTCAAGCGACTGCGCTGTGTAATTACTCACAATAATATCCTTTGCTTAATTAAGCTTTTAATTATTACCCATATTATAACTAATATCGTAAAGCATAGGGGATTAGCGACTGTATTAACGACAGCAAGTGACGTAAAGAAAACAAGCCAGTAAGGCGGGCTACGCAAGAGACAGTAGATGCTCCATAATCATAGGTAACTGTCGTTCAAAATCTGTCATACGATGATCGCCTCCAGCCTGTAAAGCAACCTCCACCGCTTGGGACTGATAAAAATCAGCCGCTACTTTAGGGTCCAACAACTCATCGCCCTGCTTAATCACTACGAATAATTTCTCAGGGTGAGTTATCTGCTGCAGCTTATGCGCGCTAAACCAATCTAAATCTTTTAAAGTCATGGCCCAGCCGCCAGTAGTTTGGTAAATCACTGTATCAGCGCCATCATCACAAGCAATACTATCTATCACTTGGTCGTCAACGAAGCGCTGTAGGCTAATATGAGGCTTAGTACTGGGATTTAACAGTACAGTTGGACAACTGGTCTCATTACTCACTAAGCTTGCAAAATAGCCCCCTAATGAGCTGCCCATTACCACCACCTTATCATCCGCTTCCTTAGCTTGTTGTACTAGCTCACATAGTCGAGCAAACACTTTATCAGGAGATTCATTCAAGTCAGGTCTAATAACTTCAATACCAGCATGATGAGTGTTGCAGTATTTTTGGAGTAGTACACCTTTTACGGAGTTTGCCGTGCTATCAAGACCATGAATATATATTATTCTCATATCAAATCCTTTATTTTTAACGGTTTAAGCAAGATTATCACGAATGAAAGTGAGAAAGGAATCATGCTAAAATTGATTAAATCATAAAAGGTTATTCTACTATGGGCTATGCATAATAGGCGGGTTACTGCCTGCTTAAACTGGCTCACTCAATTAGCTGTAATCTAGGGATGGTATAAAGCTAATGTTTAATCAGATCGAGTTATTCGAAATTGAAAACCCCTGTGTGGGTGTCTGCCAAAGCAATAAGAAAGGATATTGCTTTGGCTGCCTGCGTAGCCGTCAAGAACGTCAGCTATGGCTAAGAATGACCAATGAAGAAAGAAGGGAGGTGCTGAGGCTTATCGTTGGCCGTAGAAAACGTATCGAACAGATGCGTAACCGTCAAAAACAGCAAATGGAATTGGATTTTGAACAGGATTTAGAAATAAATAACTTATTTAATGATTTACCTGAAACGTAAATCAAAAAACAGTCTATAGCAACATGCCTTAATTTAATAAACCGCCCATAAGTAAAACCACCACACAGGAAAAAGCCCCCTCCAAGTTAATGAAGGGGGCTTTTAGGTATAGGGAGCTGACGATGACCTACTCTCACATGGGCGAACCACACTACCATTGGCGCTACGATGTTTCACTTCTGAGTTCGAGAAG
>NZ_FUGD01000030.1 GCF_900162815.1 Psychrobacter pasteurii | reverse complement strand
TGTAAGGTCTGACTGTGTAATCCTAAATATTCACCGCTACCTTTGGTGTACTGGTTTAAATCATAGGCTGAAAAGTACTTACCGGTACGTTTTAGATGCTCAAAGCAAAGTGCATTTATATAGTTCCACACGAAGTTCACTGAACCGCTTAGACGATTCAGCTCTTTTATGTGTTTGTCTTTAATGCGTAGCTTGAGGGTTTTCATATGCTTAGTATGGCAAGATTAATTTTAGCTTACAACCCTTTAACGACTTCTTACGACAGTGTGTGTCGCCTTATATCCACCCCCTGAAGTGGGTGGTTTTACGGCGACCGGTGATAAAGCCCATGAGGCGTTAAAGCCCGGCGGTAAGCTAATTCTCATTGATGTGCCCAAAGAAAGTGGGTTTGCGAGCTTATACAACCTAGCCAGTGCAGTTGATACTTGGGATCATAAGCTATTGGCTCATATCTCGCCTAAAGACCCGTACCCTATTGAGCTGGTTCGCAGTGCAAACTGGCGCACCTCAGATGAGAAAATTGAGCTGATGAAAGCAGCTGGCTTAACCAATTTTGAATACGCACAAACGCTATTAACTCACCCTATGTTTGCTAATGATAAAGTACAAGAGGTCGTTGAAGGCTACGATCGTGGTGATTATGTGGCCATTTGTGCACAAAAAAAGGCGTAACCAACTTTTCTGTTAAAGCAACATTAAGCCCTCATCGTTAAATATAAAAACCCCATACAGTCTATCTGTATGGGGTTTTCTTTTTTGCTATAGGTGTCAATTACTCTATGACTGGCTATATCTTCTCTTTTTTATAAGCTGCCGTAAGCTCAATCACTTCCACACAATACTGCACCGAGACTCGGCCCGATTGCTGCTCTACTAACTCCTGCTTCAAGCAAGTGTGCAGCTTCTCAGCCAAGTCCTCTCTAATTTCTTGGCTACGTCCTGGCATCAGTCGTAGCTGAATATAAACAAAGCCTTCCTCTTGTTGGTCGTCCTCAATCCCCACTAGGAAGTTCTCTACATTCAATAATCTGGCTTTAATTGCTTGTGGTGACCCAAAATGTCCGGTTTCCCATAGGGTGCTATTTAGTTTTTTTAGTAAACTCTCTGGGTTTTTGATAGTGACATTGGGGGTAGCTTGAACGATAACATGTGGCATAGGAGGCTCTCTAATTTAGGTGGCGTCAGTAATTTTGAAGGACAGTATTTTAAAGCAAAAACAATGATTTAAAGCAAATACTCTAAAGCAAATACTCTAACGTAATACAGCTTACAACAAAACACTTTAATCAGTTATATCAGCGAACTTAGCACTTAGGGTATCCGCTAATTGCTGTGGTGGCAGCTCGATCTCTAGCCCTCGTCTACCGCCGCTGACATGGATAGTTTCTAAAGCTTGGGCTGAATCATGGATTACCGTGGGTAGACGCTTTTTTTGACCCAAGGGACTGACCCCGCCTAGGACATAACCGCTGCTGCGCTCAACTACCTTAGGGTCAGCCATTTGTACTTTTTTGCAGCCCAAGGCTTTGGCCATTTTTTTGAAGTTTAGCGTATCAACAACTGGTAAAACCGCAACGGCAAGCTTGGCCGATTCTGTCTCTACAACCAAAGTCTTAAATACCTGCTCAGCAGGCAGACCTAATTTATCAGCCGCCTCTAGCCCATAAGACTCCGCACTAGGGTAATGCTCATATTCGTGAATCTGATAATTAAGCTTTAGTTTTTTTGCTAAATTGATGGCTGGGGTCATAAGCTATTGCCTCAATAATAATAGATTTTTTATAAGTTTAGAGTACCGCATAAGCCAAAAAACTAAAAGCCCTCCTTGTGAAGGAGGGCTTTGTTAAACTTAATTTGCTAAACTTGAAAAGTCAGTATTAAAGCTTGAGAACTTAAAAGCTAGGCTCTATGGCTTTACCGCCACCAATACTCGAATACTGTCTGGCACTAGTGATAAGCTACGTAAAGCCTGCTCACCTTGGGCTTTTAAAGACTCAAGACGCTCGATTTCTTCATAACGAACGTTCGGGTTAACTTGTTGTAGCTGTTTTAGGCGGCTAATTTCACGCTCCCACACTTGGCTAAAACGAGCCATTGCTTGAGCACTAATGTCCTCTAGCTTACTTTGAGCAATGGCCTCAGCATCATAATAACGTGACTCAATGACCTGATTACGAACTTTAACTACCTGACGTGAGCGATTTTTATCCAAACGCTCAATGTGCGGCATAATCATATCCGCCGTGATACGGTCAGATAAATCCCCACCCTGCTCGCCTAAGAATACACGTAAATTTTGAGTCGGTAAAGTCGCACCCAAGTTTAGAACTTTTGGTGCAATGGTTGCCACTCTAAAGTTAACTTCTAACAGCAGCATACCTTCTGGAACCGTGTTGCTCTTTAGCATCGCCACTGTGGTATTACCAAAGGTACCCGAGTTGGCCATGTCATAAATGGCTAACATTAGCGGATGCTCGTGGGTAATAAAGTCCATGTCTTCACGCACTAAGGCTTGGCTACGCTTAAAGGTTAACGTCATGCCATCTTCAGAGATAGGCAGGTTATCAACATCGGTATGCTGACTGTTTTCTGCCTCTGGTGGGTGAATAACCCAAGAGCCATCACGTTGCACACTGTGATCTAAATTCACTGAAGAGAAGAAGCGATCTAAGAAAGATGGCAATAAGTTATTGGCATCAAAATCGCTCATCGCATCGGCGATACGACTGGCAACGCGAGGACGACAAGAGTTGTACTCAAGTAGACGGTCACGACCTGACTGCAATTCCGCTTCTAGTTCTTCACGTACGCTGGCTGCTTCAACAATTAAGTTGCTTAAAGCTGCACGATTGTCTTCATTGTCTTCACCTTCAAGCAAAGGCTTTAGATCAACAATAAACTGCTCTTGTACCGTCTGGGCAGTCGGTGAAATCTGATTAAAGATATTCAGAGCTGAGTCATACCACTGGTACATACGCTCTTGAGCCGTGCCTTGCACATAAGGCACGTGCAAAGTAATCTTTTGGGTCTGACCGATACGGTCCAAGCGGCCAATACGCTGCTCTAAAGTATCTGGATTAGCAGGTAAATCCCACAGTACTAAGTGGCTAGCAAACTGGAAGTTACGGCCTTCAGAACCAATCTCTGAACACAATAGAATTTGAGCTCCAGCTTCATCAGCAAAGAAAGCAGCCGCTTGGTCACGCTCAAGCAGACTCATCTGCTCAGTGAAGATGGCCGTCTTGATACCTGCATGTAGACGTAGTACCGCCTCTAAGCTTTCGACCGTCGCCCCACTACGGGCAATAAGCAGCACTTTTTTCTGCTTTAATTCTTCTTTTAATAACTTAATCAACCAAGGCACACGCGGGTCATCTTCTAGCCAGCTGCCATCAGGTTGATTCTCTTCACCCCACAGCTGTTCACGTAGTTTACCGCAGGTCTGATAATTACCAATCCAAGCCTCAGGGCATGGCAGCGGGTGTGGCACACTAGCACGACCATGGAAACCTTGTACGCTGTCTCGGGTGTTGCGGAATAACACACGGCCCGTACCATGACGGTCTAATAGCTGATTTAACGCATAAGTGCGTAGCTTATCGTCTTCATTAATGTTGGCCAACTCATCAGGATCACTAAAGCCTAATAGATGAGTTAGGGCTTTGATTTGACCTTCGGTTAAAGGCTTTTGATCCATCAATACCTCTGCCACAGCAGCGGTATCAGAGAAGGCAGCCTGACCGTCAATAAAGTCATCTAAATCATCAAAGCGGTCTGAGTCTAGTAGACGCAAACGGGCAAAGTGACTTTCAACGCCCAGCTGCTCTGGAGTAGCGGTTAATAGCAATACGCCTGGGGTCTCATGAGCAAAGTCTGCCACCAGCTCATACTTATCATTGCCACCTTGTTCTGGGTCCCAATGTAAGTGATGCGCCTCATCGACTACCAATAAGTCAAAACCTGCTTCAAGAGCCTGCTCATATAAGTCATGGTGGTCTAGCAGTAAGTCTAAGCTTGCAATGATGCACTGCTCAGTAGCGAACACGTTTTGATCGGGGTTATGCTCTTTAATAGCAGCCGTACGCACTAGATCAAATAGCGCAAAGTTTAGGTTAAAGCGGCGGCGCATCTCGACCATCCACTGATACTGCAAGCTGTCAGGAACCAAAATCAAGACACGCTGTGCTTTACCAGTAAGCAATTGTTGATGAATAATCAGACCTGCTTCAATGGTCTTACCTAGACCCACTTCATCGGCCAATAACACACGCGGGGCAATACGCTTACCGACTTCGTGAGCGATATATAATTGGTGCGGAATAATATCAACGCGAGCGCCCATCAGGCCTTTTAACGGATGGCCGGCCAAAGCAGACTGCATACGCAGGATATCTTGACGCAGCTCATACCAATCCCCACGCTCAACACGACCTGCCAGCAGACGTTCTAAGGGCTTAGCCAAAGTAATATTGGCTGCCAAACGGGTTTCCATAATGCCACGCGGATGACCTTCCACATGATATTTAACCACCCCCATTACCTCTTCTAATCCAGTAACAATATGCGTGTTACCTTCTTGGTCGGTAATCTCGTCACCCACCTTAAAGGTTACTCGAGATAAAGGTGCCGAGTTTTTGGCATAGACCCGGGTCTCTTCGCTTTGCGCAAATAAGATATGCACACAGCGGTCATCGACATCTATAACCACGCCTAGGCCAAGCTCAGCCTCGGTATCAGATAAATAACGTTGACCAACGGCGAATTCGGGGATTAAAGCAGCTATTGTCATAAATCAATCAGTTCTTTTATAGGTGTAGGGTTTGCTTAGGTAAACGCGCTTTGATATTTGTACGTATACGCTGGTTTTAAATAGAGTTTTTAGGCATCATGTTCATAGTCATGCGAGTGCAGATATCCGCTATTATAAAGGATTCTATACAGCTATCTGCCTTAATGAGGCCAAAGTTAGCAATTTCCATAGCAAATGTTTGGTTTTAGCGTTCTTTTACTCTTAATCACTGCTCTATTTTAACAATTAAACGCCAACTTGATAGCGAGAATTTATGTTCGCGCATTGTTCGTTTGTAATGGTTTGCATCTCATATAGTCATAGCCCC
This sequence comes from Psychrobacter pasteurii, assembly GCF_900162815.1. Lineage (GTDB taxonomy): Bacteria > Pseudomonadota > Gammaproteobacteria > Pseudomonadales > Moraxellaceae > Psychrobacter > Psychrobacter pasteurii. The sequence continues at coordinate 160 of NZ_FUGD01000030.1, read as the reverse complement.
ATAAATAAGATACACTGATAAGATGGCATATTCAAAAGACTACAGACAAATGATATTAGACAAGCTTGACGAAGGTTACAGTTATCGAGAGCTTGCCGAAGAATATCAAATCAGTACAACGACAATTCAGCGTTGGAAAAAGAACATTGAGCGTAAAGTT
>NZ_FUGD01000194.1 GCF_900162815.1 Psychrobacter pasteurii | reverse complement strand
ACTAATTTGCAGGTGCAATCGTGATAGCTTGGCTTTCGCTTTAGCACGATTGTTACTGCCTTTTTGTTTACGGCTTAATTGACGACTCAGCCTTTTAAGCTTTTTAAGTTTCGCCTTAAGTGGCTTGGGTGCCTTGACCTTAGTACCATCTGATAGAGTGGTTAGGTCAGTAATACCTAAGTCTACACCAGTTTGCTTACCTGTCTTTTTGGTAAGGTTTACATCATCTATTTCAACTGCAACAGAGACAAACCATCTCCCACCTCGACTAAAGATTTTAGCTGAGAGTATTTTGCCGTCAAAGCGCAAGGCTTCACGCATAC
>NZ_FUGD01000110.1 GCF_900162815.1 Psychrobacter pasteurii | reverse complement strand
TCGGCATGCCGTGGTGGTCATGGATGGGGCGCTATGGCACCAACCAAGTTTGGATCAAGACAATGTGACCATGCTTAAATTGCCTCCCTACTCACCTGAGCTTAACCCTGCTGAACAGGTATGGCAGTACCTTAAACAGCATTGGTTATCTAATCGCTGTTTTGAGAGTTATGATGCGATTGTCGATGCGGCATGTGACGCTTGGAATGCATTGTGTAATGAGACTAACTTAATTAGGTCTATCACTCAGCGGGAGTGGTGCGACTTGAGTGTTATTTTTTAGAATTGGTATAAACTCTAGGTTATCTGCTGCAAAAGATTAAACATGTGTTAGCATCTATAATATCAAGCCAATACCTGATAAAATATTGGCTTGCAGAATCATTAAAATAATTAAGAGAGCCAATATGTTTCAACTTCATCCAACGCTAGCTAAAGATTCGTTTTTAGTTGGAGACTTTCCACTATCTACTTGTCGTCTAATTAATGACTGCCAGTTCCCTTGGTTGATTTTGGTACCTAGAGTGGCGGGTGTGCAAGAGATTTATGAATTATCACCAGCTGACCAGGCTCAGTTTTTACGTGAGTCAAGCTGGCTATCGAGCCAGATGGCTAAGACGTTTAATGCAGATAAAATGAATGTGGCAGCTTTAGGTAACCAAGTGCCTCAACTGCATTTCCATCATATTGTCCGTTATCAAAATGACTTAGCTTGGCCAAACCCAGTGTGGGGCACGCCAGCAGTACCTTATACCCAAGAGGTTTACTTGGCTATGCAGCAGACGCTTATGATGGCGTTGCGCGGTCATAATCAAATGCCTTTCGATTGGCAAATGCAGTAAATATAAAGCCCCATAAAAAAAGACACCTTAAGGTGTCTTTTTTTATGAATATACTAAATGGGGATTAGTGGTTTTCACTGGCATGGTTGATAGTATATTTTGGAATCTCAACCACTAAATCTGTGTCTTCAATCTGTACCTGACAAGATAGGCGAGAGTCTGGCTCAAGTCCCCAAGCTCTGTCTAATAAGTCCGCTTCGATATCATCCATTTCATCTAGACTGTTGAAGCCTTTACGCACAATAACGTGACAGGTAGTACAGGCTTTAGACATCTCACAGGCATGCTCAATTTTAAAGCCTTTTTCTAATAGACCTTTACATAAGTTTTGGCCGCTTTGTAGTTCAACTTCAGCACCTTCTGGGCATATTTCATGATGGGGCAGTAATGTAATCTTAGGCATAAAAAATTCCAACTTTTAGTTATTAGTAAAATCTGTTTTGCAATATCTGTGTTAAAGGATCGATCAATATAATCCTTAATTGTCTTATCCTAGCGAGCCTTTTATTCAGACCAAGTCTCTGTACTGGTACCTGCTAGCGACTGCTGAACACTTTGGTCCATGATACGGGCCGCAAAGGCATCGCTCAATGGCTTTAATTTGGCTTGTTTGTTTTCTACATCTGCTTTTATGGCTTGCAGCACAGCCTGATCGTCAGAAGAGATATCTTGCTCAAGTGCTTCACCTAACTGTTGCATCGCTTGCTGCAGATTGCTCACTTCCTCTTCGCTCAATAGAGAATTAAACTCTTGTAGGGCAGACTGCAGGGCTAGAACTTCACGCTCAGCCTCTACCTTGGCTTCAATTAAGCTACGAGCCAGTTTGTCTTGAGCCGCATTTTCAAAACCTGCACGCAGCAGCTGCTCTTGTTGTTCGTCACTTAAACCATACGATGGGGTAATCTTAATATCGCTCTTAACCCCAGAGGTAGCTTCAAAAGCACTTACTGAAAGCTGACCATTGGCATCAATATCAAATGTCACTTCGATGCGCGCTAAGCCTGCTTTCATAGGAGGGATTCCATACAGCTCAAAGCGGCCCAATGAACGGCAGTTCTCAACGGTATCTCGCTCACCCTGTACTACATGAATTATCATGCCTGTTTGACCGTCTTGATAGGTGGTAAAGGTTTGTTTTTTGGCCACTGGGATAGGAGTATTGCGTGGAATAACCACTTCTACTAAGCCACCCATGGTCTCTAGGCCTAAAGATAGTGGGGTCACATCAAGCAATAAGACATTATTAGATTTGTCTTTTTTGATGAGCTGTTCGGCAACTTGTGCTGCACCCAAAGCGACTACTTCATCAGGGTTTAGATGAGACAGAGGCTGTTTGTTAAAGTGCTCGGCAACAGCCTGCTGGATCACAGGCATACGGGTTGAGCCGCCCACCATGATGATTTCATCAAGCTGTGATAGGTCAATATTGGCATCTCGCATGACTTGTTCGCACGTAGAGATGGTACGGCGAGTAATAGGCTCGACAATCTGTACTAAATCTTCTGCGGTTAAAGTACCTTGCCACTGAGTACCTGCCACATCTAGACTTACTGAGATACTGTCTTCATGAGTCAGTGCCTGCTTATAAGCCTCTGCTTGACGGGCGATATGAGTGCGCTGCTGAGCCGTTAACTGTTTTGGAGTTAGATCTGCCTGTTTAAGTAGCCAGCCCATAATTTGGCGGTCCATATCATCACCACCTAAGGCACTGTTGCCCCCAGTGGCCAGAACTTCAAACACACCTTCAGTCATTTTTAATAGCGATACATCAAAGGTACCGCCGCCCAAATCATAGATTAGATAGATATGCTCTTGTTTTTCAGAGTCACTTTTATTGCGGTCTAGACCATAGGCCACGGCTGCTGCTGTAGGCTCATTTAATAGCCTAAGCACATTAAGACCGGCCAGCTTAGCGGCATCTTTAGTGGCCTGACGTTGGGCTTCGTCAAAATAAGCAGGTACGGTAATGACTGCGCCTGCAATACTGGCATTAGGCAGAGCAGATTGGGCCCGTTGCTCTAAGGTTTTTAGTATTTCAGCAGATACCGCTACTGGAGAAATCTCTCCTTGAGCCGTCACAAAAGAAGGCATAGCTTCTACATTACTGGTACTAGACTTAAGCTCATAAGGGTGAGAGAACTTAATGTCTTGTACGCTACGACCCATAAAGCGCTTAGCTGAGATAATAGTGTTGGCAGGATCTGTTTCAAAATAAGCCAAGGCTTCAGAACCCACAACAGGAGTCGTTACGCCCTCTTTATTACCATAATAAACTACTGAAGGCAGTAAGGTGTCTTTGCTGGTGTTAGTAGTTTCATCGCTTAAAGAAGTTTCAAGCAAAGCTGCCTTACCTGAGCGGACAACCGCTACCATAGAGCGAGTGGTACCTAAATCGATACCTAAAGCATATTTATGCTCATGAGGATTTGCACTTTGGTTTGGTTCAGCAATTTGTAATAAAGACATAAAACACTCAATCTAAGGCAGAGAATTAATAATAAAAGTAAAAAATAAATAGTTAACTAGGTATTAAACACATAAGGGGCATTCAATACATAAGCTATTAAAGATATAAGTCATCGTCATCAGCTTGTTGTTGGCTGTTATCTACGGCTATGTCCATATCTTTTTTTAGCTTAACCAAAAACTTAAGCTTCTGAGTAGCATCTTTCGCCACAGGCCAGTCTTGCTCAGCATAAGCTTCTTTAAAACGTTGTGACTGATTGTCTATACGCAGATCAACGTTAGTTTTTAGCTTGGAAATCGTGGCTAAGTCGCTTGCTGATTCGGCATCATCAAGGTCCATGCGCATTTCCATAGCATCATCTAGGAAGTCGAGATCAGCGATAGAGTGGTCGGTATTAAGCTCTTGGCCGGATAGTTCTAATAAATAATTAGCGCGGCTGTCTGGATTGACTAAGATGTCATAAGCATGATTGATGACAGCAGAGTTTTGCTGTAATGAGGCGCTCTCATTGCCGCTTAATTTGTCAGGGTGATATTGGCTTTGAAGTTGACGCAACCGTTCACTAAGCTTTGTGGTCTCAATCTCAAAAGTAATAGGCAGCTCGAATAGAGCAAAGAAATTGGCGAAAGTAGGTGCGTTATCTGACATAGGCTTTGAGTGCTATTGGTTGATGGTGGTTTGGTGAAAGCTAAAACTTAAAGCTGACGAATTATATCGTCAGCTCCGTCTAAATCCTAAAATCATTATTGTTGCAAAGTATTGTAATTATGATTTTAGTTATAAGCACAGTTATAACTAAAGACGCTTAACACTTAATAAAAGGGGGAGAGGTGACACGTTACTGATTAAACAGTAAAAGACTCACCGCAGCCACATTCACCTTTTTTATTTGGGTTAGTGAATTTAAAGCCTTCGTTCAGACCTTCAACCACATAATCCATTAATAAGCCGTCTAAATAAACCATACTCTTAGGATCAACAAAGATATTAACCCCGTTGCTTTCAAATTTTTCGTCTACAGAATCTGGTTCATCAACGAATTCTAACACGTAGGCCAGTCCTGAACATCCAGCAGTACGAATACCGACACGAATGCCCTCGCCATGACCTCGGTTATTTAAATAATCTGTAACGTGTTTTGCAGCACGTTCGGTCAGTTCTATCATTAAGACTATCCTAATGTTAAAAATTAAAATTTATATCGCTTGAGCTTAATAAGATTGCCTTAATAAGCTCATTAGCCTAAAAAATATACTAACTAATCGCTTATCAATTCAATAAAGGTATGAATTAAGCGTCAGTTGCTGTATCAGTCTTGGTGCGGTAGTCATTAATAGCTGCTTTAATCGCATCTTCAGCCAATACTGAACAGTGAACTTTCACTGGAGGCAGAGCCAATTCTTCAGCAATGTGCTTGTTTTTGATTTCAGAGGCTTGGTCTAGAGTCTTGCCTTTTAGCCACTCAGTTACTAGCGAGCTTGAAGCAATAGCTGAACCACAGCCGTAAGTTTTAAAGCGAGCATCTTCAATAATACCGTCATCGCCAACTTGAATTTGTAGACGCATAACGTCACCACAAGCTGGAGCACCAACCATACCGGTACCAACGTTTTTGGCATCTTTGTCTAAATTACCAACGTTGCGTGGATTTTCATAATGGTCAATTACTTGATTACTATAAGCCATGGTGTTTCTCCTGGGGTTTAACCTAGATAAATGGGGACAATAAAAATATATTGTCTAATTCGTTAATAATAATTAGCGTTAATTAAGGGGCAGCTTTTGGTTAATAATTATAAAAGTATTGTCAGTTATAATAAGTCAGCCCCTTAATGGCTAATTTGCTTTTTTGTTTAGTGTTCCGCCCACTCTACAGAGTCAAGATCCACGCCATCTTTATACATATCCCATAGTGGAGATAGGTCTCTTAACTTCTCAACCGCTTCATGGATTTGAGCTAAAATGGTATCAATGTCTTCTTCTGTGGTGTAACGACCAAAGCTGAAGCGGATAGAGCTGTGTGCTAATTCATCTGGGCGACCAATAGCACGTAGTACGTATGAAGGCTCAAGAGTAGCTGAAGTACAAGCTGACCCTGAAGAAACCGCCATGTCTTTTAATGACATCATTAGTGATTCACCTTCAACGAAGTTGAAGCTAATGTTAATGATATTTGGCACGCTGTTTTCAACATCACCATTTAGGTAGATCTCTTCAATATCTTGAACGCCTTGCCATAACTTGTCATGCATTTTCTGAGTATGGGCACGGTCTTCTTCTAAACGCTCAGCAGCGATGGCGAATGCTTCACCCATACCAACGATTTGGTGAGTGGCTAAAGTACCAGAACGCATACCACGCTCATGACCACCACCATGTTGCTCGGCACGTAGGCGAACACGTGGTTTACGGCGTACAAATAAAGCGCCGATACCTTTAGGACCATAAACTTTGTGACCCGAGAAGCTCATTAGATCAATTTTTAGTTCTTCTAAGTCAATTTTTACTTTACCAGCAGCTTGAGCACCGTCAACGTGGAAGATTACGCCAGCTTCACGAGTGATTTCACCGATGGCTTTTACATCAGTTACTGTGCCTAGCTCGTTGTTCACCATCATTAATGAAACTAAGATAGTGTCTTCACGTAGAGCTTCTTTAACTTGCTCAGGCAGGATAAGGCCTGTGCCTGGCTGAGGGTCGATATAAGTAATTTCAAAGCCTTCTTGCTCAAGTTGACGGCAAGTATCTAATACAGCTTTGTGCTCAATTTTACTGGTGATGATGTGCTTACCACGACCTTGGTAGAAATGAGCAGCGCCTTTGATGGCTAAGTTATCAGACTCAGTCGCACCAGAGGTAAATACGATTTCACGAGGATCGGCATTCACTAAATCAGCAACTTGTTGACGTGCAGTTTCTACAGCTTCTTCAGCTTGCCAACCGTAGCCGTGTGAACGAGAAGCTGGGTTACCGAATACACCTTCAAAAGTCATGTATTCAGCCATCTTCTTCGCTACTTTTGCATCAACAGGGGTAGTGGCTGCATAGTCAAGATAGATAGGGCGGTTTAAGTTACTCATGCTGGATTAACCTCATTGGCAGGGAATATTATATTTGAATTTGTAGTTGTACTTTTTTCAGTTTTCTCAGTTGCTACTTGATGAAGCAGTTGTTGACGATGCGACACGTCTTTAACATTTTCCATTTGTAATAACTGATCTAAAGAAATATTTTTTAAATATTGTTCGATGTGGATAGATAGGGCACACCATAAGTCATGGGTAAGACACATAGCGCCGCCTTGACAGTTACCTTGGCCGCCACACTGCATAGCATTCACTGATTCATCGACAGCAGTGATAATGGTCATTACATCTATATCAGCCAAAGGTTTAGCTAAATGATAACCACCTGAGGCACCACGGGTACTGGTCACCAATCCTGCTTTACGTAATTTAGAAAATAATTGTTCTAAATAAGAAATTGAGATGGATTGGCGCTTGGCAATATCAGATAGGGAGACAGCATTTTTTGAATCACCATCTTGGATAGCCAGGTCAAGTAAAGCTGTAACCGCGTATCTACCTCTAGTTGTTAAGCGCATTTAATGTCTCCACGAGTTCATACTGAATTAATTAAGTCCTATTATAGTTAATTCCGAGTAATGCAGTCAAGATTAATTGGTGGCTTAATTGTAATACAGATAATCAGTAAAACAGTCGTGGATTTTTGGCGCCAATATTATAGCAAACTATGGGTTAAAAATTATCGATAGTTTAGGGTTTCTCAATGGCTTATAGTACTTGATTTGAGGCCGTAACCTTATATTTTCAATCCCGATTTGGTCATTATTTAAATTTAATCAACATAAAAAAACACCTTAATAGACTAGGGGTCCATTAAGGTGTTTAAAGGTCAAGGTTCTGAAAGCAGATCACTTAAAGATAGAGTAGACCCTAAGGCTGATTACTGAATAACTAAGTGCTTAATACTAATTGCTTAAGGTTGTGATCATCGTTTGGCTGTTATTAGCTTACCCAGCCAATAACAGCAGCGATGGCAATCAATGAAGCCACAATAAGGGCAATCATAGTGGTTTTTTGTTTGCTGTGTGCTTCTTTCAGACTGATTTCAAGCTCACGGTTGCGCATGCTTAAAGCATTAAGCTGTTGCTGCTGCTCTTCAATACGGGCTTTATAGTCCGGCTTGTTTTCCTCTTTTGCCTCTTCAGCTTTTTCTTTGCCTTTTCCTTTAACAGTTTTGATGATGCCTTGAAACAGGCTAGCAACACCCAGCTGTGATAAGAAGTTGCGAACTTCATTAACGGTTTCGGTACCACCACGCATGGTGATCTTATTAATTTGAGTTACGTCATTGCTAACCAGAGAGTTGATCAGCTGATGGCTATAAGCATTAATAACAACATCAGGTTCAGTAGCAGAGTGGGGAAGCTCGCTGTCTAATAAGATACCTTTGTTAGTGAACGTAGCATAAAACTGAGTGTGGGGTAGGTAACTGCGGATACAGACCACAGTGTTTTTTTGAGCCAAAGGGTAGACTGCTTTACGTAGGTTTGCATCGAATCTTAAAACAAGCGTAATAGCAGACTCTGCAAATACCAGTACGACATTAAGTAGAGAGTTTGAAATTGAATTTTGACTCATACTAAACCTATTTGAATTTTGTTATTTGTTATATGAAGGGTTAACGCATCATATCTATTAAAGTTAGAAAATCTTGTTAACTTAAAAACCAGCTTAAGTAATTCAGAAAATTATAACCGTCATTTATGAAAAATGTGATAAATAATAGCATAAAGTAACGTACTCGCTATAAGTATGATACGGATTAATAAAATTAACTGGTAAATAGCTGAGATAGGATAAAAACCTATAAAATATACGATAGCACTTGAAACAACGAGGTTTTAAAGGTATAAAGTCAATGTAGGTGGTGTCTCAAGCCGATTTGCGTAAGCAATTGAGCAGTAAAATGTAAATTTACTTGCACATTTCTAAACCCCTTGCTATAACAGCAGGAGAAACCCCACGTTCAGAAAATACTAAAAATTCAAAAGGTGCACTTTTTTTGCACTGATGTGTAGTATTTAAGGGCTTGGTTATTGCTTATTTAGTTTTTAAGCGATAGAATTTACCTCCGAATTTAAATCATTTTAAAGGAAGTCTCTATGAATAAATCAGAATTAGTAGATAGCATCGCTGAGAAAAGTGGTCTGAACAAAACTCAAGCTGCTGACGCTCTTAATGCTATGATGGAAAGTGTTGGCGAAGCTCTAGAAAACAATGACACTATTTCATTAGTAGGTTTTGGTACATTCAGCGTTAAAGATCGTAAAGCGCGTACTGGCCGTAACCCTAAGACTGGTGATGAGCTTCAGATTCCAGCAAGCCGTGTACCACACTTTAAAGCAGGTAAAGGCCTTAAAGATCGTTTAAACTAAGCCGATTATGCGCTAAGTTAAGCGAGTACCATGTCTGATAGCAGACAATAACGCACCTTAGGGTGCGTTTTTTTTGTGTCGGACCTTATTTTCACGTATGATATTGCGTTAACCTCTTATTAACTTATGACTGATATGTACTATGGAATCGATACGTAATTTTCTTAAAAGTTGGCCTGGCAGAATTTTCTTAATGCTTTGTTTATCCCCTTTGGTAATTTTAGGCCTTGAGAGCTATTTTACTGGGTCAGCAAATGCAAATGACGTGGCTACAGTAGGTGATCAGACGATTAGCCGCGCTGAATATCAAGACGCTATCAATAATCGCAGAAATGAGCTACTACAAAATGGAGTGGAAGCCAGTGCGATTAATACCAATGCCCTAAACCGTGAAGTTCTAAGAAGCCTAATCAATCGTGCTTTACTTAGAAACCAATCGGACCAACTAGGCATGCACGTATCAGACAAGGTTATTAACGACTTGCTGTTACAAGATCCTCAGTTCTTAGATGAAAATGGTCAGTTCTCTAACGACCGCTTTGCCTTTGCATTGCAGCAGCAAGGTATGACCAAAGATCAGTTATTTAATCAGTACCGTCAACAGCTAAACTTAATGCAGCTTTATGCTAGTGTGGCTCAAACCGCTCTTTATCCAGAAGCTGAAATTAATGACCTATTGGCGCTACAGTTAGAAACTAGAGATGTTTGGGTATATCGCTTGCCTTGGGAGCAGTACAAAGACAAGGTGTCTGTGTCTAATAAAGAGATTGAAGACTACTATAACAAGCATAAAAATGAGCTAAATAGCGTAGCTATGGTTGATTTGGCTTATATTCAGCTTGATCCTAGTAAAGTTGCTGTTGATGAAGTGACTGAAGAAGATATTCAAGCTCAATATAATGCGTTTAAAGCCAATTATGTGGGTGATTATAGTCAAAAGGTCAGTCAGATTTTGGTGACGGGTGCCAACGCACAAAAGACCATTGAGCAAATTGAAAGCCGTCTTGAGAAAGGCGAAAGCTTTGCGGCTTTGGCTAAAGAATTTTCTGAAGATCCAGTGAGTGCAGCCAAAGGCGGTGATATCGGTACCTTTAATCCTGATGTCTTCGGTGCCGATGGGGCCAAAGTTGCTAAGGCGATTGAAGGGTTAAATAAAGACCAAGTTTCAGAACCTGTTAAAACCAGTTTTGGTTATCAGCTGTTTAAAGTTACTGAAATGTCTGGTGAGGGCATTCCAAGCTTAGACAGTATGCGTGAAGAGCTTGTAGCACAAGCTGAGCGTCAAAAGCGTGAAGAGCTGATTGCTGACAAGATTACTCGCATTAACGAGATGGCTATTGATGGTGTAGGTATTGAAGACATTGCACAGCAAGAAGAGCTTAGTGTGCAAAAGATTAAAGACTATACCAAAAAGGACAATAAAACAGTTCTGGCTCAGCCAGCAGTGATTGAAGCAGCCTTTGATGACTTCGCTATTCAAGATGAGTCAGTGAGTGCCAGTATTAAAGTAAATAACGGCACTCTGTGGGTTCAGCCTACCAACTATCGTCCAGTTAAGCCTTTAACCTTGCAGCAAGCTACTGCTGAGATTAAAACTATTTTAGTGAAGCAAAAAGCGAGTGCTCAAGCTTTGGCAGCCGCTCAAGCTATTAGCAAAACTGTGAATGATAAAGGCATGCAAGCGGCTCAAGCTAAGTTCCAGTCTTTAGGTAATATCAATCGTCAAAGCTCATTGCTGACGGCTAATGAGCAAGCCATTGCGTTTAGTAAGGACAGTACAGACGGTAAGCCAGTGGCTGTTTCTGAAAAAACTAATGAGGGTGCCACGGTTTTAGTTTTAGGTCCTATTACTAAAGGCTCTATGCAAGACGTGCCAGCCGCTGAGCTATCTCAAGCCATGTTTGATATGAGAAGTATCCGAGGCCAAGAGTACTTCAGCGATTATGTCGAGTACTTAAAAGGCGCTACGAAAATTGAAGAGAACGAAAGAGTGATTAATGAGGTAGGCGGAGTTTAAAGCTTAGCTCTTTATCCTAGTTATTTTCTTTTGATGAACACAAAAAAGACCGTCTCAATTGAGGCGGTCTTTTTTTTATCCGTTAATAACAGATAGCTCATAAAGCAGCTATCAATTAGTGGCGGAAATGACGCATGCTAGTGAATACCATAGCGATACCATGTTCGTTAGCAGCAGCAATGGTTTCATCATCACGGATTGAACCACCTGGCTGGATAATGGCTTTAATGCCCACTTCAGCAGCGTTATCAATACCATCTCTGAATGGGAAGAAGGCGTCTGATGCCATAACCGCACCTTCAGTCTTAAGGTTGGCGTGTTCAGCTTTGATAGCAGCAATACGAGCTGAGTTTACACGGCTCATCTGACCTGCACCAATACCGATAGTACGCTGATCTTTACCATAAACAATAGCGTTAGACTTCACGTATTTAGCTACAGTCCAAGTAAATAGAAGGTCATTTAACTGTTCAGCAGTAGGCTGTAAGTCAGTCACTACTTGTAAGTCGTCTGCCGTGATTAGGCCTAAGTCTTGGTTTTGAATTAATAGACCACCGGTGACACGCTTATAGTCAAACTGAGCCGCACGGTTTTGTGGGCTAGGTAACTCACCACAAGTTAAAACACGCACGTTTTTCTTTGCAGAAGTGATTTCAAGTACGCCTTGCTCTAAGCTTGGAGCAATGATAACTTCAGCAAACTGAGTGTCAACGATAGCTTGAGCGGTTTGCTTAGTTAAAGGGCGGTTGAAAGCGATGATGCCACCAAAAGAAGACTCAGGGTCTGTGCTAAAGGCAGTTTTGTAGGCTTGAGTTTGGTCAGCATTGATGGCCACACCACAAGGGTTAGCGTGCTTAACGATCACACAAGCAGATTCAGAGAATGATTTTACACACTCTAAAGCGGCATCAGTATCGGCGATGTTGTTGTAAGACAACTCTTTACCTTGATGCTGCTTAGCTGTAGAGATGCTGCCTTCGCCTGAGCCGTTTTCTTCCACGTAGAAAGCCGCTTGCTGATGAGGGTTCTCACCGTAGCGTAGGTCTTGAGCTTTTTTCAATTGTACGTTGAAAGTACGCGCAAAGCTGTCTGGCTCTTCAAAAGACTCTAAGCGGCTGCCTAAGAAGTTAGCAATCATACCGTCATAATGAGCGGTGTGTTCAAACGCTTTAACCGCTAAATCAAAACGGGTCTTTTGTGATAGGCTGCCGGCTTCTTTTAGTTCTTGTAAAATAGAATCGTAGTCTGCAGGGTTGGTCACGATAGCCACGTGCTCATGGTTTTTAGCAGCAGAGCGAACCATGGTTGGGCCACCAATATCGATGTTTTCGATAGCGTCAGCTTTGGTCACGTCTGGCTTGGCTACAGTTTGGGCGAAAGGATATAAATTCACCACAACCAAGTCGATAGGGCGAATACCGTGCTCACTCATTACGGCATCATCTTGACCACGGCGGCCTAAAATGCCTCCATGAATTTTTGGATGAAGGGTCTTAACACGGCCATCCATCATTTCAGCGAAGCCCGTGTAATCTGCTACTTCAGTTACTGCGATGCCATTTTCAGACAGTAGGCGATAAGTACCACCTGTTGATAGTAAATCATATCCTGCTTCAATTAGGCCTTTGGCAAAGCTTTCGATTTGAGCTTTATCAGAAACAGAAATAAGAGCGTACGGCTTATCAGACATAGTTTTTCCCATAGTGTATACGATAAAAAGGGTGATTAGATTCTGAAATCATCGTGGGTTTTGAGTAATTGTCTTAACCTAGTCAGGCTAAGACCCGAGTATATTAGAGCAAAATTGAAAATATGACAAAACTTTCACCCACTAAGAGCAAAGTTTGGTGTCGTACTTTCTGTTTTGTCCCTAAAATAAAGAGTTAGCTTTTATAAAAACAATATAAAAATAGAGTGAAAAGATCACATCAAACCATACTGTTGCATTTTTTTACGCAAAGTTCCTCGATTTAATCCAAGTATTAGAGCCGTCTTAGATTGATTGCCCTGGGTTTGTTCAAGAACGACTTCTAATAAGGGTTTTTCGACTTCTTGCAGTATGGTCTGGTATAGATTGGTCGCTGTTTCTCCTTCAAGCTCTACAAAGTACTGCTCAACGGCTTGCTGTACATGATAACGAAGCGGCATGCGTTCTTCGTTATCGATACAGTTAGCTAAGGTATTTACGTCACTTAAAGAAGAGGTTTGGTTGTCCATAGCTTTATAATAAATCTAATAGTGAATTAAAGTGAGTTTAAACTTTGATTATGGCGCTTATTAGGTTAAGGCAAATGGCTTAGCCCTTAAAAGTACCTGATAAGCGATGCCAATGAGAGTCGTCATGGTTGTCATTTTTTTCATAAGAATGACGGGTATCTAGGTTAAACCATGGCTGATAAGCACTGATAACATCGTCTAGCTGCTCGGAGATTAGACCTGCAAGAACAATGCCGCCTTCAGGTTTGATTAAAGTAGCCAAATAAGGAGCCAGCTCCATTAAAGGCTTAGCTAAGATGTTTGCTGTAATAATATCTGCTTTAGGAATATCACCGGCCTCAAAAGCTTTAGCAAAATCTTCTGGCAAGAAGGCTTCTAATTGACCATCTACCTCATTTCGCTCGGCATTTTGTTTGGTTGCTAACACAGCTTGAGGGTCAATGTCGACACTATAGACTTGCTTAGCACCCAGTAACAGGGCAGCGATACCTAAGATGCCTGAGCCACAACCATAGTCAATAACGACCTTGTCTGATAAATCTTGATCCGTTAACCAGTCTAGGCATAGGCGAGTAGTGGCGTGATAACCGGTACCAAAGGCTAAGCCTGGATCCATCATGATGTTTATTGCATCTGGATTAGGCGGCGTCATCCACTTAGGAACAATCCATAAATTATTGGTACACTCAATAGGGGCGTAATGTGACATCCACTCACGCTCCCAGTCTGTATCGGCAAGGGCAGTGGTCCACACGCGTCGAGCATTGACTTGTACAGCGATGGTCTGTGCTGCCGCTTCAATATCTTGTGCATTGTCTGCAGTAAATAGACCGGTTAGGATAACTTCGTCCCATAAAGGAGACTGACCAGGCAATGGCTCAAATAAGGGCTGGTCTCCGGCATCTTCTAGGCTAATTGAAAGCGCGCCTTCTTCTAATAAAAGGCTTTCGGCCAAGTCCACATCTTGTTTTGCACATTGCAGGTGTAATTGCTGCCAATCCATAATGATCCTTAGGGTAAATAACTTTATAAAAAAATAGTATATTTTAGCTTGATACTACGTAGGTTGATAGCCTTTATCTTGATAATGCTGATTTTGCTTCGTTAATCACTCGGGTGTTGCCCTGTGCCTGTCCGGCTTTTAAGATAACTTGCCACAAAGCTCTTTTTCGGGCTTCTGTCTGAGCGACGACTAACCCACGACGGGCCATGGCTTCGGCTTTTAGCGGCTGGTTTTGCTTTAAAGCCACTTGGCCTAAATAGAAGTAAACCGCTGAAGACTGAGGCGCTAAGCGTTGAGCTCGAGTGAAAGTTGCTTGAGCGGCAGCAACTTGTCCTTGACGCAGTTGTTGAACACCTGTATCCATAAGCCTTTGGAAGGCAGGAAGGTTGCTACCATCTTGGATAGAAGCTGATTTATGACTTGATTGCTTTGAATTTTGACGCGCCTGCTCTAGTAAGCTCTGCTGTGCGGTTCGGGTATCTGGTACGCGAGGCTTAACCACAGGACTTTCATTAGTGGTGCTAGGAGGTATAGAGGGAGTCGGTCTGGTTTGGCCCACAGCATTGGGATTGGTTGTGACAACGGGGGCTTCTTCAGTTGTGACAGGGGCTTCAGTTTGTGTTGGGGTATTGTCTACAGGATAGGAAGTTTGGGGCTCAAAGCCTGTATTTTGTTCTACAGCTTGCGTATCGTCATCTACCTCTGAAATGGGGTAGTCATCTTCTAGGCCATCAGAATAAGTGGTAGAAGAAGGGGTCGAGCTTGGGGCTGGAGCTGTGCCTTGATTGGATTGAGCGTTAGGCTGAGTGACAGGTACTGAAGAAGGAACTGATAATCCTCCAGTACTTTGGCACCCAGTCAGAGCTCCCATCATTAGTAAGCTCAGGGCCGAGCTCATGAGTAATGATTTCAAGGGGCTGACTTTGATAGAAGTTTTAGCCAATGCTGTAACAGGTACTCGGGATTGCTTAGACATAATTTCAATCCAAATTGGTAAATTAAGGGCAAACCATGAGCAAAGCTAACTTGGTGATAAGTTAGCTTTGTTAACCTCATAAATACGATTTTGGAAAAGTTAAGCTGAAGTTAGGCGTTAAAACCATTCTAAAGCTTTATCATACCAAGTGTCGCCTGAATTCTCACTGTTATTGTTGTTTGAGTTCTCACCTTCTGCATTTTGTGAAGGGTCACTGCCATCATTATTGTCACCGTTTATCCCACCAGACGGCATACCTTCTTGAACGCTATCTAACTCACGGCTTTGATTTAGAAGCGCTTTATGCTGATCATTGAGCCACTGCAGCTGTCTACGAGATTGCTCTTGTTGATAAATAGCTAGGGCACAGTCGCTGGCATCTTCAGGTAAGTATCTTGATAATACAGGTAAGTATCTGGCTCCCTGACAGCTTTCATGAGACAGTTTGCCGGTACCATTTTCTAACCATAACCACTCCACACTATCAGGCTGCACCAACTCTACAGGCGTTAGACGCAAGCGCCCCATAAAGTCTTTCCATAAGGGTAGGGCGCCACTGCCGCCACTCAGACCAATAGGCTTGTTGTCATCTCTACCAACCCAGACCACACTGACATAGTTACCGCTGTAGCCTGCAAACCAAGCGTCTCGGTAATCATTAGTGGTCCCTGTTTTACCGGCCAAATTAAGATTATTGCCCAAAGATTTCAATGAGCTTGCCGTGCCATTTCTAACCACCTCTTGTAACGCATAGTTGGTTAAATAGTTTACATCAGGCGGTACACTGCGCTTAGTGTCAAATCCAGAGCGCTGTAAAATGCTGCCTCTATCATCGACCACAGTACGGATACTGATAATGGGGGTGCGGAAGCCGCCAGCTGCTAAAACTTGATACATGCCTAACATATCCATAGGGCTTAGCTCGACCGAGCCTAAGAACAAAGAAGGATAGGTAGGGATTTTTTCATTGATACCCAAGCGATGCATCTGATTGACAAGGGTGCCCACGCCAAACTCCATACCTGTATTCACAGCGGCTTGGTTATAAGACTTAGCTAAGGCTGTGGTTAAAGGCACATAGCCATGGTCGACACCATCATAGTTTTTGGGTGTCCAGCTACTGCCATCAGATGAGGTTAAGGTAACTGGGCTATCATTGACAGGGCTGGCAAGATTGTACTTGCCGCTTTGAAGAGCTGTCATATAGATAAAGGGCTTTAATAGGGAGCCGACCTGACGTTTGGCATCTACTGCGCGGTTAAATCCAGTAAACTCACTACCACTACCGATGGCAGCGACCAACTCCCCTGACGCTGGATTGGCGCTTAATAAGGCTGCTTGTAAGGGCTTAGTTTTACTGCTCTTTTTACGCAGTGCTGATAACTGTTTTTGCACCGCATTATCCGCAGCGAACTGAGCAATAGGGTCTAAAGTACTAAAAACACGTAACCCTTCATTTTTTAGATCTTCTGGGTGATAGTTAGATTGTAATTCACGCTTTACGATATCTAGAAAGTCTGGAAAACGGCTTTTGCCCACACTGGGTTTTTCGACCACATCAAGCGGTCTGGCTATCGCTTCTTCATAGGTTTCTTGATCAATTTTGCCAGTAGCTAACATATTAGCCAGGACGGTATTTCGTCTGTTTAATGCTCGTTCAGGGTTGCGGCGAGGGTTGTAGTAACTGGTTCCTTTTGCCAGGCCGACAAGCAGGGCTTGTTGATCTACCCGTAATTCTTTTAGTGGTTGATTGAAATAAAACTGTGCAGCCAATCCAAAACCATTAATAGAGCGGTTACCATTTTGACCTAAGTTAATTTCATTCAGATAGGTTTGTAAGATCTCATCTTTGCTGTAATGCATCTCTAGCAATAAGGCCATGACCGCTTCATTGGCTTTACGTTTTATGGTGCGGTCTGAGCTAAGGTAGAAGTTTTTAACCAATTGCTGAGTGATGGTTGAGCCACCCTGCATAGAGCCCCCTTGCAGGTTGTTATAAAAAGCTCGGCCAATCCCTTTTAGCGAGACGCCTTTATGCTGATAGAATCCTCTATCTTCAGTAGAGATTAAAGCATCAATAAGTGGCTGTGGAATCTCAGAGATGGGTAGGACAATGCGATCTTCATTGTTGTCTGGATAGATGCCACCAATAGTGACTGGCTCAATACGTACAATACCGGTATCGCTAGGCTGTGTGCTTTGAATACTGGTTACTTTTGAGTCTTGGATTTTAATCTTAATAACTTGTTCAGGGTCGACATCGCTGGCACTGTACTGGAAGCCACGGGTATGAATCACATACTGACCAGAGGATTTATTGTAAGTACCAGTGCGATCATAATTAGAGCTGGATTTGTAATTTAACATCTCTAACCAAGAGTCTAAATTCTTGGTAGTTAATGTCGCACCTTGATACAGCTCAAGAGGCTGAGAGTAAACCTTGGCTGGGATATTCCAGCGCTTACCTTCAAATTTAGCGGTTATGACTCTATCTTGCTTAATCAAATACATAGCAAGGACTACCATACCGACAATGATGATAATCAGTAATAGAAAACCAATCACTGAGCCTCTTTGTTGTTCAGGATTTGGAGTCTTGCCTGTGAGAGTATTTAAAGAGGGAGTGGGTGATTTAGAAAAATGAGATTTTGCTGAAGAAGGTTTGTGATGCACGATAGTTTTACCAACATAAAAAAGACCTGATTATAATGACGGAAAACGGTCATTTTTTCAATGTAAAAGCTGTTTAATACAGGGCTATTGTGCTTTAAAGGCAGGTTTTCATGGCTTTTCCATAACTGGGCTCAAATGCAGGTGGATTATCGATAACTTCTCCTCAGATAACAGTGCTTAGTTTGTAAGACCTGATACAATAGACAGTATCTTTACTGCGACAATTTGTTGTGAATAATGTTATGACCCATCCTAAAAATAGTTCCATTCAGCCTAGCGATTCTAATACCAGTTCTAATGCCAGTAAGGCCCCAAGTTTCACTTCTGATAATAGCGTGTCAGAGGGAGGAATAAACGAACAAATGCAATTTAATTATTTAGACGAAGATCTCAATAATTTGATATTGCCCCCTGAAGGGTGCTGTTTTCACTGTGGTGAACCTGTACCAGAGCCTCCGTTTACTGCCCATATCTTAGGTGAGCCTCGACTGATGTGTTGTATGGGCTGTCAGTTGGCGGCAGAGAGTATTGTAGAGGCAGGGCTTGAGCAGTATTACCTTGATCGCTCGGAGATTAACCGTACGGCGAGTATGCCTACTGAGTTAGAGCGCTTAAGGGCTTATGACCATGAGGATATTCAGGCTCAGTTTGTCTATGCTGCTGATGGCAAATCGGTGGCTGAGCTTTCAGTGAATAATCTGCGCTGTGCCGCTTGTACTTGGCTAATTGAAACCCGACTTTATGAAATGCCTGGGGTGGATAAGTGTCAGGTAAACCTGACCAATCAGCGGATGCGAGTCATTTGGGATGAGGACAAGCTACCCATCAGTGATATCTTGTCTACCATTAACCAAATAGGGTATGACGCCAAGCCTTATCGTCAAGACACTCACGAGGCTATGCTAGAGCGCAACAATAAAAAAATGATGATTCGTTTAGGTATTGCTGCTCTTGGGGCAATGCAGGCGATGATGTTTGCGGTCGGCATGTATTTTGGGAATTACACCAGCTACAGTGGCATGTTGGTAGAACAAAGAGACTTCCTACGCTGGGTATCGCTGTTTGTTAGTATCCCGGTCTTCTTTTATTGTGCTGTGCCATTTTTTACATCTGCTTGGTCGGCAATAAAAATTCGTCAGGTCAATATGGATGTGCCCGTCAGTATTGCTTTGATTGTCACCTTCTTTGCTAGTTTATATGCCACTATTTCTGGGCAAGGTGAGACCTATTACGACTCTGTCAGTATGTTTGTATTCTTCTTATTGGCAGGGCGCTATATTGAGCACAATGCACGGCTTAAAGCGGCAAATATGGCCAATGATTTGGTGGTGGTTGAGCCAACATTGGTACAACGTGTGGGTAATGAGCCGGCCTTAGTTCAACAGATAGATCAGGCTAATATTGCTCACAATCAGTCAGTAGAACAAAAAATTGAAACGGCAGAACACGCTTTAAGCCTAACGGAAGATCAACATCAAAAACTGGCACAGCTAGGAGAGTTGATTCATTCTGCCAAGCGTAGTAGGCAGTCTGAGCAGCAAGATGTCCAACAAGAGCTTAATGTTAATGGCGAATCAGATTTAAGCTTAACGCCACAAAGCTATGAAACAGTGACCGCTCACACCCTCAATATTGGTGATGTGATTATGATTGAAGCGGGTAGTGAGGTGGTGGCGGACGGCATACTTTGTAGTGAGACTGCCACAGTGTCACAAAGCCTCTTGACTGGGGAAAGTCTGCTTATTGTAAAGCACAGAGGGGATAGAGTAATTGGCGGGTCGCAAAACGACAGCCAGCCCTTTGTCATGATTGTCACGGAATTACCAGAAAACAGTCAAATTGCTCTGATTGACCGCTTGATGAACCGTGCGCTTAGTGAGAAGCCAAAAGTTGCGGAGCAAGCGGATAAATGGGCACGCTGGTTTGTGGCCAGAATTTTGGTGTTGGCTGTATTCGTTTTTATCGCTTGGTATTTTGTAGATCCCTCTCAAGCGCTTTGGGCCACGGTTGCAGTATTGGTAGCCACCTGTCCTTGTGCCTTATCGCTTGCTACCCCGATTGCCCTAACGGTTTCAACCAATAGGCTGGCAAGCTATGGTTTCTTAACCACACGTGGCCATACCATTCAGACTTTGGCTGAAATTACACATGTGGCTTTTGATAAAACCGGAACTTTAACTTACGGCAAACCCAACTTGCTATATATTGAGGCGCTTGAGTCACAAAAGGGAGCTGACCAAAACTCAGCTCAGGGTATGGATAAAGAGCAGCTGCTGGCTATTGCTGCGGCCTTAGAAGTAGGCAGCCGTCACCCTATTGCCAGTGCTTTACTTGATGCGGCGTATCAGCTTCACTTGCCGGCTGTCACCGAACTGGTGCATCATACTGCTGGCGGGGTTGAGGCTGTGGTTAATGACATCGGAGGGAGTTATAAATACCGCTTAGGTCATGTTAATTTTGCCTTAAATCAGAGTGATTCTGATGCCCAAAACAAGCCACAAGTATCGCTACAGCTACAGAAGCATAATGCCAGTACCGCAGTGATGCTAACCCGATGCCGCTTAGATTCAGAAGCAGATACAGCAAATGAAGTTTGGGAGCCTATGGCGCTGTACTACTTTAATGACAGTGTAAGAGAGGGCGTGGCAGAGATGATAGCGGCCCTGCAGGCTCAAAATATTGAAACCGTAATCTTGACTGGTGACCCCAGTGAGCATGCCCAAATTGTGGCCAAAGAATTGGGGGTTGATAAGGTATATTTCGGCTTATCACCAAGTGATAAAGTTGACCATATCAAAGCCTTACAACAGCAAGGCCATGTGGTAATGATGGTCGGTGATGGTATTAACGATGCTCCAGTATTGGCGGCGGCTAATATCTCAACGGCCATTGCTGGTGCTGCTGATTTGGCTCAGGTATCTAGTGATAGTGTCATCTTAAATGGCAAAGTGCCTGCGGTCTATGATGCGAAGCGAGTAGCGGACAAAGCGCAGCATATCATTAAACAAAACTTACGCTGGGCATTAACCTACAACTCAGTAGTACTACTGCCTGCAGCTTTTGGTTATGTGCCACCTTGGTTGGCGGCTATTGGCATGTCTTTAAGCTCATTGGTTGTGGTGTTGAATGCCTTGCGTCTAAAAAGAGCCTAACTGCAAATTGGCTAGTCACTGATTAATTAATTAGTTAATAAATCATTTTCTGCTGTACAAAAAAAGGGTCGCAATTGCGACCCTTTTTTTAGATATAAAAATTGCTTTCTAGTATGAGGTTAGTCTTGGAAGTGGCTTAATAAGCGCATGAACTCGAAGTACATCCAAACTAGAGTGGCTAAGATACCGATACCAAATACCCACTCATAATCTTCTGATACGCCGGCAGCTACTGCACGCTCAACGTTATCAAAATCAAGTAGCAAGCTAAATGAGGCGATAACTACCACAAATAAGCTAAAGCCAATGGCCACTAAACCACCTGTTTGGAATAAGAAAGGTAGTGTCGAGCCAAACAAGACAAAGCCCCATTGCACAATATAAATTAGCATAATGGCAAAGATGGCCGACATCATGATTGAGCGGAACTTCTCATTGACTTTAATCATGCCTGAACGATAAAGGCCTAACATTACCGCCGCGGTAACAAAAGTAGCAGCTAGGGCGTTGGCGGGAATGCTAGGGTCAATACCCATGAACATAATAGACACGCCGCCTAAAAATAAACCTTCTAAGATGGCATAGGGAGCAGCTAAAGATTTGGCTTTTTGCGGTTTAAAAGTAATAAATATTGCCAAACCAAAAGCGGCAAACATACTACCAAAGGTGACCATCTGAGCCATACCGCCGCTGATGCCGCCACTGATAATGAAGAAGAAAAAGCCCAGTGCTGCAATAGCACTTAGACCCAATAAGAAGCTGGTTTTATGTACAACGCCCTTAACGGTCATTGATCTGCCGCCAACAGCAAGTTCTGTACGACTGACAATAGGGTTTGCCATATTAATTCATTCCTTTAGTATTTAATTATTAACGTTAATAATTATTCACAGGTTGCCTAGATTTTTGCTAAAACCTAATTTCAGCTGTAATTTATTACGCTTAGTTATCGGTTATGATAGCGTACTTCTACAAGTGAGGTAAAGCTAACTTAAGCTTGAGGATAGGGTAGCTCCAATTAGGAGAAAATGTGAATACAGTTAACTAGTTAATGGTTGCGATGAGACCGCTTTTCAATATAGTGCTTTTTTATTAGGGGTGGATATAGCAATTATTAAGCCTACTTTCACGGGTAAATTTCATTGAAGCGGGTCAATAGGTTAATGCAGTAAATCTGATAATGTGGTACGCTTACCCATTATAAATAAACGGTTATAAAGCCAGAACGGCACTATAATATTGCCAGTAAAATTGCAGCATCGTTTATGGCTTTGAGGCAATAAAAAGCCGTACCAAGCCTTTTGAATTTAAAATATATTAAATTATCAAACTTAAATGACCTATTTGATGAAGCTTAAGCCTATGGAAAGCTCCGCGCAGTCCGATAAGCTCCCAAACTTATCAGATTCTACTCACTTTCATTCTATAAAGAATCCCGCTTTTAGACGCATAGGCTTGATGGGCCGTGCTCGTAAAAGAGGGGTCATCACGACTATTCATGAGATTGGTCGGCGTATTAATGAGATGGGACTGAGTCTGTATGTCGACTCAGAGACCGCCACTCTGCCTGATCTTGAGCTTGAGCAACTGAATCAGTTGCAGATCGTAAAGCGTAGTTTGCTTGGTGAGATTTGTGACCTAGTAATCGTGGTGGGTGGTGATGGCTCAATCCTTCATGCAGCACAAGCCTTAGCGCGATACCGAGTACCGGTATTGGGGGTAAACCGCGGTAGGTTAGGGTTCTTAACCGATGTGAATCCTGATGAGGTAGGTGCCAAGCTACATCAAGTATTGATGGGAGACTATCAGTTAGATCAAAGGTTCTTATTGATGATGGAAATTCAGGAAGATCGTAAGATTATCCATCAAGATATGGCCCTAAATGATGTGGTATTGCATGCCGGTAAGTCGGTACACATGATAGATTTTCAGTTAAAGATTGATGGTCTAGATGTCTATCGCCAACACAGTGATGGGCTCATTGTGGCCACGCCCACAGGATCGACTGCTTATGCCTTATCAGGTGGTGGGCCTATTATCCATCCTAGTTTAGATGCGATTTGTTTGGTGCCTATGCACCCACATACCTTATCGAGTCGTCCTATCGTGGTTAGCGATAAGAGTGAAATTATGATTCGTATCCATAAGGACAATCGTACTCAGCCGATGGTAAGTGCTGATGGCAAGCCGAGTGTGGCACTAGAGCAGCACCATAGATTGTTTATTCGCAAGCACCCTGACAAGCTAACTTTATTGCATCCCCCAGGTTTTGATTTTTATGAAGCGTGTCGAACCAAGCTAAATTGGAACGTACATGCTGAAGAGTTTTCTTTAGATGGCGAAGAGGATTTGTAGTCACTAAGTGATATAAATTTTAGCTTTGTTGGTATTAAATGTGAGGTATGACATGAAAAAAGAAGAAGTATTGGCAGCAATGACCCCAGAATTGGTGGCTTCTTTTCGTACAGCGATTGAAATTGGTAAATGGCCTGATGGCAATAAGTTAACACCAGAACAGCGTGAGACTTGTATGCAAGCGGTCATGATTTGGGAGCATGAAAACCTACCGCCTCAAGAGCGTGTGGGCTATATTCATAAACCTGTGAAAAAAGATGGCACAGTTGTAGGCGAGGAGTGTGACGTAGAGCATGAGCATCACTATCCAAATATGCCAAACCCCAAAGGCGATATTCAGCCGGTAAAATTCCGCTAAGCATTCCGTTAAGCCTTGTTAAGCGGATAAATCAGAAAGTATAGACCAAAAAAAAGACTAACTTAAGTTAGTCTTTTTTTATGAGAAGAATAAGGCGATTAGATGTTTTTCACATCCACTTTTGGACGCACGGTTAATGGGTTGGTTTCCATTAAAAAAGCACTCCAGCCCCAATGTAGGAAGTTACGGATATTGGGATGATCCGTACCATTTGGCGTAGCCAATACCGATTGGTAGTGCTCACCAAATAACTTTAGGGTATCAATTTGGTTTAGGCCATGATGTTTGGCAAAACCAAAAATCTTAGCACTGCCTTCATTGACACCAGGGGCGTTAACGGTATCCCCATTGCTAAATTTAACAGGGGTATAGCGATAAAAATCATCGATAAAGTTAATGACGTCATTAAAGCCGATGGCTTTTTTATCTAGTCCGTTCAGTAGTGCAGACACGTCAGAATGTCGAATACTCATAATGGCCTCATTATCAAATCAAAACTTATTATTGAATACTAATGTTTATTGTATTGTTCAAAAGGATAAGCATAATACTTATGCCTTTCTAGGATAATACGTCAAAAACGATTAGCTATCTATTAAAAAAGTCATCATCGTCAAATGAAGTAGGGAAGTTGCTCTGCTCTAAATGCTGCATTTGAGACTGCATTGCTCGTTCGTGCTGAATACGCTGATAGATTTCTTCACGATGCACAGCAATGTCTTTTGGTGCATTAACGCCAATGCGAACCTGGTTTCCTTTCACACCCAATACAGTGACACTTACTTCGTCACCAACCATTAAAGTTTCACCCACACGGCGAGTTAAAATTAACATGCGTCACACTCCTTATGTCGCAATTCTCTGTACACGACAAAAACAAAAAAGCTGACTAAGGACAAGGCATAATAGTAATTTTTCTTACGAACCACACTATGCCAAACCTTAATCAGCTCATAAATATATTATCGCAAAACCTAACC
>NZ_FUGD01000100.1 GCF_900162815.1 Psychrobacter pasteurii | reverse complement strand
GGTATGATGGTTGATATGCTGGAGTATAAACAGAAATGGCAAGGAGGGATACTAATCAGAGTTGATCCAAAATACACCAGCCAAGCCTGTTTTGAATGTCAGCATATCGCAAAAGAAAACAGACAAACTCAAGCTAAGTTTGAGTGCGTCAAATGTGGTTATAAAGCGAACGCAGATTTCAATGCAGCTCGTAATATATTGGCGGCAGGACATGCCGTTTTGTCTGTTGAGGGAGGATGCAGTAAAGGTCGCCCGTTGATGCAGAAAACAAGTGAAGTCCGCGAGGAAGTCACCTAAGAGCCTATGCTTTTAGAATCTCCCACTTGAGCTATGTGCTCCCACTTGAGCTATGTGAAAGTGGGGAGAGTATGTCAATAGTCGGTTGGATAGGCCATATTAAACTGGGATGATAAGAATGTTACAAAGTACTTTTAAAATACAAATTAGTCTGGAACTTTCATGAGCAATAAAATTTTAGTAACAGGCGGAGTAGGCTATATCGGTTCACATACTTGCATCGAGCTAATTGCAGCAGGTTACGATGTGGTGGTCTATGACAACTTGTCTAACAGTAACCTTGAAGCTCTAAAACGCACTGAGCGTCTTGCAGGTAAAGAGATTGCCTTTATTGAAGGTGATGTATTAGATAGAAACCTACTAAATAAAGTTTTCGATGAACACGATTTCTTTGGAGTAATCCACTTTGCGGGTCTAAAAGCCGTAGGAGAGTCAGTTGCTCAGCCATTACGATATTATAAAAATAGGTGGTGGTTCAAAAAGTAGGCTAACATTAGACATACCCATGATTGATGTAAAAGAAAGCTAAATCAAAGGCTTTAAAGTGATTTTCCAGTTTTTTAGAAAAGTTACAACTTCACCTAAATGCTCGCCTTACTCGATGTCTGATAGTGCAATTATTACCTTCAATGCCGACCGTGAAAAACTTGCCAATGACTTGGGTAAAGCCCTTAAAGCCAGTAACAAAGCTATCCCAGGTATCACTAGCGATTCTAGCACAACTTACGCCTAAGGCTTTCAGCTTAGCTTTAAGCTTTTTGACAGTGTTAAGGTCTCGTTTTCCCCACACATAGGCAACAATTTCACCTGTATCACGGTGATAGGCATAAATTAGCCATTGTTTGATGGTCTTTTTACCTACGAATGTCCAAAGCTCATCGACTTCAAGACAGTCATATTGCCTTTGCTTGGGGGTTATTTGGTAGTGACACTTTTTTAGGGTAGCTAGTACTTTGCCTTTGCTAATTTTTTCAACGCAAGCGATGTCTTTTATGCCACTGCCTCGAACCATAAGATGTCGTATTTTGCTATCTTTTTGGGAGTGACAGCCTTGGTACGTTAAGGCATGGTCGCCAATAAACTGCCGTTTGCAGTCTTTGCATTTATAGTTTTGTTTACCATAGCTTTTGAAGCCATTTTTCTTTGTATTGTCACTTAGACAGGCTGGGCATTTGATGTATAGTGTGATTTGCATTTCACTATTTTATCAATTTCTCAGCCTGTTTTTTTTCCAGCCTACTTTTTGAACCACCACCTAGTTTTTTAATCTTTTTACGGTCAGCTTGTTGTTGTCGTCTGCTTGCTAAGCTCTGCTTTTGGCTTTGATTGAATCCTGATAAGGCTCCGGCTCGCCATGCTTTGATTTGTTCGACATATAGGCCTTTACTACGGCAGTATTCGCTAAGCTCGGTCTCTGATAAGCCACTGGCCTCTATGATGGTGGCAAGTTTTGCTTCATTTGACCAGTTGTCGGGAGTGTTTTTATTGCCGGGCATGGGCTGTCCTTGTTCTCTAGCTTGATTACGCCAATTATATAGGGTTTGTACACCTATGCCTTCACTTCTTGCAACTTCTGATACACTTAAGTTAT
>NZ_FUGD01000098.1 GCF_900162815.1 Psychrobacter pasteurii | reverse complement strand
TGGTTTGAACTCAAACGACAACTGGAATATAAATGCAAGCATGCAGGTTGTCAGTTTGAGATAGTAAATGAGAGTTACACTACCCAGACCTGCTCGTGCTGCCACAAAATAAGTGATAGTAGTCCAAAAGGTAGAGCAGGTTTGCGAATAAGAGGATGGAGGTGTGCTGAGTGTGGCACATGGCATGATAGAGATATCAATGCTGCTAAGAACATCCTCGCGGTCGGGCTTGACCGTCTAGCTGTAGGAATCCCCTCGGTTTAGCGAGGGGAGGAAGTCAAAAATTACACACAGCCGATAAAGCTGTCAGTAGAGTCCTAAGTTCACTATAATCTTATGCTCAAGGCTTAGCAAACCTAGTAGATATGTAATTTCTAGTTTTTCATAGCGATGTTATGAATCCAAACCTGTTAAACTATCAACAAGACTGCCAAAACTTTTGAAAAAGTACACAGCTACGCCTATGCAGCTACAAACATTTAAAATCATAAGTTATTGATTTTATTGGTTATTTTTTAAACCAAACTGCTCGTTTATTGCTAACAAAATAGTTATCCACAGTTTTATAAAACCCTATAAACCTTGATATATATAACTTTCCTGAGTTTTAAACAGGTAACCCACAGCTAAATATTAATTAAATCATAGGTGGTGGTTCAAAAAGTAGGCTGATTGAAATTTGAACAATTTTTGAAGCTTTGAAAGCCATATAGAACCAGAGAACTTAGCATAGACTTCCTATTGACTTTTAGCGCCAGCCTACTTTTTAGAACACCACCAAATCATCTATTTGGTTAAAATGTAGCAATAACGCCTACCTTTTACCCCCTATCTATTTTAATTATCCACCCCCACCATATGAATAAGTTTTAATCCCTATGACACACCCTGTAACCCCAAAAAACACCAAACGCCCTACTCCTAGCAGTAAACCGACTGCCAGTACGCTTCATCCGCGTAATCCACATCAAGGCCGTTACGACTTTGATAAGTTAACCAAAGCCCTACCTGAGCTTGCCAAACACACCATTACGAATCCCAGTGGTGAGCCAACCATTAATTTCTCTGATGCTGATGCGGTATTAACCCTAAACAAAGCCTTATTGGCGCATCACTACAACATCAAATACTGGGATCTGCCTAAAGGTTATTTGTGTCCGCCTATTCCAGGTCGCGCCGATTATATCCACCAAGTAGCGGACTTATTAAATAACAACAACAGTGGTACAGAAAATAAAAAGCCGCACGTGCTAGACATCGGTACCGGTGCTAGCTTGATTTATCCGATTGTCGGCAGTCAGAGCTATGGCTGGTATTTTACGGCAACCGATATTGATCCCGTATCAATCAATACAGCCAAGGCCATTTGCGAAATCAATCCTAATCTTAAAAAATTGGTGACGGTAAAACAGCAAAAGAACCCAAAAAATATCTTTAAAGGTATCATTGGTGAGCACGATTATTTTGATATCACTGTGTGTAATCCACCGTTTCACGGGTCAATGCAAGAAGTGCTAGATGCCAACAACCGCAAACAAAGCAAACTACAAAAGAACCGTGCCCGTCGTAACCCTAATGGCCAAGCCAATAAGTTTGCTGATGCCAAAAACAACCTGAATTTTGGGGGTCAGAACGCAGAGCTTTGGACGGAAGGCGGTGAATTTTCCTTTATTAGCCGCATGATTAATGAAAGCGTAGATTACGCTCATCAGGTCAACTGGTTCACGACTTTAGTGTCTCGTGCAGAGAATCTAAAGCCGCTTGATGCCCTACTTCGCCGTGTGGGCGCCAGACAGATTAAAACCATCAATATGCAGCATGGTCAAAAAGCCAGTCGCATTTTGGCATGGCGTTTTAAGTAAAATAAAAGCTTAGTTTTTAAAGCGTTTAATCATAAAAAAAGAGCCTTTGTTCAAGTTTAGAAATAAACCAAACAAAGGCTCTTTTTTATGTCTATCAAATGAAAATTAGCTGCTATAAAACCATCTTTATACCAATCACAATCAGTACCACACCACCCAATATCTCAGCTTTATCTTCAAGCCAGGTGCCTGATTGACGGCCTAAATATACTCCGCCAAAGCTAAACACAGCGGTAACTAGCGCAATAATTAGACAGGCAATCCAAGCATTCACGGCCAAAAGATTCAGAGTAAATCCTGCTGCCATCGCATCAATACTGGTGGCAATCGCCATGGTAGTCATCAGCTTATGGTCAATTTTGGTGTTATTATCTGACCCAAGCCCCTCTTCTTCCTCCTCAGCACTTATGGCCTCATAAAGCATTTTTGCACCCAGAACCACTAGAATAATACACCCAATCCAAGGCGCTGCTGAGGCCAACCAGCCGAGTAAAGCTGAGCCTAATAAGTAGCCGATTAACGGCATCACCCCCTGTGCAATACCAAAGTAGAGTGCTGCCATCAATGCCAGTCGCAACAACATAGACTTCGCTTTTGCTGAGCTTGAAAAAGGCACATTGGCCTGCTTAGCTCCTAGCCCAATAGATACCGCAAAAGCATCCATAGCCAAAGCAATGCCCAAAAACAAAAGTTCAATCATGATTTACTTCCTAAGCATTGAGCAGTCACGGCTATTATAGTTTAAAGACAGAGTATAAAAACTTATGTTTCACGTAAAACAAAGAAGCCACTTTGCTAGCAAGATGACTTCTTTTTTTAATTTATGACAGCACTTTGATGTTAGATATCTAAGTTACTTACTGTTAGCGCGTTCTCTTCGATGAACTGACGACGAGGCTCTACATCATCCCCCATCAAGCAAGTGAACAAATGATCCGCAGCAATGGCGTCTTCAATGGTCACCTTTAACATGCGACGATTCTCAGGATCCATAGTGGTATCCCATAGCTGGTCAGCGTTCATTTCACCCAGACCCTTATAGCGCTGCACAGATAAACCACGACGCGCCTCTTGCATCACTTGTTGCCATAGATGATCAAAGTCACGAAGTAAGACATCTCTTACGGTACCTGTTGAGGTATCACGGCGAACAAATGCTGTGTCTGTTAATAACGTATTCCACTCTGCAGACAAACGAATTAGACGCGCATATTCACCTGAATTGAAGAAACCTGCATCCAGAAGATAATGCTGTGCTAAGTTATGCACATAGATGGTGATACGTGGCAGCCACTGCGGCTTAGTCGATAACATTTCGCTGTCTTGACCTTCCACAACTTCTGCATCTTCCACATCGCTATTCGGGCTATCCACTTTTGCCCCAAGCTTAAACTTAAACTGGTTGTTGGCATCTTT
The DNA here is from genome assembly GCF_900162815.1 of Psychrobacter pasteurii. Classification (GTDB taxonomy): domain Bacteria; phylum Pseudomonadota; class Gammaproteobacteria; order Pseudomonadales; family Moraxellaceae; genus Psychrobacter; species Psychrobacter pasteurii. The sequence goes on along the minus strand of NZ_FUGD01000098.1, from coordinate 7,046 downwards.
AGCCGCTTCAGACAGCTCATCGGTACGTGGCGCATGGATATTATCAAGCTCAATAGAAGGACGTAAATCACTACCAAAGCGCTCTAGTTGCTCTTGTAATTTCTCTTTCCACTCACTCATCACATCATAGTCATAAGTCATGTCAGTGGTCAGTTTAGGCACATGCGTTAGAGCATCTAGTAATACGGCAGGATAGCGGATTTGCAAACGAGCTTTCACCAATTGTGTTTGGTTGTAGTCATTTAACAACTTCTCTAATGCCTGACCGGTAATGGCTGGCGCATCTTCACTGATGTGCAAGTTCATTTCATCAATGGTCGATGACAACAGATACGCTTTCAAGGCTTCATCGTCTTTTAGATACAACTCTTGACGACCTTTTTTCACCTTATACAAAGGTGGCTGCGCAATATAGATATAACCACGCTCAATAAGCTCGGGTGTTTGACGGAAGAAGAAAGTCAGCAATAGAGTTCTAATGTGCGAACCATCGACGTCAGCATCCGTCATGATGATAATTTTGTGATAGCGCACTTTATCTGGATTGTACTCATCTGGACCGATACCACAGCCTAGAGCCGTAATTAAGGTACCGACTTCAGCTGATGACAACATTTTGTCAAAACGAGCACGTTCCACGTTAAGAATCTTACCTTTTAGCGGTAAAATAGCTTGTGTCTTACGGCTACGACCCTGCTTAGCAGAACCGCCCGCAGAGTCACCCTCCACAATATATAATTCAGATAATGCAGGGTCTTTTTCTTGACAGTCCGCCAATTTACCAGGTAAGCCAGCAATGTCTAATGTGGTTTTACGACGGGTTAATTCACGAGCTTTACGCGCCGCATCACGGGCACGAGCAGCATCAATAATTTTACTCGCAATTGACTTGGCTGCCCCTGGATGCTCAAGCAAGTAATCGCTGAATTTATCATGCATCGCTGATTCAACAGCAGATTTCACTTCACTTGAGACCAGTTTGTCTTTGGTCTGACTTGAGAACTTAGGATCAGGAACTTTAACCGATACAATGGCGGTCAATCCTTCACGAGCATCATCACCTGTGGTGTTGACCTTCTCTTTTTTCATCATATTTTCGTTGTCCATATAGGTATTTAGACAACGAGTTAAGGCTGAACGGAAGCCTGATAAGTGAGTTCCACCATCTTTTTGTGGAATGTTGTTGGTGAAACACAACACTTTTTCATTATAAGTATCGGTCCACTGTAAAGCAGCTTCGACCACGATGCCGTCATCTTGCTCACTGACAAAATGGAAAACTTCGTTTAAGCCATCTTTGCCTGAGTTAATGTAAGCGACGAATTCTGACAAGCCACCTTTGTGCTCAAATACGTGCTGTTTGTCTTTACGCTCATCGGTCAAGACAATACGCACGCCTGAGTTTAGAAATGACAACTCACGCAGACGCTTGGCTAAAATTTCAAAGTCAAAGGTGGTACCAGTAAATACGTCTGGGCTAGGATAGAAGCGAATCTGAGTACCTGTACGCTCAGTTTCTTCTAACATTTGGATGTCACCATCTGGCACACCATCGCTATAAGTTTGCTGATAATGATGACCTTCGCGCCAAATATTCATTTCAAGTTTTTTAGATAAGGCGTTTACTACCGATACCCCTACCCCATGCAGACCACCAGATACTTTATAGCTGTTGTCATCGAACTTACCACCAGCATGCAGTACGGTCATAATGACCTGAGCAGCCGATACACCCTCTTCAGGATGCACATCTACCGGAATACCACGGCCATTATCCATAACACTAACAGACTCATCTTCATGGATGATGATATCAATCTGATCACAATGTCCTGCTAATGCTTCATCAATGGAGTTATCGACGACTTCAAATACCATGTGATGTAAGCCCGTGCCGTCATCGGTGTCCCCGATATACATGCCTGGACGCACGCGTACTGCTTCAAGCCCTCTTAATACTCGAATATTCTTTGAGCTATATTCTTCTGGAAGCACACCCTCAGGTAAGTCTGAAAGATCGACCCCTTCTGGCAAGTTAGCCACTAGCTCTTGCTCGGTATTATGGTTTGATTCACTCATGTTATATCCTTTCCTAAAACGGCAATGCTGACATCATCAGCAATTCAAATGGCATAGAGTTTTTGATAGCTCACTTGTTAACGTTACGCACATTCTCGCTCAAAATTTACTTAACTTGCTACTGACTTTACGGGGGGATTCAATTTATGATTTATCTTGTTAAATCAGCGTCCGTTAATCAGTGTCTGGCCATCCATTCTTGCCAAATACGCAGGTTTCTATACCCATAAATTCACTATAAAACTTATTTGCTATTATAGCATTTTTTGGCGATAAAAGCATGAGGTATATGGGGTCAAATTCCCCTAGATTGCGCCAGTAACGGCTTAATTTTTGGTTTCTTCGGCTACCTGTCCTTGTTTCACGTGAAACAACTTAGCTTGTGGCCAATAATACCCGATTTTATCCATAATCTGAGGCTCCAAACTGGTAATAAAGACCTGACAAGACAGCTGTGATAAAGATTTTAATAAAATAGTTAGAGCACGGTCATCAAGCTCCGCTGTTATATCGTCCAATAACACGAGGGGTAATATCTCATCCTCGCTTACAGAGGCCTTAGAATTAGTAGCCTTGTCTTTCGCTGTCGCCAATAAGGGAAGCTGCGACAGTCTTAAAGCTGTAATTAATAGCTTTTTTTCACCTCGAGATAGAACGTTTGCGGCTTGCTCACGCACATTACCTAAAAGAGTAGCTTCCTCTGAATCATAAGCCTCATCAGAGTCATAAAAACTATCCTGCTCGACTTCATAGGGCTGAGTATCCTCTGAAACAGATGCTACACTCTGCTGTGCAGTCACTTGCTGTCTTGCAGCCTCATCTTCGACCCACAGTACCTGCACATCGGCTCGATGACAACCAATGCGGGTATATCCTGTTTGACAATCTTGTGCCAATCTCTGCTGCAACAACTCATCCAAAGCCATTTCTGTGTTATAGCCCGCTGCGAACTTAAGCTGAATGAAAGGCGCATAGTCAGGCAAAAGCTGTTGAATAAGAGTATTAAACAAAGGTTGCCACTCTTCAAAGGCTTGCTGACGGTAATGGGTGATGAGCGCAGCGTGATTGGCCAACCCTTTGTCCCAGGCTGCCAATTCTTGTAATTGATAGTTAGAGAGTCTAGGAGACTGCTTTAATAGCGCATTTCTTTGCTTCAGTAAGCGTTGGTACGATAGCCACTGGGGATGAAACCCTGGTTTCACGTGAAACGTAATCCAATCTAGTAACTGCCTACGGCTACCACTGCCGACCTCCAGGATATCCATAGAAGAGGGGTCAATAAGTAACGTAGGCAACTGCTTAGTCAAAGCACTTTGGACATACACTGTTTGCTGATCAAGACGCATGATACTGCTAGCATCTTGCGCCTTTTGGATGGCCATACTTCTGCCATTATCAAACTTAGCATAAACAGTGGCGTGAGGGGCATGATGGGAGATATATCGTTTCGGCTGATGATGCCGGAAACTTTTTCCTCTAGAAAGAAGATATAAAGACTCTAGTAAAGACGTTTTCCCACTGCCATTAGGTCCAACAAAAACATTACACTGCCCCAGCTGAAGGTGCACAGCCTGCAAATTTCGCAATTGATGAATACTAAGTTGGGTCAGCATAGAGCACGCCTTTATTTTCTATTAAATACTATAAATGAGGGCACTGCCCTCTCGATTAAAGCCTCGCCTCATTACCACTTCATTATTGTTAAGTTTTTTACATATATAATCAACAGTAAACCGGTCTACTTCATTTAACATAATACACACCACCTATGCACAATACATTATGTTAAATCAAAGAGACCTATATAATATATGGCTTTCAAAAAAATACGTGTATTTCACCCAACAAAAAAGCAAAACCTTAAGGTTTTGCTTTTAAGATAAACTATAATAATGTTTTTAATAAAACACCGCTTAAATACGCATCGGCATGATGACATATTGATGCTGGGTATCATTTAGCTGATTTACGAGTACCGAGCTGTTGGCTTGGCTCATATGTAGCTGCACATCACCTGCTAAAACATCCAGTACATCTTGTAAGTATGCTGCGTTAAACGATAGTTCAATAGGTTCGCCTTGATACTTCACTTGTAACGCCTCTACTGCTTCGTCCTGCTCAGCGTTATTGGCACGAACCTCTACATTACCATCTTGTGAGAACTTAAAAATAACCCCACGCGACTTCTCATTACTAAGAATAGAGACCCGTCTTAGCACATCTGTCATCTGCTCTTTATTCGCTAAAGCTATCTTGTCTGTATTACTTGGCATTACGCGGCGATAATCAGGGAACTTGCCATCGATTAAACGCGCTGTAAACGTAACTTTAATGCTATCGTCAATTTGACCGGTGCTATCAACATTGCCAAACGGTAAGGCTACCTGCAAAAACTCTCTACCAAACACTAGAGTTAAGTTACCATCGTTGTCCCCTACCAGCTTGCCTAGTTCATTTCCTAAGCGCTCAAGCTCAATAACAGCCTTACGTGGCAAGATGGCTTGCATGGTAAAGTCATCGGCAACATCAATCACACTACGGGCCAACGCCAGACGGTGACCATCAGTAGCTACCGTGGTTAATTGTCTTTGTGCAACTTCAAATAACATACCCGTTAGGTAATAACGCACATCTTGAATGGCCATCGCAAACTGCGTCTTCGCCATCAAATCCATTAACACTGCTCTACTTAGAGTTAACGGCGTGATGTTGGCTGGATTACCCAGTACTGGGAACTCTGCAGCTGGTAAAGTGCCTAACACAAAACGACTTTTGCCACTGGTGATAATACAGCGCTCATTGGCTTCAGCAGCCAGATTAATCATCGTGTCTTTTGGCAATAATTTACAGATCTCATGCAGCTTATAAGCCGGCAATGTTGTGGCACCCACAACACCTGTGGCACCATTACCTAACTTAACTTCCGCACTTAACTCTACTTCCAAATCTGAAGCAGTTAAAATCAGCAGTTGCTCAGTAACTTCTAGCTTAATATTACCCAGAACGACCATGTTATGGCGTTTGTCTGCTGCTTTTGCAATCAAATTGATGGCTTTTAACAGCAGTTCACGGTTTATAGACAGTTGCATAATATTGGACTCTTTTATGGGGTCTTAATATAGGGTTATACCCAGTTTAATATTACTTGTTTGGTTTCGCTAACACTTTATTATTAAGGCTATTAAGTATAACCAATTGAGAGGAGCTCTGCACAATAAGCATTGTAATTGATCAACGCCCCTACTCGCCTCATTATCCCGCTTGCAGTGTCATCGATAATGCTTTGTACTCTTTGTCTAACACCGGATCTTCACTGCGTAACTGAGCTACTTTTTCACAAGCATGCATCACTGTGGTGTGATCCCGTCCACCAAAGGACTGACCAATATCTGGAAAGCTGTCCTTGGTAAGCTCTCGAGCCAACGCCATCGCAATTTGGCGAGGACGAGCAATACTTCGAGTACGCTTCTTACTCATCAAATCTTTCACCGACACATCATAGTATTCCGCCACTACTTTGCGGATATTATCCATACTCACCGCCTGTGAACGTATGGCTATCACGTCTTTTAGCGCATACTGCACCATATCTAAATCAATGGGATTGCCTGTCAAGTTGGCATTTGCCACGACCTGATTTAGCGCTCCTTCTAAGCGTCTAACGTTAGACACCACGTTTTGAGCGATAAACAAAGCACATTCTTTGGGCAGCTCTATCCCAGACAAAGTGGCTTTTTTCTGCAAAATCTGCATTCGGGTTTCCATCTCGGGTGGTTCTATTGCCACCGCAAGGCCTGATGAGAACCTTGAACGAAAACGTTCATCAAACTCTGTCATCTGTGATGGATGACGGTCAGAGGCCAAGATAACTTGCTTGCCTTCTACCATAAAGTCAGCAAATAGCGATAAAAACTCACTACTGGATTTGTTTTTACCCGCCAAAACGTGCACATCGTCAATAATTAACAGATCTACCCGCTTAATCTTTCGCTTAAACTGCTCAATTTTTTGGTTACGAAGGGCATAAACCAGCTGATTGATAAACTTCTCGGATGAAAAATAGTAAAAAGTTTTGCCAATCTTTAAGTATTTATGTGCCACAGAATGCATGAGGTGAGTCTTACCTAAACCCGATGCACCATATAAAAACAAGGGGTTGTGGCGATTTTGCGACTGTTTCTTACCCAACTCTTGGCAGGCTTTGTACGCCAGCATATTAGATTTACCACTGACAAATGTCTCGAAGGTAAAATAAGGATTAATATAACTTAGCGATTTATCCGATCCCATTTGGGAAGCGTCATTAAGATGAGAGTCTAAACCAGCAGGGTGCGTGCTCGACTTAGCACCATGAGCTTGACCACTACCCGTAGTTTGATTGGCTACTGGATCTTGAGGCGCTTGCTGTACACTGCTTTCGACTTGAATAACAACCTGGCTTATCTCTCCATTACTGTGTTGCTTCGCCAGCTGCTCAATCGCATTAAAGTGATTTTCTTGTACATGAGAAACAAAATATTGGTTTGGCGCAAGTAACTCTAATTTATCCCCAACCACTTTAGCAGACAGTGGCCGAAGCCACATCGTAAACTCATTTTCTTTGAGCTGGTATCTTAAGTCATTAAGACACCTATCCCATAACGACAAACTATCTGACATGACCCATTAACCCTAGTAAAACGGACAAAAGAAGAAGAGTAGGGGAGGTAAATAAGATGGTCTCACCCTGTTTTATGCGGCTACTTTAACATATAAAATCACAAATATCATCACAATTATTCTGTGGATAACTTTGTGATTAAACTTGTGGATAACTTTTTTTAGAGAGTTATACAGAGTTTAGTAACAGGTTATCAACAACAATAACCACAGGGTAAAATAATGATTTTATTGGCTTTTTTACAGTTATTAACAGGTAAATAGGGCGCTAATAATAACAAAAGAACTATTATATATATAGTTATAGG
>NZ_FUGD01000008.1 GCF_900162815.1 Psychrobacter pasteurii | reverse complement strand
ACATTCAAAACAGGCTTGGCTGGTGTATTTTGGATCAACTCTGATTAGTATCCCTCCTTGCCATTTCTGTTTATACTCCAGCATATCAACCATCATACCCCAGCCCTGATCTAAGATTGACTTATTCAACCCTGACTTAGCTTTGACGTTACGCCCTTTGTTGTCTAGCGTACCGCTTGCTGATTTCGACATATTGGCTACTTTTAAATCTTCTACAACAATCATAGCGTGGCTTTTGCTGAGAGTTGTGGTGACTTTATGCAAGTAGTCATGGCGAATATTGGCAATGTGCTGGTGAAGTTTTTGTATCTTGCGGTTTTGTTTTTTCCAGTTTTGACTAAATTTTACTTTCCTAGCGAGATTACGTTGTAGTTTTGCAAGCTTGATCTGATTAGCTTTAAAGCTATTTTTAGGCTTGATGTACTCACCGTTTGAAGTAGAGATTAATTTTGAGATACCCAAATCTATGCCCAATGCGCTTGTAGAGGGGTGTTTTGGACTTTCGGCCAACTCCTTCTCAACGCCAATCGATACGTACCAGCAGCCTGATTTGTTACTAATAGTGATGTTTTTAATGGTGCCGATAATCTCTCGGGATTTTCTAAATTTCACAAAGCCAACACCATTAGGTAGTTTGACTCGATTGCCGTCAATACGGCAATATTTGTCAAACTGAACCAGTCTGATTGAGTCACGCCCATCGGACTTATGCTTAAAGCGTGGCATAAGTGGACGTAGTTCAATCTCAGTGCCGTCGTTCAACTTAAATAACTTTGGTTTACGCGGTTTTCTTTTATTCTCTTTAAACCTGGCATGCGCTTTAGGATCAAAAAAACGCGACCAAGCTGACGCAAGATCACGTACTTTTTGTTGTAACGCTACGGCATTAGCGTGGGTTTTTAAGAAAGCAAAGTCAGGATTATTCTTTAAATCCATGATTTTATTAACAAGATTAGTGGCGTTGATATGCTCGTTTTTAGCAAACATCTCAAACGATATTGCCAGCATTTGATTCCAAACAAAGCGTGCGCAGCCCACAAGATTATTTAAAATAACCTCTTGCTCCGCATTAGGCTCAAGCCTATATTTGTACGCCTTGTTAATCTTCATAAA
>NZ_FUGD01000097.1 GCF_900162815.1 Psychrobacter pasteurii | reverse complement strand
TTGCTACTGTGTAAAGAGTTCCCCCATGCCTATACCTATCAGCGTAGGTGGCATGGCGAAAGGTGGCAACTTAGGTTGCTATGGGTCGCAAAGATTCCCTCACCATAACCTCTAGGTTTGGTGGTGGGAGTAGGTCAAGCCGGTTATTATAGTTAATTTTCTTAAGCTTGCGTCACTATTTGACCTTATTTTTTAGCTTTCACGGCAGGCTGTCTAGGCCAGATCGCTAACGGTTCGCTAACTGATAATACCGCGATTAAATACCTCTCGAAGCTCAAAACTGGTATGCACCTGACTAACCCCTTCAATACGGTTTAACCGATGTAATAAAAACTCTTCATAGTGGGCCATATCTCGGACCACAACCTTTAGTAAATAATCCTCGCTACGACCGGTGACAATACTACAGCTCACCACCTCATCAAAACTTTGAATTTTATCTTCAAACTGAGCAAACCGCTCTGCTGTGTGTCGATCCATACTCACCGCGATATATATCGCTAAGCTATAACCTAGCTTCTGTGGGTTTACTTCGGTGTGGTATCCAGTGATGATGCCACTTTGCTCCAGACGTTTAATACGCCTAGCACAAGGGGTGGCAGATAAGTGAACCGCTTCGGCAATATCAGTAATGCTCATACGCGCATCTTGCTGTAGCAGTACTAGGATTTGACGGTCGACATTATCAATTTCAAAGGCATCTGGATGGTTTAGGTCAGCTGAACGGCTTATCATAGTCATTAATAGGGTTTCCTGCTTGTATGTTAGTGTTTTTAGCTAATAATTATGTTGTTTATAGATTTTAACACTAATTAACATCGAAATTCAGGGTCATTTTGCAGTATTATTTTCAATATACTTTGTTATGATATTCAGTATAGATTAATATATAAAGCAGCCAGCAACGACTCGCTATATAATACTTATTAATTTTGTTGTACCTAGCTGTTAATTGTTATTAAAAATATTAGACCAAAGAGGGCAACCCATGAGCCAAGTTACTAGCCATTCACCAGTTGTTGAACCAAAAGTTAAGCCAAAATTCGAAGCATTTGATTTTCGCAAATATCAACCGTTTGCGTTTGCACCCAATCTACCAGATCGTACTTGGCCGAACAAAACCATTGAAAAAGCCCCAACTTGGGCCAGTGTGGATCTGCGTGATGGTAACCAAGCTTTAATTGACCCAATGACCATTGAGCAAAAAATGCAGTTTTTCAAACTGTTGGTTGAAGTGGGTTTTAAAGAGATTGAAATTGGGTTCCCGTCAGCGGCGCAAGTGGAATTTGATTTTGCTCGTAAATTGATTGAAGAAAATCATATTCCTGATGATGTGACCATTCAAGTCTTAGTTCAAGCTCGTGAGCATTTGATTGAGCGTACTTTTGAGGCATTACAAGGGGTGCGTCGTGCGGTAGTACACGTTTATAACTCAACCAGTAAAGTGCAGCGTGACAAAGTCTATGCCAAAGACTTAGAAGAGATTAAAGAGATTGCGATTAAAGGCGCGAAGATGCTGCAAGATCATGCGGCTAAGCACCCAGATACTGAGTGGGTATTCCAGTACTCACCAGAGAGCTTCAGCCAGACTGAGCCGGATTATGCGGTTCAAGTTGTGAATGCGGTGAACGAGGTATGGAAACCAGAAGAGGGGCAACAAGTTATTATTAACTTGCCTGCTACAGTTGAGTCGTCTATGCCAAACGTCTATGCCGACCAAGTTGAATACTTCTGTCGCCATGTAAAAAACCGTGAACATATCATTGTTAGCTTGCACACTCATAATGACCGAGGCAGTGCCGTAGCAGCCGCTGAGCTTGGCGTGCTGGCAGGAGCAGATCGTATTGAAGGTACCTTGCTAGGTAATGGTGAGCGTACCGGTAATATGGACATTATGATTATGGCCATGAACCTTTATAGCCAAGGCGTTGATCCTGAGCTAGATTTAAGTGACATGAGCCGTATCGTGCAGATAGTCAGTGAGTGTAACAACTTACCTGTACACCCTCGTCATCCTTATGTCGGTGAATTGGTATTTACAGCCTTTAGTGGTTCGCACCAAGATGCCATTAAGAAGTCGCTTGACTACAATGAGAAAAACAGTGAGGCAACGCAAAACATTTGGGATGTGGCCTACTTACCAATTGACCCAGCACACATTGGTAGAAGCTATCAAGATGTGGTACGCATTAACAGTCAGTCAGGTAAAGGCGGCGTGGCTTATATCTTACAGCGTAACTATGGCTTTAACCTACCACGCTGGATGCAGATTGACTTTAGCCGTGTGGTACAACAAAAAGCAGAAGATGTGGCTCGCGAGCTGAAAAACGAAGAGATCTTGGAAGCATTTGAAAGTACTTACCTTCAAAACTCAGGTTATGAGCTATTAGACCATAACATTAATAACAAGGGTGGTGAGGTTGAGTTTAGTGGTCAAATGACCTTAAATGGTGAGACAATCGATATCTCTGGCCATGGTAACGGTCCGCTATCTTCCTTCATCGATGGGGTGGCTCGTCATACTGGCAAGCAGCTTCACATTATTAACTACTCAGAGCACGCAATTAGTCCTGAGTTCACTTATGATGAAGAAGATGAGGCTCAAAGTGACAAAACCAATGCCAAAGCTGCTGCATATATTCAGCTAAACGTAGATGGTGAGATTTACTCTGGCATTGGCACTCATACCAGTACCGTGTCAGCCATGCTAAAAGGGGCACTATCAGCACTGTCTCAAGCGTTTTAAGCTAAAGGCTAAGCCTGATATTAGTAAAAAGTGTTTATAAAAAAAAGACCTGTCAAGTTTGACAGGTCTTTTTTATGGATATCTCTTTATTTCGACCAGATGTTCTTATGCTTTTGTAGCAGTTCTTCATCCGATTCAATACGCTCAGGGTCTTCGATAATACAATCGATGGGACAAACTTTGACGCAGGTTGGCTCTTCATAGAATCCCACGCACTCTGTACAAAGCTCGGGGTCTATAACATAAGTCTTTTGCCCTTTTTGATCATAGCTAATGGCTTCATTCGGGCACTCAGGTTCACAGATGTCACAATTGATACACTCAGAGGTAATCTTTAGTGCCATTATTATCTCCTAAAAAGTTACGGTTCAATATTCACCTAAAATCCAGCCACTGATATAGGCAAAGTACTCACGAAACCATGAATTATATCGGGTTGCTAAAGGGGTAGGGCTCGCCAAAGTCACTAGGTTGGTGTAACCCTGATGCTCGGCAATCGCTTTTGATCGAGGGATATGAAAGTCACTGGTTACGATGGCAATTGGGTCGTCTAAGGACACCTGTTTATCAGCTAAAATCTTTTGACTAAATAAAAAGTTCTCTTCGGTACTGGTGCTCTTTTTTTCTTGATAAATATCATCCAATGGGATGCCGTATAACGCATGTAGATATTGCGCCATGGCCTCGCCTTCGCTTCGGGTTTCACCGACACCAACACCGCCACTGGTGATGACCACAGCTTCGGGCTGCTGCTCGATTAAGGGTACGGCTGCGTCTAAGCGGCTGGCTAATGTGGGGGTTGGTATGCCATTTTGGATACCCCCTCCTAAAATAATAATGGCCTCTACCTTCTCATAATTCTCATCAACTTCGCTAATTTGGTTATGTAAGTTATAGGCAAATAAGATAAAGCTTAATAGCCACACACCAAATGCACCCCAAAGTATCTTCCACAGTTTGCGTAAGCTGCGGTGGTTACTAAGAATGCTTTGGATTTTAGACCAACAAAATGCGTGGATAAGAAAAATAAGGCCTATCAAAAACGGCACGACGGTACCGAAGTTAATCTTATCGGCAGCAATTAGGAAAGTACAGTCAATGACTAGCACCCAGCCAGCAACCATGAGTAACACTCTTAGAGCTTTGGACATATTTTTTGGTTTATGGTGAGAATTAGCGACATATTATAACGTTTATCACCGGTCGCCGTAAAACCACCTATTTCAGGGGTGGATATAAGGCGACACACACTGTCGTAAGAAGTCGTTAAAGGGTTGTAAGCTAAAATTAATCTTGCCATACTAAGCATATGAAAACACTCAAGCTACGCATTAAAGACAAACACATAAAAGAGCTGAATCAACTAAGCGGTTCAGTGAACTTCGTGTGGAACTATATTAATGCACTTTGCTTTGAGCATCTAAAACGTACCGGTAAGTACTTTTCAGCCTATGATTTAAACCAGTACACCAAAGGTAGCGGTGAATATTTAGGATTACACAGTCAGACCTTACA
>NZ_FUGD01000037.1 GCF_900162815.1 Psychrobacter pasteurii | reverse complement strand
ATACAAGATTAGACTTAATTCATAAATTCACCACCAAGCTTGTTAAAGATAACAGCTTAATTGTAGTTGGTGATGTTAAATCACGCTCATTTACAACTAAAAAAACCAAGCTCGCTAAATCGACATACGATGCCGGATGGTTTGAACTTAAACGACAACTGGAATATAAATGCAAGAATGCAGGTTGTCAGTTTGAGATCGTAAATGAGAAATACACTACCCAGGCCTGCTCGTGCTGCCACAAAATAAGTGACAGTAGTCCAAAAGGTAGAGCAGGTTTGCGAATAAGAGGATGGACTTGTGCTGAGTGTGGCACATGGCATGATAGAGATATCAATGCGGCTAAGAACATCCTTGCGGTCGGGCTTGACCGTCTAGCTGTAGGAATCCCCTCGGTTTAGCGAGGGGAGGAAGTCAAGGGCCTAATTCGTGTTTTATAATCCAATTAAAGATAAGTTTTTAAGGAAAAAGGTGATGGTGCAGCAGCTTTATCTAGAAGATGTAAAAGTAGGGGATAAATGGGTCAGTCGTACAGAATCTATTAGCGAGGCTGAGATTAAAGACTTTGCTAAGGATTATGATCCTCAGCCGTATCATTTGGACAATGAGCGAGCTAAAGACACCTTCTTTGGCACCTTAGTGGCCAGTGGTTGGCAGACTGCCGGGGTAACCATGCGTTTGATGGTAGAAACCATTCCTATTGCTACCGGTCTTATCGGAGCAGGGGCGCAGATTAGCTGGCCGGCACCTACTTATCCTGGTGATACTTTACATGTTGAAGCCGAGGTTATCGAGATTAAAGAATCAAAATCTAAGCCTGATCGCGGCATGGTAATAGTACAAATTGATACCTTTAATCAAGACCAGCAAATAGTACAGCGCTTTACTTGCACCATGTTGGCCTTTAAACGCGCGTCTGGTATTCCGCCTCTAAATAATGAGCGCCTATTAGGCTCACAAGGTTAGCTATGCTACATCTGACGTTTTTAGGAACCTCTGCGGGGGTACCAACCAAATCTCGTAATGTGACGGGGTTAGCCATTGAGTGTCTTAATCCCTTTGGTAGCGCGGGTCATCAGCCAAGTCGAAAAAATAAACCTTGGATATTGGTTGATTGCGGGGAAGCCACGCAGCATCAGTTATTAAAGACCAATATCAGTAGTCATCAGCTTGCGGTTATTTGTATCACCCATGTACATGGCGATCATTGCTATGGCCTACCAGGTATGCTCGCAAGTATGGCCATGTCTGGACGTAAACAGCCATTAACACTGATTGCCCCTCAAGCCATTGAGTCCTTTTTAAAAGTGCTAAAACAAACCACACAGCTTTATTTACCGTTTGAGATTAACTTTGTGGCCATTGAAGAGCTATTAGTATCAAAGCCGAATTCAGATGCAAATAGCAGCTTAGAGACTGAACAGGTATCAGCAACGGTATCATTAGATTTAAGCGCCACCCATCAGCTGAATATTGAGGTGATCAAGCTATCGCATCGGGTAGACTCGTATGGGTTTAGATTGACTCAAACCCTGCAAACCATCAAGTTAGATATCGATAAGCTCAAAGAGCAGGGTGTTGAGCCAACTGAGACTTGGGGCAAGTTGCAAGCTGGGCAGGATGTGACCCTAGAGGACGGTCGTCAGCTTAAATCGCTTGATTATACCCATAGACAAGTACAGAAGCTGAGTGTTGTCGTGGCTGGCGATAACGATACCCCACAGCTGCTCTCTGAAGCGGTGCAGGGTGCTAGCGTGTTGGTCCATGAAGCCACTTACACTCAAGCGGTACTGGATAAAATAATGGCGCGACCCGATGCCTTTGACCCTATGCATACTCCAGTGCAGCGTATTGCAAACTTTGCCCAGTCAGTGAATTTAAGTAACTTGATACTGACTCACTTTAGTGCCCGTTATCAGCCTTATGATGACCCTGAATCTAAAACTCCAAATATGGCGGATATCCGCTTAGAAGTGGAGCGCTACTATCAAGGCAAGTTGTGGTTAGCTCGAGACTTTATGCGCTTTGAGATAAGCGATAAAGGGGTACGGCAGCTGCCCAGTTAGGGCTTTATTTCGCTAGTAAACTACTGCCTACCCAATGTCTAGCAAACTGATAAGCCACACGTCCTGAGCGACCGCCACGGCTTGAAGACCAAAGCAGAGCCTCATGACGTATCTTATCTGACCACTCAATACCTTCAGCTTGTAGATAATGGGCGACAATGTTTAAGTAGGTTTCTTGGTTCATGGGGTAGAATGACAACCAAAGCCCAAAGCGATCTGATAAAGAGACGGTTTCGTCAATGGTCTCGTAAGGGTTAACCTCATCGGTCTGGCCGTCATAGATATTGACGTTGTCTTTCATCAGCTGAGGCAGTAGATGGCGGCGGTTACTGGTGGCATAAACCAATAGTTTGTCTTGCTCCGAATCTAGCGCCCCATCAAGCACACTTTTTAGAGTACGGTAGTTTTCATCTTGCCCATTAAAGGCTAAGTCATCACAATAGACGATATAACGGCATTGCGTTCCCTCGGGCAGCTCATTAATGGCCTGACGAATTTTATCTAAGACTTGTAAGTCATCTCGTGACACTTCAATCATGCGTAGGCCTTGATCTTTAAACTCATTTAATAGCGCACGAATAATTGAAGATTTACCTGCCCCTCGGGAGCCTGTCATTAACACGTGGTTGGCAGGGTATCCGGCCAAAAACTGCTTGGTGTTTTGTACTATTTTTTGTTTTTGAGTATCAATACCAATCAAGTCCTCTAGAGACAAAGCAGAGCTGACATTGATAGGCTCAAGCCTGCCTTTGACACCACCTACCCAGCGATAAGCCAGTTGGTTGGGGTCGATTTCAAGGGGAGGGGTGATGTTTTGTTTTAGGAACTCAGCCAATAAGTGAGCTAAATTGTCATCTAAGGTAAGCGTGTTTATAGAATTTGCCATGTTGACTCAGCCCTATCAGGTTATGATTATCAATTAGAAAAAGTTGAGTCAAAAATAGTGCCAGTAAAGCCCAGTGAATGCAAGTCACAGCCTGTTTTATGAGCCAGGACTCATCAGCTATCTTTAACTCTTCTAGCTTGAGTGCTAAAACCATGTCTATTACCCAAGATGCTAAGCGACAAATGATAATGCAGCAGGTTAACTCTCAGCTTAGCCGGCAAGGTTATGCCTCGCTTAAAGCAGTGCGTTTGAGTTATGAGACAAATAAGTTAAATCAGGTAAGTTATCAAGGTATTACTAAGGCAGGGACTGGCAAGGTTGCCAGGCTCATTAAGTGGCAGTTAAAGCTCAAAGGTGCAAGCTGCCCCTCAAGTTTAGATATCGAGATGGCTAATATAAAACAGCTTCAGCAGCAGTGTCAGAATCAGAAATCATATCAAACTTTGATTGAGTATCAGTTTATAAAAACTAGCACCGTTGATATACAGGGCGAGCTTTGGCAGCTAAGTGGTCTGGTCATGCCTTATTTTAATCTAGGCAGTCTCAAGCACTATTTACAAGGGTATCAATTAGCCGATCACGACAAGCTGCATTTAGCGCTTAAATTGGCTGAATGTGTACAACAGGCACACCAGCTAGGCTGGATTCATGGGGATATTAAGCCCAGTAATTTCCTTTTGAGCACATCTCAAGAGAGTAAGAGTAGCTTATCTAACAATACTGGCCTAAAGGTATATTTGAATGATTGGTCTTGTGCACAGCCACAGAGTGCAGGCTCTGAACTTAATGAAATTTTTGTAAATGAGATCAATCAGAAAGTTAAGGGTACGCCAGCTTATTTAGCACCAGAGTGCTGGCAGGGACAACCGATAACGGTGCAAAGTGATTTATATGCTTTTGGGGTAACCTTGTTTGAGCTTTTTGCGGCAAATAGGCCCTATCAAGTGCAGCAGCCTGAAGCACAAAAGCAAAGACTTTCTTCGCAGTGGGCGAGACTGCACTGTCAGCAGCCGATACCTTTGTTGCCTAAGCAGTGGCAGCGATTACAACCTCTTATTGATAAGCTGTTGGCAAAACGAACAGAAAATAGATTGAAAACGATAGAAGAAGCCATTAAATTGATACAAGTGTTTCATAAAAACGCTGAAGATGAGATATACTAACGGGTTGAGTTATAACCCTATTTCAATCTCATCAACTCACCCACACTGCACAAATAAAGGTATGACACTATGTTTCTTGTTATTCAAAACGATACGATAAACCTAAATGATATCAGTAGGATATCTAAAGAAGGCTCCACGATTAAGGTTTATTTTATCAGTCAGTCTAGTGCTGCAGTATATGAGTATGATACCGAAAGTGATGCAAGTGAGGTTGAATACAAGATATTCAAAAACTTAGAAGAAAAGAAGTTGGTGGTCTAACTAATAAAAGCTGATGCCGTTAGACAGTTAACCGTCTTATATGGTGAATACTGCTTTATATAGTGAATAAGAGTCAGCAAACAGATTGTACAGATAATAAAAAACCCGCTATAAGCGGGTTTTTTATTGAATAGAATTTGGTTTGAAAAGTAACTAACCGGATAAAATGGTGGGGCTGGAGAGACTCGAACTCTCACACCTCTCGGCGCCAGAACCTAAATCTGGTGCGTCTACCAATTCCGCCACAGCCCCATTTTAACTTTCACATCAATTAGATGCTCACTGGGTTAGTGCTTCTCAGTGGTTGGGTATTATATAGATTTTAAATCAGTTGGCAAGCCCTTTTTTAAACTTTTTCACTTTTTTTCTTAATATTTATCAAATTACAGTGGTTTTGAGTGAAAACAGGCCTTATCCGCGGTTATTCAAGGTGGGTTTTAGTTCTCTAAAGGCACTTTAGTAAGATAAATCCATATTAAGAGGATCGACTGTTGTCAGTAATGCCTAACAATTTTATTTTACGCGTCAAAGTATTACGCCCCCAACCGAGCAAATCGGCAGCTTCTCCTTTTCGGCCATTGGTATGCGTTAAAGCGACAGTAATCAATACCTTTTCAAACTCAGGCGTGGCCAGTTGTAAAATATCAGTTTCACCTTGGTTTAAGGCAGTCGTAGCCCAAGTTTGAAGCTGACTTTGCCAATCAATAGGCTGATTATGAGCTTGAGGGGAGCTTTGAGTGTTATTTAGAGGGATGTTTTGACCCTGACTATGTAGATACGCCTCGGTACTCGAAGT
The DNA here is from genome assembly GCF_900162815.1 of Psychrobacter pasteurii. Classification (GTDB taxonomy): domain Bacteria; phylum Pseudomonadota; class Gammaproteobacteria; order Pseudomonadales; family Moraxellaceae; genus Psychrobacter; species Psychrobacter pasteurii. The sequence continues at coordinate 35,616 of NZ_FUGD01000037.1, read as the reverse complement.
AAATCTAGGTAGGGAAGTAGGATTATCTAAAGTTGATAATGTGAGTTTATTAGCCTGCGTCGCCGTGATATCTGCGGTGTCGAGTGCTGATGGGTTGCCAGTGTGGTGATAGTTCATCTGCTGAGCAGCCAAATAGCTTTGCGCAAACTCAGTAAGATCAGGCGGTAGATCTTCAATACCCAAGACTTCACCAGTGGCCATCACGGTAATCCAGCGACAAGCGTTCTCAAGTTGACGCACATTACCTGGCCAACTAAAAGCTTGCATAATATGCAGAGCTTCGGGCGATAGTTGCTTTTTATCGGTGTTCATCTCAACTGCCGCTTTGCTCATAAAGAACTCAATTAGCTCAGGAATGTCATCGGGACGAGCACGCAAAGGCGGTAAAGGTAAGCGAATCACATTCAGACGATAAAATAAGTCTTCGCGGAATTTGCCTTCTTTTACCAGTTGCTCAAGGTTTTGGTGGGTAGCTGCAATGATACGCACATCAACCTTAATCGGCTTTTGGCCACCCACCCGGAAAAACTCTCCGTTAGCCAGCACTCGCAGTAGACGAGTTTGAGTGCTAAAAGGCATATCACCAATTTCATCCAAAAATAAGGTGCCTCCATTGGCCTGTTCAAAGCGACCTTGACGCTGGGTTGTGGCCCCAGTGAAAGCCCCTTTTTCATGACCAAAGAGCTCAGATTCAATTAGCTCATGCGGAATGGCGGCCATGTTTAAGGCAATAAAGGGCTTTTTTCGACGCGGGGAGTTTTGATGTAAGGCACCTGCTACCAACTCTTTGCCGGTACCTGATTCCCCAGTGATTAGTACAGTAATGGGGGAGGCGGCCAGTCGTCCTATGGCGCGAAACACGGTTTGCATGGCTGGAGACTGGCCGATAATGGGGCTATCTGCTACCGCGTTATCCTTAGCTTCAGTCGCTGTCTCAGGTTGTTTTAAGGTTGTTTCTGACTGGGCTTTTGATTTAACTTTCTTTGAGGAAGCACTATCGCTATTAGAGGGCAAAACAGGCGTATTTATTGCAGATGCTAAAGCGTCATTTTTTGCAGCGGGATTGCTGCCAATGGCTTTTTTGACCACGGCCACTGCGTGATCTAAATCAAATGGCTTTGGTAAATATTCGAATGCTCCCGTGTCATAGCTGTCTACAGCTGACTTTAAGTCGGAGTGGGCAGTCATAATAATGACAGGTAACTCTGGGAAGTTTTTGTGCATCCATTGGCTAAATGACAGCCCGTCCATCATCGGCATACGGATATCGGTCAAGATGACCTCAGGAAGCGTCTCCTTTGGTTGGTGTCCATTTAAAATTTCATTAAGTCTGGCCCAAGCTCCCTTGGCATTGCTAAAAGCTTGCACCTCAAGACCTGCATCATTAAAGGTATCTTCTAAGATTAATCTTAAAGCAGGATCATCATCGATTAGCCACAGGCTGTTTTTAATTGTCATTATCTGAGTTCCATTTTTAATGAGTGATGTCCGGTTAGCTACGGCATTTTTGGTATATAAGTTCTGGAGCACCAAAGCTTATGGGCCATGGTTATGGCTTATCTGTAAAGGTAAATAGATATTAAATTGAGTATTGCCAGGCTGTGAGCTGACTTCAATTGCCCCTTCATGGCGGTGTATGATTTCTTGCACTAATGCCAGTCCCAATCCAGTACCATTAGCCCTGCCAGTTACTAATGGGAAAAAAATACGTTCAATCAAGTCCTCATCAATACCCCTCCCATTGTCTTGGACTCCCACTCGAATCACTTGGCGATGATGCTGGGCGCCAATGGTATATTGATGTTCAATCCGGGTAATGAGAGTAAGTTCGGGCTTATAATCTTCAGCCAGTAAGGCTGTGTCTTGCTCTAATAATGCTTCACAAGCATTATTTACCAAGTTTAAAAATACTTGAATCAGCTGGTTTTTATCAGCAGTGACTTCAGGTAAGGAGAGGTCATAATCTCGCTTTATAGTCACTTGGGGATACTGAGTTTGGATCAGCAGCAAAATATGTTCCAACGGCTCATGTATGTTTACTGACTGCCACTCTGGTAGTTGGTTTGAGCCGAGCAGCTGCTCGATAAGTTTGGTTAGGCGGTCCGTTTCACTAATGACGATACTGGCATAGGTGGTCAGCTTTTTAGCATCCACGAGCACTGTGTTTTCATGACGGTTACTTAGTTCAGGGGAGTGCTGGGTTTGCTTAATTAATAGCTGCGCTGCTCCTCGGATACCCGCCAAAGGGTTTTTGACCTCATGAGCCACTGAACGTAGCATCTCTCTTGAGACATCATGTTGCTCTTGCAAGCGCTGCTCTTTATCCAATCGGCTTTGGCGGTCTCCTTGCCATATCTCAATCAAATAGTAGAACTTTGCACCCTGATTCATCGGCGTCACACTGTAATGCACATATAGAGGCTGGGTAATACCTCTAATATAGCGACTGTACTCGATAAAAGGCTGCAAATATTCTTTGGCATTATAAAACTGAGTTTTTAGCTTCTCTCTTGCTGCCTCTAAGCCCGCCTTGCTCTCTGTAAACTGTGCCTGAGAATCTACAGGTTTGGAGTTCTGAGCAGCAGGGGTGTCAGGGTAGGCGGCTTTGGTTTCAATCATGGTCGGCATCAATAAATCTAATATGCTCAGACCTACCAAACGGGTTTTACTTACAGAAAGCAGCTGCTCAGTTTGGCTATTTACCCACTGAATGCTTAAATCATCAGCCACCCAGATGACTCCGGTATATAAGTTTTGTAATAAGGAGGAGGCTTGTAACGGCTTCATATAAGGTATTTTCCAGAGTTAAGGTGGCAAGTATAACGCTGCAAGAATAGTACCAAGCTAAAGGCGTGTTTAAATAGGGTGTGCAAATTTATACTTAGGACAAACTTTCTGATTCATAAAGCTGCAAACCATACCGGTTAGATAAGATGACCTAAATAAGTGCAAAAATTAAGGCATTTGATATATTTTAGTGCATAAAATTGCAAGAAATGTACTTTTTTTGCGATTTATTGGTTTTAGATAAGACTATTAAGGCTATGAGTAATACTATAAAAAATGAGAAAACAGGTATAAAACCCTCTAGTTTAGTCAGAATAAGGAAGTATTTGGGCTTTATTACGCTTAATATTGACATGAAAACATATGAATAACGCTTTGGTGCTAGTATAGCGTTGTTAAAATTCGTACAATGCACATCAAATTTTAGTGTTTACACACTGCCTCTCGATTGATTCAATCTATCCTCTTTCAATTCACTACTCTTAAAAGTATTTGTCTATGCCAAGCAAACAATCCGCGGACTCCGTTTCTATTTATGTGCCAGGCGCGCCAGCAGCCAACCCTACCGGTGCCTATCATCACAAGGCCAATCACAATCAAAACCGCAGTGTCGAGCAAAGTGGCCTGCAAGCCAGTCAACAACAGGCAACCACTTCTTCTACAGTGGCCCCAAAAGTGGGCTTTGTATCGCTAGGGTGCCCTAAAGCCTTGGTAGACAGTGAGCGTATTATTACTGAACTGACTCGAGATGGTTATCGCGTAGCCTCAGATTATGAGGGTGCAGATTTGGTGGTAGTAAATACTTGTGGCTTCATTGAATCAGCGGTTCAAGAGTCACTAGATGCTATTGGTGAAGCTTTAAATAAGAACGGTAAAGTTATCGTTACTGGCTGCTTGGGTAAAGATGCTGAAAAGATTCGTGATATGCACCCTGCAGTTTTATCAGTGACTGGCGCTCATGCTTATGATGAGGTAATTACCGCAGTATCAAAACATGCGCCAATGCCACAAGCGATACAAGATAAGAAGTCTTATGACCCTAAGATTGATCTTATTGATTTGGCAGGTGTGAAGCTGACCCCAAGCCATTATGCTTATCTAAAAATCTCAGAGGGCTGTAACCACCGTTGTACCTTCTGCATCATTCCAAGCCTGCGTGGGGACTTAGTCTCTCGTCCGATTGATGAGGTGATGAATGAAGCTGTGGCCTTAAAAAAAGCAGGGGTTAAAGAGCTGTTAATTATCTCTCAAGACACCTCAGCTTATGGTCTGGACTTAAAGTATAAGACCACCTTCTGGAATGGCATGCCTCTAAGATCTAAGTTTTTTGATTTATGTGAAGCCTTAGCCAAAGTTGGTATCTGGGTGCGTCTGCATTATGTGTATCCTTATCCACACGTGGATAAAGTGGTCGAGTTAATGGCCAAGCCAGGTGATCGTGGGGGATTGCTGCCGTACTTAGACATTCCACTACAACATGCCAGCCCAAGTGTTTTAAAAGCCATGAAGCGCCCTGCACACAGCGAAAATACGCTGGCACGTATCCAAAAATGGCGTGAGATTAATCCAGATATCGTGATTCGCTCAACTTTCGTAGTTGGCTTCCCAGGCGAAACAGAAGAAGATTTTGAGTATCTACTAGACTGGTTAAAACAAGCCAAGCTTGACCGTGTGGGCTGCTTTACTTATTCAGAGATTGAAGGGGCGGTGGCCAATGACCTGCCAAACCCAGTGCCTGAAGAAGTAAAACAAGAGCGCTATGAGAGATTTATGGCTGTGCAGCAGCAGATTTCTGAGCAGAAGCTACAAGATAAAGTTGGCAAGACCATGACAGTATTGGTCGATGAGATTGATAACGAAGACTTTATCGCTATTTGTCGCAGTTATGCCGATGCGCCAGAGATTGATGGTCATGTCTATGTTGATGATATCGTTAAAAACGGTCAGGTAGCGCTGAAAGTTGGAGATATGCTGACGGTCACCATAGATGAAGCCAGTGAGTACGACTTATTTGCCTCTTATGCCGGCTAGAATATTTATTATGCAGTTTCTTACGGAACTTCTTATGAAGCTTCCTATGAAACTTTTATAAAATCATGGTTTTGATGGCAAAGGACGGCCTTAGTATCAAAATAGAACTATAAGCAGATAGCGTTTTTTGGTAAACTTTACCGAATTTAGCTTAATTTTTTCTTAGTTTTTTATTTAGCTATTTATTTAATCTTAGTTGTGCCTAATCAGTAGATCATAGTTTATGCCCCAACTGATTGACAGGTAAACCGCATAAGAGAAAATAAATTAGTGCAAACAATATAGCAAGGTGCCTTATGTCTGATAAAAACCCGCAGTACTCACGTATTTTACTTAAGCTATCCGGAGAAGCCTTAGCTGGCGGCCAAGGTATGGGGATTGATACTTCTGTACTGGATAAGATGAGCCTAGCCATCGCTCATTTATGTGGTTTGGGAGTGCAAGTAGGTATCGTTGTTGGCGGTGGTAACTTGTATCGCGGTAGCCAGCTACAAAAAGAAGGGCTAGTAGGCCGAGTTACTGGCGATCAAATGGGTATGCTGGCCACTGTTATGAACGGCTTAGCCATGCGTGATGCTCTAGAGCGCCGCAATATCAATACCCGCCTGATGTCAGCTTTGCCTATCGGTGAAGTGACTGAAAGTTACAGTAGCAGAAACGCCATTCGTTACCTAAAAAATGGCGATGTGTGTATCTTTGTTGCGGGAACAGGTAACCCATTTTTCACTACTGATACGGCAGCTTGTCTACGCGGTATTGAAATTGAAGCGGGCGTTATTCTAAAAGCCACCAAAGTAGATGGCGTTTACGACAAAGACCCAAGCATGCATGATGATGCCAAAAAATATGATGCTTTAACTTTTGATGAAGTTTTAGAGCAAAAATTAGGGGTTATGGACTTAACTGCCATTGCATTATGCCGTGAGCACAATGTCCCCTTGCAAGTATTTGATATGAACAAGCCAAATTCGTTATTGAATGTGATTATGGGTGAAAATGAAGGCACACGAGTGTTTCATTAATTTGATTTACCCTTAAGGCTAGCTCGACATTTATTTAATTCTATTGTTAACCGATTACACAGTAAGGAAAAAGTTATGATTAATGACATTAAAAAAGACGGCGAAGAACGCATGAAAAAATCTCTAGAAGCATTGGAAAATGCTTTTAGTAAAGTACGTACTGGCCGTGCCCACCCAGGCATGCTATCTGGCGTGATGGTAAACTACTATGGCGCAGATACTCCGTTAAACCAAGTAGCTAGCGTTAACGTTGAAGACTCTCGTACGTTATTGGTTCAGCCATTTGAGCGTTCAATGGTTCAAGCTGTGGACAAAGCCATTCGTGAAGCTGACTTGGGCTTAAACCCAATGACTGCTGACGTGATCCGTGTGCCTATGCCAGCGTTAACTGAAGAAACTCGCCGTGATATGCAAAAGCTAGCCCGCGGTGAAGCTGAAAACAGCCGCGTTTCAGTACGTAATATCCGCCGTGATATGCTAAATGACATTAAAGATTTAGCCAAAGAAAAAGAAATCAGTGAAGACGAAGAGCGTCGTGCTGGTGATGATATCCAAAAACTAACGGATAAGTACATTGCCTCTATCGATAGCAAGCTTGAAGCTAAAGAAAAAGAGCTAATGGAAGTTTAAGGCTTTTTATAGGCTTACCTTAATAAGCCAAATAAATGATAAGCCAGTAAGCTAAAAACCAAGCCTAGTCTGCTGTTCCTAACTTTTTGTTAGTAAGGGGTGGCAGGCTAGGTTTGACTCATAAGGTTTTATTGAGTCTGTGTTCAAATGAGGCTTAAAAGCCGCGATAAATACAGACTAATAAAACCAAAACCTACCCAAAAGATTAGATAAAGACTATTATGACTGAGCCACAAACCTCAAACGCTTACGATTCCTTGCCCGTTCCTCCTGTATTACCAAAGCATATTGCCATTATTATGGATGGGAATAACCGCTATGCTAAAGCGCATGGTATGGCCAAAGGTCAGGGTCATGTTGCAGGCAAAGAGTCTTTAGACCCTTTAGTAGAGTATTGTGTAGCCGTAGGTATTGAAGTTTTAACGGTCTTTGCTTTCTCAAGTGAAAACTGGCAACGTCCAGCTGATGAAGTGGCCCTACTAATGCGCCTGCTTTCTGCTACCATCAGTGAGCAGTTACCGCGTATGAAAAAATACAATATTCGCTTAAGATTTATTGGGGATAGAAGCCAGTTAAGCTCGGAGCTGCAGCAGCAGATGGCCGATGCTGAAGCAGAAACAGCAGATCATAAGGCAATGACTTTGGTTATTGCTATCAGCTATGGCGGCCAGTGGGATATTGCCAATGCCGCACAACAATTGGCTAAAAAAATTGAACAAGGTGAAATGACTGCCGAGCAGTTAACGGTTGATGCTTTAGGCGGCCAAGTGCAGCTGGCAGATGTTGCGGATGTGGATATGCTTATCCGTACCGGCGGTGAATACAGAATTTCAAACTTCTTATTATGGCAATCCGCCTATGCTGAGCTATTTTTCACCCCTACTTTATGGCCAGACTTCGCTGCCAAAGAGCTAAATGAGATGATGTTTGAATTCTCACGTCGTCAGCGCCGCTTTGGTAAAACCAGTGAACAAATTGAATCAGAAATGTAGAGCTTAGGTTTAATAAGCACGTTTCTTTACTTACATGAATAAAAATAAAAGAGGGTGCCTAGTATGTGGATACGCATTAAGACGGCTTTAATTTTGGTCTTGATTGTGGGAGTCGCACTATTTGCTAGTGATACGCCTTATCTGTTCGTTCCTTTATTGGCCGCTGGGATAATTATAGCTTCCCATGAGTGGACCAAATTAATGCCAAAATGGCGCACCCCTTCCTTATTCGTGGTATTGGCGTTTGCCATTACTATGATTACCTTATTGCTCCCTGCCTCTTGGCCTGCTTGGTGGGCTGCTGCCCTTGTTATTTGGGTGATGGCCCTGTCTTGGGTGACTAAGTTTCCTGCTACTACCAACTGGTATGGTCAGCGACTGTCTGTGATGGGCCTCGTTATCTTAACGGCTGCTATTAGTGCCATGTTTTATTTATGGCAACTGTCGCCCTGGTGGCTTCTGTACGTCTTCTCATTGGTATGGTGTGCGGATAGTGGGGCATACTTCGTTGGCCGTAAATTTGGTAAACGAAAAATGTCGCCTAATGTCTCACCAAATAAGAGTGTGGAAGGACTTATGGGAGGACTGGCCACAGGACTGGTCGTGGTCATAGGCATCAGCTTATTTAAGCTACAACTGACTGGTATGGAGCTGGTTTTATTTGTTCTGCTGTCTTTAGTGACTATCTTAGCGTCAGTATTGGGTGATTTATTTGAGTCCATGCTGAAGCGTCGTGCGGGGGTTAAAGACTCGGGTACTATTTTGCCAGGACATGGAGGTGTCTTAGATCGCATTGACTCTTTATTATCCGCTACGCCAATTTTTGCTTTAGGCTTTTGGGCCATGCAGTACTTTGGCATGGCTATTTAATTCACCCTAGAAGCCTAAATAGCTCAGACTAAGCGACACAGACTAAGCACATAGACTTGAGCATGAGCGACTTAAAAAACAGTCGCCCCTCTTCATTAATTTTTATATTAAAACTAGCAATGGTTTAAAAGGTAAGTTATGACCCAACGCATCGCTGTCCTCGGCGCCACAGGATCTATTGGTGACAGTACCCTGTCGATATTGGCTGATCACCCAGAGCACTATCAAGTTTATGCGCTATCAGGTCATGGGCGATTGGATAAGTTGTTTCAGTTATGCCAGCAGTTCAAGCCTAGCCGAGTGGCTGTTCCTGAAGATAAAGTTGATGAATTCGCCGCACGTTTACAGCAAGCCAATCTCCACTGTGATGTGGTGGGAGGGCAAGCTGGCCTAGATGATATCGCAGCAGATACCGAGGTTGACACTGTGGTAGCGGCTATTGTTGGTGCGGCAGGATTAGCTTCTACCTTAACCGCAGCTAAGGCTGGTAAACGAGTGTTATTGGCCAATAAAGAAGCTTTGGTTATGGCGGGCAGTCTGATGATGCAGGCTGTTCGAGATAATGGGGCCACTTTATTGCCGTTAGACTCTGAGCACAATGCTATTTTCCAATGTTTACCTGCTGAAGTTCAGCAAAAAAACACCCAAATTCACAATATTTGTCATGGCATCAGTAAGTTGTGGCTGACAGCTTCTGGCGGACCTTTTTTACACAAAAGCTGGGAGCAGATGCAAGCAGCTAGCGTAAGTGAAGCTGTTAAACATCCCAATTGGTCTATGGGCCAAAAGATATCAGTAGACTCGGCAACAATGATGAATAAAGGGCTGGAGCTTATTGAAGCCTGTCATTTATTTGATTTAGACGAGTCGCAAATTAATGTGGTTATTCATCCTCAAAGTATCATCCACTCTATGGTTGAATACTGTGACGGTAGCTTCCTTGCACAAATGGGCAGTCCTGATATGCGTACCCCAATTGCCCATGCTTTGGCCTATCCAAATCGCATTAATGCAGGGGTTAAATCTTTAGACTTATATGAATTATCGGCACTAGAATTTATCAAGCCAGATTTACATAAATTTGCTTGTCTAAAATTAGCCAGAGAAGCCATGCAGTCTGGGCAGGCAGCGACCATTGCTTTAAACGCTGCCAATGAGGTTGCAGTAGAGGCGTTCATAAAAGAGCAAGTTTCTTTAACCGATATTGCCTTGATTAATGGTCGAGTATTGGACACTATGCATCAGCAAGATTCTGTTACATCTGATAAAAAGGTTAATGCAGACAGCTTTAGCGGTCATATAAAAACCTTAGAGGATATTTTAGCCATAGATAAGTTAGCTCGAATCCAAGCTCAACAAGAGGTAGAAAAATGTCGCAGTTAATGACATTGGCTCTATTTCTCCTTGCTTTTGCGGCTATTTTAGGCCCTTTAGTGGCGCTGCATGAGTGGGGACACTACATTGTGGCTCGCTTGTGTGGAGTCAAGGTTTTAACCTACTCGATTGGTTTTGGCCCTAAGCTTGCCAGTTGGACCAGCAAAAAAACCGGTACTGATTATCGAATTTCTGCCTTACCGCTTGGCGGTTATGTGAAGATGCTCGATGAGCGAGAAGGGGAAGTGGCTGAAGAAGAGAAGCATTTGGCTTTTAATAATCAGCACCCTTTAAAGAAGATAGCCATTGTTGCCGCTGGTCCCTTGATGAATTTCATCATTGCGATTGCCTTATTTTGGGTCCTGTTTTTAGTGCCCAGTGAGCAGTTAAATACCCGTATTGGGTCAGTTTTACCCCAGACTCCAGCGGCCACTGTTAATCTACCCAAAGGCGATAAAATCGTTGCGGTTGATGGTCATAACGTACAGACTTGGGAAGAGATTAACTATCGCTTAGCCGATCGTATGGGAGAGACGGGTACGGTCTCTCTGGCGCTACAAAAAGTAGCAGCAAGCCCAGAAGGCTTGGAAGGCTCGGCCAATGACTCGACCTCTGAAAAATCCTCATCAGTCTATGCTCAGGCCAATGAGGTTGAAGTGCCTATTGATAACTTCATGCAGGGCACGCAGTCTGGCAAAGATACGTTAACCAGCTTGGGTGTTCTGCCTTGGCAGCCGCAGATTGAGCCGGTAATAGGGCAGTTATCAGAAGATGGGGCTGCCATACGTCAAGGGATGAAAGTCGGTGATAAAATTGTCGCCATCAATAATGAGCCAGTAGAAGACTGGTTGGTGGTCACTCGTATTATCCGCGACAACCCTGAGACCCTGCTTAACTTCACAGTGCTTAGAGAAAATGAGCAAGGCGAAAGTCGTGAAGTTCAATTGCAGATCATGCCACAAGGCAAAAAAGGCTCAGCGGGTCAACAGTATGGCCAGATTGGGGCGGGTATTGCGCCTATCGAGATTGTAGTACCAGATGACTATAAAACGATGGTATCCTACGACCCTATAACAGCTATCGGTAAAGCTTTTGCAAAAACCGGTCAATTGGCAACCATGACCTTAAATTCGATGGGTAAAATGATCACCGGTAAAGTGGGATTAGATAACCTATCGGGCCCTATTACTATTGCGGTTATCAGTAAGCAAAGCTTTGAGATTAGCTGGGAGCAAGTATTGGCCAACGCCGGCATCATCAGCCTAAGTCTTGCGGTATTGAACTTATTGCCCATCCCAGTTTTAGATGGGGGTCATTTATTATATTATTTGATCGAGCTTATACGAGGTCGACCTGTCTCTGAAAGGATGCAGATTATTGGCTTTAACTTGGGCTTCTTATTTCTTCTTGGCTTTATGATTTTGGCCATAACCAATGACTTTAGTCGTTATTTTTAAACAAAAATACTGGATTTTATTAATTTAATAGCTTTAAATAGTTGCTTATAAATAAATATGGGGCGTATCTTCCCCCAAGATTACGATTGTTTTGCAAAAACCTAATAAGTTTAATGCAAAGTAAGGCGGTACTTCGAGTCAATGCTCGAGGTATGTATAAGACCAAGCTCTGCCTTTTACTTTTGTAAAATATACATAAGCTCAATAATTCACTATGAAGTATAGTGGAAGACAAATTTTTAAAACCCCTTACTTTTAGCACGTTCTTTGAATCACGGATTGTATGTATGCAAACGTCTTTATTTAAAATGTCACAACTAATAGCAGTACCTGCATTCGCAGCGATTATGGCCGTATCGGCACAAGCAGCGGATGCTGTATTAACCGACGTCCAGTTTGTAGGTCTGCAACGTTTAACTCCTGAAAGTTTATATCCTCTATTGACTACCAATGTGGGCGAGACGGTTACCGATCAAGAGTTAGCTAACAGCATCCAAGCTTTATATGCCACTGGTGATTTTGCCAACATTCAGGCCAAGAATGAAAACGGACGTGTGACTTATTATGTGGTTGAGCGTCCTATCGTTGCTGAAGTTAACTTTGAGGGCAACAAACTTATTCCAAAAGATGGCTTAGAAGAAGGTCTGAAATATGCAGGTATCTCTGTGGGCAGCGTCTTGAAGCAGTCCACAGTTCAGAACGTGGCCAATGAGCTGCAACAACAGTATATCGGTCAAGGCTACTACAACAGTGACATCGAAGTGGATCAAGAGCTGTTAGATGGTAACCGCGTGAAGCTAACTGTACGTTTCATCGAAGGTAAAGCAGCTAAAGTGGTCGATATTAACGTTATTGGTAACAAGCACTTTAGTGATGAAGACATTAAAGATGTATTTGCGGTAAAAGAAACTTCTTGGACTCGTCTGCTTTCTAAGTCAGATCGCTATGCTAAAGAAAAGCTAGCGGCCAGCTTAGAGAACTTAAAGTCAATGTATATGAACGAAGGCTTTGTTAACTTTAGTGTTGATAATGCCATTTTGAATATCAATGACTCAAAAGACAAAGTCTTTATCGAAGTGAGTATGACGGAAGGGGAGCAGTATAAGTTTGGTGAAGCCAATTTCTTAGGCAACCCCACTTACGACAAACAAGAATTAGCAAAAAGCATCTCTTTTCAGCCAGGTGAGCAATTCTCTCAAGCCAAACTAGAGGCTTCTACCAGTGCCTTAAAGAACCAATATGGCGATGATGGCTACTATTTTGCCCAAGTTCGTCCGGTGCCTCGCATCAATGATGAGACTAAGACCGTAGATATTGATTATTTCATCGATCCTGCCCGTCCTGTTTATGTGCGCCGTATTAACTTTAACGGTAACACTAAGACCGAAGATGAAGTACTGCGTCGTGAAATGCGTCAGCTAGAAGGGGCATTGGCTTCTAGTGAGAAAATTCAAAGTTCACGTGTGCGTCTAATGCGTACAGGTTTCTTTAAAGCGGTTAACGTCGATGTTAAGCCTGTGCCGAATGCGCCAGACCAAGTGGATGTCAACTTCAGTGTTGAAGAGCAGCCTTCAGGAAGCTCGACCATCGCTGCGGGTTACTCGCAAAGCGGCGGGGTAACCTTCCAGTTAGACTTCAGCCAAAGAAACTTCATGGGTACTGGTAACCGAGTCAATGCTGCTTTAGCTCGTTCTCAGACTCGTGACTCGTACAGCTTAGGCTTCACCGACCCGTACTTTACCGAAAATGGGGTATCACAAGGTGTCAGTGGATATTATAGAAAGACCAAACTTGATGATCGTAACGTTAGTGAGTACGTTTTAGACTCTTATGGGGCTAACTTAACTTACAGCTATCCGATTGATGAAACCAAACGTATTAGTGCTGGCTTTAACTACGATAATACAGAAGTAAAAGGCGGTCGTTACCTAGGTCTTTCTAACGCTTATGATGTGTTAAAAGAAGATGGTAAGTACGATAAAGACAACAGTTCTTATCAGTTCCAAAATGACTACAATACTTATAACCTTGAGCTAGGTTGGGATTATAGTACGTTAGATCGTCCTGTATTCCCGACGAAAGGTATGAGCCATACAGTGAATGCGACTTTAGGTTTTGGTGATCAAACGTACCAAAAGCTAATCTATAGAGGTAACTATTATTATCCTTTAGCGAAAGATTTCGTTGCCCGTGGTTATGCTAAGCTTGGCTATGGTAATGACTTGCCTTTCTATGAAAACTTCTATGCTGGGGGTTATGGTTCTGTTCGAGGCTATGAATCTTCTAGTTTAGGTCCTATCTCTCCGTCATTCTCAAATATAGACCCAGATAACGAAAGCCAGTATCAATACTATGAAGAAGTAGGCGGTAATGCTTTAGCTACCGTTGGTGCTGAGCTGATCCTACCTATGCCATTTAAAGGCGATTGGGCAGATCAAGTACGTCCGGTGTTGTTCGTAGAGGGCGGTCAAGTATTTGATACGACGGATAAAGAAGATAAGAAAGTTGACTTTGACAAAGATACGGGCAAGTTTATCGAAGGTAGTACACCATTATTGACCCAAGATAATGACTTCAGATACAGTGCTGGTGCTGGGGTTACTTGGTTTACCCCAATTGGTCCTATCTCTTTAAGTTACGCTAAGCCATTTGGTGATAAAGAGGGTGATAAGACTGAAGAAGTACAATTCCAGATTGGTAGTACTTTCTAGGTTATCAAACGCTGATATAGGTTTTGATATTCTTTATTGGGACACTTTTATACAGGCTCAAAGTTAGTAACTTTGAGCTTTCGTTTAATTAAAATCTTAAAGTATTTAGCGGGTAACTTTTTACCAATATCCACTTTTATACTGTGCTTTGGATTTAAGGAAACTTGGCCTCTTTATGACTCTTTCTGCTCCTACTTTAAGCGTAAGCCTTGCTGATGTGATATCCGCCATCGTGGCTCGTCAGCCTATCTTAAATCAGCAATCGTTGACGAATGCTCAGTTACAGACCCAGTTGACCGGTATTGGCAGTTTAGATCAGGCCAGTGAGAGTCAACTGAGTTTCTTGGCAGACAAAGCGTACGCTTCAGTGCTATCAGAAACTAAAGCGGCAGTGGTCTTGGTATCTGCAGATCATGCAGATCAAGTGCCTGATAGCGCTATTGCAGTGATAGTGTCTTCCCCTTACGTTGCCTATGCCAGTGCAACCCATCTGTTTGATCGTTCGCAGAGCTTTTTGACTAAGCCGCAACAGACCTTTATCCATCACACAGCCCAAGTCGCTGACTCTGCAGAGCTGGGTGAGCAGGTCTATGTGGGGCCTTTTTGTGTGGTTGGTGAACAGGTAAAAATTGGCTCAGGCAGTCGATTACAATCACACGTTCATATCGACCCTTACTCTATAATCGGTAAGGGCTGCACCTTATATCCGAACAGCTACATTGGCCATAGTTGCCATTTAGGAGATAAGGTTAGGATTCATGCTGGTGCTAGCATTGGTTCTGAAGGCTTTGGCTTTGCTCCTACGGCCAATACCAGCATTGAAGGCTGGGAGCGCATCGTACAGCTAGGGGGTGTGGTTATTGGCAATAATGTTCGTATTGGTAGCCAGACTTGCATTGATAGAGGGGCCGTTGACGATACTATTATTGAAGATAACGTCATCATTGATAACTTAGTTCAGATAGGCCATAACGTAAAAATTGGGGCAGGTACCGCCATTGCTGGAAAGGTGGGTATCGCTGGTAGTGCAGTCATAGGTAAGCATTGCATGATTGGCGGCGGTGTAGGCATCGCCGGCCACTTAGAAATTACAGATGGGGTGGTACTAACAGGGATGACCCTAGTTAGTAAATCCATCAAAAAGCCAGGCGTTTATTCATCCGGGGTTACCTCAATGCCGGCAATGGATTGGCGCCGAGCTATGGTCAAAATTAGAGCATTGGGTAAGAAGTAATAGGCTTTATCTGACGGACAGAAGTTTTTTATATAGAATCATAGCTTGGTAAATAGCTTAGTAAATTGTTTGCTAAGCTTAGCTTTAGTAGATTAAATTAAAGTGACAGAACCACACTATGATTTGTGTGCTTAATTTTTTGATAAGGACAGCTCATGACACAGCAGAGCAAGGGTTTAGATGCAGTAGCTAACACAGCTGCTGAACAACAAGAATGGCAAATGACCGCTGAAGACGAACAGCTATTGTTAGATAAGTCCGTCAGCTTGCCCATGGGTTATGAGCAGCTAAAACGCTATTTGCCCCACCGTTATCCTTTTATGCTTGTGGACCGAGTGACGGCCTGTGGCTCAAACTCTTGGATTACGGGCTATAAAAATGTCACTATCAATGAGCCCTTTTTTCAAGGTCACTTCCCGCAAGAGCCTATTATGCCTGGCGTGTTGATTGTTGAAGCTATGGCTCAGTTATCAGGTATACTGGCCTTTATTAATGAAGGGGTTACCGCCGAAGAGGGTTATCTATTTTTATTCGCAGGTGTGGATAAAGCTAGGTTTAGAGCCCCTGTGGTTCCTGGCGATCAGCTGGTACTAAAGTCTAAACTTTTACTGCAAAAGCGAGAGCTTTACAAGTTTGATTGTAAAGCCTACGTAGACGATAAATTAGCGGCCAGTGCCCAATTAATGATTATGCGCCAAGATAGAACCGGTAAGGCTTAGCCGCCTCATACAATAATATAATTTTAAATTTTCGCAAAATAACAGGTTGTTTTTAATGACACAGATACACCACACTGCTATCGTCTCCAGCAAGGCTGAAATTCATGACAGCGTCGTGATTGGGCCTTATTGTATTGTTGGCGACAATGTCACTATCGATGCAGGAACTAAGCTGCTACGCCATGTGGTGGTTACCAAAAATACGCGTATTGGGAAAAATAATGAAATTTTCCAGTTTGCGAGTATCGGTGAAGACTGTCAGGACTTGAAGTATGCTGGGGAGGAGACTTGGCTTGAGATTGGTGATAATAACTCCATTCGAGAGGCTTGTAGCTTCCATAGAGGAACGATTCAGGACAATAGTCTGACCAAAATTGGCAGCAACAACCTATTTATGGTGAATACCCATATAGCCCATGACTGTGTTATCGGTGATGGTAATGTGTTGGCCAACAACGTTGGCATTGCCGGTCACGTGCATGTTGGTAATAATGTTATTGTTGGTGGTAATGCTGGGGTACATCAATTTTGTCAGATAGGGGACTACAGTCTTGTCGGCGGTGGCAGTGTTATTCTCAAAGATGTGGCGGCAATGACTCTTGTTTCTGGTAATCCAGCGGCAGCACATGGCCTCAATATTGAGGGTATGCGCCGCAAACAGTGGTCAAAAGAGACGATTAATACCCTAAGAGCTGCTTATAAACTGATTTTTAAATCTGGTAAAACCACAGAGCAGGTGATTCAAGAATTGAATGTGGACTACTTACCACAGGAACCAAAAGTTCAATTGTTAATAGATTCTTTAGTTAAAAGTAACCGAGGTATTACTCGATAATTTAGTTAATTGAAAACTATTATTAGTTAAGTTAAACCAAAGCCATAACTTTTAGTTATGGCTTTTTTAGTTTTTAGTCGCTTGACATTTAATCGCTTATGAAACAGACTAACTTTGTAAAAGGATGTAAATACATATTGCTATAAAGCCAAGTAATTGGCTGTAGTCAGTGACTTCAATTACTGTCTAAAAAGGAAATAAGACAGATAAAGTGTAAGCCTTGGATGGCTGGAGGATTAAAATGTCAAACAAACAGCATCACGCTCAATGGGGATCTCGTGTCGGCTTTATTATGGCCGCCGTTGGTTCTGCTGTGGGTTTAGGTAATATTTGGAAGTTCCCATATATGGTTGGTGAAAGTGGAGGATCCGCTTTCGTACTGGCCTATCTGGTGTGTATTGCTTTAATTGGCTTCCCAATCTTGATAGCAGAGTGGATGATTGGTCGTCGTGGTCAACGTAACCCGATGGACTCATATGCTACTGTAGCTGCTTCAGAGGGAAAGAGTCGCAATTGGGCGATTGTGGGTGTGGTCGGAATTTTAGGCGCATTCCTAATTCTATCTTTCTATAGTGTTATTGGGGGCTGGGCTTTAAATTATATGACCAAGCTGGCTTCTGGTCAGTTTAATGGTTTAGATGGGGCAGCGGTAGAAGGGGTGTTCAACACCATGTTGGCTTCTCCAACTACGTTAACCATTTGGCACACATTATTCATGATTATCACAGCGGGCATTGTGGCCCTTGGGGTAACTGGGGGTATTGAAAGAGCCGCTAAAGTAATGATCCCATTATTGGCCATTATTTTATTAGTAATCGTTGGTTATAACTTATTCAACGGTGGCTTTGGTGAAGCATTGAGTTACTTATTCGCCCCAGATGTGACCAAGCTATTTGGTGAAGGCGCTTCAGATATTTATCTGTCTGCACTAGGACACGCCTTCTTTACCTTATCATTGGGTATGGGCATCATGGTAACTTATGGTTCCTACTTAGGTAAGGACATCAGTCTATTAAGCATGGCACGTACTGTGGTTATTCTTGATACCGTCATTGCTCTTGCTGCTGGTTTGGCTATTTTCCCAATTATCTTTAGTCATGGTATGGACCCTGCTGCGGGACCTGGCCTAATCTTTGTCAGCTTACCGATTGCTTTTGGTAGTATGACGGCAGGTGCGATATTAGGAGCTTTGTTCTTCTTATTAATCACCTTTGCTGCCTTAACCTCATCAATCTCATTAATTGAGCCTTCTATTGAGTTCTTAGAAGAGCGTACGTCAATGAGCCGTACGACTGCCGTTGTGGTGGCCAGTATTGCTATTTGGTTATTGGGTGTGGCGGCGCTATTGTCATTCAATATGTGGTCAGAGGTTATGATTTTCGGTAACAATATCTTTGATTTCTTAGATAAGTTAACCAGTAAGTTCATGTTGCCTATCGCAGGTTTAGCAGCCATTGTGTTTGCAGGCTGGGTAATGAATCAAGAAAGCGTGCGTCAAGAGCTTGGCTTGTCAGGTGGCGGTTGGTCACTGTGGCAGTTAATTGCTAAGTTTGTGGCACCTATCGGCGTAGTTATCGTCTTTATTACCACTCTTCTAGGTTAAGCTGTAAACCAATCTTAAGCTAAAATAAAAACCCCCAACTTATTAGTTGGGGGTTTTTTTATCTATCTATCAATCAATTAATTAACAAGTTAGATATTAACGGATAGACTGACTAGGACAGACAATTACGCATTAGACTGCTGGATGATGTTTAGCATGCGGCGTAATGGCTCTGCTGCGCCCCATAATAGCTGGTCACCAACAGTAAAGGCACCTAGGTACTCAGGGCCCATATTTAGCTTACGTAAGCGTCCTAGGGCAACAGTTAGCGTTCCTGTTACTGCCACAGGAGTTAGACGCTGCATGGTGGCTTCTTTATCGTCTTCTACTAGATCTAACCACTGATTTCCGCTATTTTTTAGGGCCGCTTCGATTTCCTCTAAAGGAATGTCTTTTTTAAGCTTAATGGTTAAGCCTTGAGCATGACAGCGCATAGAGCCCACGCGTACGCATAAGCCATCAATAGGAATGATGCTATCGCCCTCATTGTTCAAGATTTTGTTGGTTTCAACGCCGCCTTTCCACTCTTCACGAGATTGTTTGTTTTCAAGCTGGCTATCGATATAAGGAATTAAGCTTCCTGCTAAAGGCACACCGAAGTATTGGGTTGGGAAATCGCCACTGCGCTGAGTTTCAGCAATTTTTTTATCGATGGCCAAAATAGCACTCGCTGGGTCAGCTAATTCATCAGCTACCGCATCACGTAACATGCCCATGCCGCTGATTAATTCACGCATATTGTTGGCACCTGAGCCACTGGCCGCCTGATAAGTCATGGCCGATACCCACTCAACCCAGCCGCGGTTAAATAGCTCACCGATGGCCATAAGCATTAACGAGACGGTACAGTTGCCACCGATAAAGTCTTTGGTGCCGTTTTGTAGAGCACTGTCGATAACGGAGCGGTTTACTGGGTCTAAAACGATGACACTATTGTCTTCCATGCGTAAGCTACTGGCTGCATCTACCCAATACCCTGTCCATCCAGAGTCACGTAATGGGCCATGGACGGCTGTGGTATAGTCGCCGCCTTGACAGGTGATAATCACATCACAGTTGCTTAGTGCTTCAATATCATGAGCATCTTTTAACTTGGCACTGGCTTCAGTGTGTTTAATGCCCTCAAAGGTAGGGGCATCGCCACCAGCATTACTGGTTGAAAAGAAAATAGGTGTGATATTAGCGAAATCATTCTCTTCTACCATACGCTGCATTAGCACAGAACCTACCATGCCACGCCATCCAACAAGACCCACTTTTAATTGACTCATGAATATATCCTTTGTGTATCTAGCTAAAATTATTTGTTAGATTAATAACGTTAAGCCCAGATAAGCCTAGCCCTAAATAAACAACCGACGCTGTATCTGAATTTGCCGTATTTTTATCCTTTGCTGCTTATTGGGGGCAACAAACTTCTAATACGCAACCGTTTACATTGCCTTGATATGAGTTAAATTGCAAGAGTTGGCCTTTAATTTTTAACAATTTTTTTGTTATAAATTATATGATAGAACTATATTTACCAATTTGTTTATATATTGGTTAGAATTTCTGTATTATTGTGCTGACTTAAAGCGATAATTATTTTTATCGCTTTGTGGCTGTACTTTGTGACTATATCAGTTTAATTCTCCTTATAAGGGATTCTTCTTTTTTACTAAAAATTTATTTTTTAAAATTGGTGGTTTATGTTCGATACACTCTATTTTATCTTCCAAATACTGGCAGGCTTGGTGGTCTTCGTCAGTGTATGGGGGTTATTGCCTTTAGATCATTGGTGGATAAGGGGTGTTGACTTTCCAAGGATACAAATCTTAGTCATTGGATTGGTCAGTCTTGTCGGCTTATTGGTATTGGCGCCACAGTGGGAAAGTTGGGATGTGGTACTGCTGCTTGCCTTGATAGGGGCGGTAGGGCTGCAATTACGTATGGTCTTGCCTTATACCCGACTGTGGAAAAAAGAGGTGCGCCAAGCTTTACCGATACCTGATGCGGTGCAGATAAAATTAATGGTATCGAACGTATTGACGCCCAATGACAATACTCAGGCCTTAGTAGATTTAGTGCAGCAAAAAAATCCGGATATTCTAATCACCCTAGAGTCGGATCAAAAATGGCAAGATGCACTAAGCGTTATCGAGCCGGACTATCCTTATAATGTCAAAGTGCCTTTAGATAACTTATACGGCATGCATCTATATTCGAAGCTTGAGCTGATTGATCCTGAGGTCAAATACTTATTGATTGACGATATTCCCTCGATACATACTCAGCTACGACTGCCCAACGATGAGGTTATTTGGCTTTATTGCCTACATCCTATGCCACCAAGCCCAACAGAGGCGGATAAATCGACCACCCGTGATGCTGAGCTATTAATGGTAGGTAGACATATTAATGAAAATAATCAAACCGCTATTTTAGCCGGTGACTTAAACGATGTGGCTTGGTCAAAAACAACGCTTATGTTCCAGCGGATTTCAGGATTATTAGACCCCCGCATTGGCCGGTTTTTTATCAACACCTTCCATGTTAACTTTCCTTTTTTACGCTGGGCGTTAGATCATATCTTCCATAGCCCTTGTTTTACTTTAGTAAATATTGAGCGCTTACCTTCTATAGGCTCAGACCACTTCCCAGTTATGACGACTTTGCAATATGAGGCCTGTGCTACTGCAGAACAAGAAGAGAACGCCACTGAAGCCAGCGTGAAGGATAAAATAGACACGGAAGCCAAAATAGAAGAGGGTAAAGAAGAAGGCGAGCGCTTGTCTCAAGAGCATGCCGAAGCTGCCGCTGAACAGCAACAAGAGGAGCTGAACGAAGTAGCTGGTGGCAAACACACAGTTGTCAGATAAGGGGCCATCAGCCCTTTTATCGATGTAAGCATTTGCTTACGTGAAAATGGGCTTTTGCCTGCTAGGCAGCACCCCGACAACAGCATACAATGGGCTCATCAACACAAGGATGGCATGGATAGCGGTGTTGGTTGATTTACGTAGACGAGCTGTTAGGATTTGCAGCAGAGATGAGTTGATCTATTGCCCTGTAGATTAAATCGTATCAAGTTTACGTAGAAGTTTGGCTAAGGATTAGCCGGAAGGAAAATAATAATAATAAGAGTTAAATAGCGCCCCAAAACCCAAGTCTCTGCCCTAGACTTGGGTTTTTTCTTTTTTGTTTTTCACCTTTTGATTTTCAAAGACTCTTCTTTTTGCGTCGACCTGCTTTTTACAGCAGGCTCTAAAGGCTTTGATGCGTCACTTTCAGATAAAGATTTATAAACCTCTAAGGTCTCATCAATCATTTGCTGCATGGTGAATTTATCAGTAATTTGGGGGCGCATGGCGTTTTCTAATTGAATACGGATAATTTTGCATAAAGCGTAGGCGGTATCTTCTTTTACCAAACCTTGCGGATAAAGCGGTTTTAAAATCTCATTAAAAGCTGCTTTATTCCAGCCTACCACAGGCGTACCCAAATGAATGGCCTGGAGGACATTAATACCAATAGATTCAGGCTGATTGGCTAAGCCTAGTACCAAGTTTGAAGCCGCCAACCATTCACGCATATCATTGTGCTTGGTACCAATAAAAGTAAACTTATCTCTTAACTCTAAGGCATTGATTCGTTGCATGAATTCTTCATGCACCACATCGCGGCGTGAGTCATCATCCATAATAATGATATGTAAGTTAGGGAAGTCTTCACTTAAGTTGCCCAAGATGTCGATTAGCCACTCTTGCCCATACTCTTGACCTATTACTGTGGGGAACAGCAACCATTTTTTGTGCTCAAGCTCCGGGTATTCAGCAAAAGTTCTATGAATCCAATATACGGAAGGATTATAGCGATAAGGAAAGTTACGGGTATCTACGCCGCGATAAATACGAATGATGGAGCGAGGCGGATTTTTAACTTCCTTTAAGCCTTTTGATAAATAATCACTCACGCTATCAGAGACGGTAATCAGACAGTCGACGTTAAGTAGGGCTCGCGCATAACTGTTTAGAGGATAAAAGCCATACATGGTAGCAACCAGTTTGGGTTTGCGGGCTACTTTGGCACGTCTAAGTGCCCAGTGCAGAATCCAAGCAGGCGTACGAGAGTGGATATGAATAATATCTGGCTGATGCTTTTCGATAAGGTGGCGTAATGGCCAAATCTGGCGTAGAGACAGCCAAGATTTCTTCTCAAGAGATAACTGATGATAGATATTGCCATCCCGCTCCAGACGTTTGACCAGCTCATGATCGGTGTCGGCTGATGAGACAATAATTGAGGTGTGACCACGTTTGACCAAAGCCCGCCCAAGATGAAAAATTCCGCGCTCGGATTCGTCGTGCTTTAAAGAGGAGAGCAGGCGCATGACTTTCATAATAGCAACTGGGCAGATTAATGGGTGACAAGGCAATCAATGAATTGAGCACATTGTCAGTGAAAATGAACTAAAAAACAAGGTGCCTGTTAAATTTACGTAGGCTTTACAATTAGCGTGATTGATTAAGATGCTCAGCATTGGGCAGGACTTGTTTTTCAGTTAAGTATTTCCAATAACGCTGGGGCAGATACTGTCTGTGTAAGCGAGGGTTCTTACGCTCTTTGATATTAACATTGGCAAAATAGCCTTGCCAGAACTTTTGATATTGTTTTTCCCGCTCGCTATGTAAGCTACTGGGATTTAATAACACTTCATCTGCCACATCGACTATGGTTTGTAGTTCTGCTGGCTTGTTATTTATTGCTTTGGATTGATCATAAAAAATACCATAGCCACGCTTGATATCATAGATAGCCCATTGCTGATCCTGATAACGTTGGCGAAAATGCTCGCCAATTAAGGGCAAGACATTAAAGTCAGGCTCTACTCGGGCAAAATAAATGTCTTCGGTAGTATGCTCAAAACGTACAAAAGCTTCCATGCGATGCTTTTCGCGCCCTACGGACTTAACGGTTTGTGCCAATTCTAGAACCGCTAGGTTACCTAAATCTTGTAACACCTGGCGATTGGGGTAGTCTAGGGCGTATTTGACGACCTGAAATAAGGTGCTCCCAATTTCAGGCTTTTCAGACAAAAAGCCCCAAAGTAGTTGTCGCATCCCTGACCGGCCCAATAAAGTATTTAATTTGGTGAGCACTCTTTGAGCTTTATCATCATCGGTAGCGACATAAGTAGCGGTATCAATCAAAGAGGGCTGATAATCACTACTGTCTACCAGCTTTAAGTACGGCTGATTTTGCAGCTTCTGCTCGTAAACGTAAAATACAGCACTCAGCCAACCCTCAAAGCTAGATTCATAGACAATGAGGGTCGGTGGAGTTACTGCGGGCGCGCTGGATTGTGACATTGGTTTGTTCAACTTTATCATTCAAGTTTGGCTGCTCGTTTAATAGGAATTGCCGTTAAAACAGAGCAAGCTGACCACTGCGTTGGTCTTTGAACTTGGTTTGAGTTTGGGCTAAGACATACTGCCTAAAGTTGTCTCGAGTTAAATGAGCTAGGTGTTCGTTTTTGCCAGTGGTAGCAATAAAGTACTTAGCACGATTGCCTGCTGCGCCCATCTTTTTTAGATGCTCAAGAGTTATTTGATTAAAGCGTCTGGCTTTGACAATCTTTTTAGCGGTTTTGACGCCAATACCGGGAACTCGGACAATAACTTCGTACGGCGCGGTTTGAATATTAACGGGGAAATGCTCACGATGCCGAATCGCCCAAGCCAGCTTAGGGTCACACTCCAAATCTAAGAAGGGATCGTCTGGATCTAAGATTTCATGAGCCCCAAAGCCATAAAAGCGCATTAACCAGTCAGCCTGATACAGACGATTTTCACGAACCATAGGCACAGGCGTACCAATAGCTGGCAAGCGGCTGTCCTCTAACATGGGGACATAGCCAGAATAATAGACACGTTTAAGATCGTATTTTTTGTAAAAGTGATTAGAAAGCTGTATTACCTGCAAGTCAGTTTCGTTACTGGCACCAACAATCATTTGACTGGTCTGACCCGCAGGGGTGAATTTTGGTGCTGACTTGTGCTTCTTACGGCTGTCTTTGATAGTAATGATTTCTTCTTTTACGGTTTGCAGCGGAGCTTGGAGCTGTTCATGGCTTTTTTCTGGGGCCAATAAGGCAAGCCCAGACTTAGTGGGTATCTCGATATTGGCGCTTAGACGGTCTGCGTATAAGCCGGCTTGATGCAGCAGCTCTTTGCTTGCCCCTGGAATGGTCTTTAGATGAATGTAACCATTAAAGCCTTCTCGAGTACGCAGCAGCTTAGCCACTTCGACCAGACGCTCCATGGTATGGTCACCATCTTTAAAAATACCTGAGCTTAAAAACAGCCCTTCAATATAGTTGCGGCGATAAAATTGCATGGTTAATTCAACCACCTCTTCGACACTAAAGGCAGCTCGAGGCGTATCATTACTGCGTCTTGAGGTGCAGTAGGCACAGTCGTAGATGCAGTGATTGGTTAGAAGTATTTTCAGTAAGCTGACACAGCGACCATCTTCGGTGTAGCTGTGACAAATCCCTGATTTAGAAGCATCGCCTAGACTGCCTCCTTGGTTCTTTCGAGTACTGCCAGAAGAGGAGCAAGACACATCATATTTAGCAGCATC
Organism: Psychrobacter pasteurii; assembly: GCF_900162815.1. Taxonomy (GTDB): domain Bacteria; phylum Pseudomonadota; class Gammaproteobacteria; order Pseudomonadales; family Moraxellaceae; genus Psychrobacter; species Psychrobacter pasteurii. The sequence continues at coordinate 10,727 of NZ_FUGD01000037.1, read as the reverse complement.
TGCCAAAATATTTAATTTGCCTTGTAACCTTTCATAATTAATTGAACCCATATTTTTATCCTATTAACTATAGAAAGTTATGATAACAAATATAAGGGTCAGACCTATGGATTAAGGGGTCAGTCAGATTCTATACGACAAAGAGTGTCGCTAATAATGGATGTAAAACTTACAAAGACTATATAAAAAAACTCCTATCCAAAAGATTTGGGATAGGAGTTGAATAGACAAAGTTATGGGGACTGTCAGTGTGACTGAGTGGCTGAATGATTGGAGGTTAAGTTACTGAATCTTAATGACTTATCGAGTGTTATGAGTGTATATAGACATAAGTAGCCCGAAGCCTGCCATTAAAGTGATAATTGCCGTTCCCCCATAGCTCACCAGAGGTAGCGGAACCCCAACCACAGGTAGAATACCGCCTACCATACCAATATTGACAAAGATGTAGACAAAGAAAGACATGGCAATAGCACCGGCCAATAATCTACCAAAGGTGTCAACGTGAATGGCTGCGATATATAAGCAGCGTATCAAAATACAAGAGTAAATAAACATCAGGACGCTCACGCCTAATAAGCCAAACTCTTCAGAGAAAGCCGCGATAATAAAGTCGGTATGGCCTTCAGGAAGGAAGTGTAGGTGTGACTGTGTGCCTTCTAAGTAGCCTTTACCAGTGAGTCCACCAGAGCCAATGGCTGTCTTTGACTGAGTGATGTTCCAGCCGGCACCTAACAAGTCAGCTTCTGGATTAAATAAGGTTAATACCCGCTGTTTTTGATAGTCACGCATCAAAAAGGTCCAGCCAACCCATACTGTGGGAATCATCATAGCCACAGCTGAGCCAATCATCCACCAAGGCAATCCTGCCAAAAACAACACGAATATTCCGCTGGCAGCCACCAATAGCGAGGTGCCCAAGTCAGGCTGTTTGGCAATGAGTAATACCGGCAAAATAATGATGGCCAGAGTTGAGATTACCGTGATAAGGTTGGGCGGCAAGTCTCGTCTAGACAGATACCAAGCACACATCATGGGCAGCCCAAGCTTTAAGAATTCAGAGGGCTGAACACTACCAAATCCTGGAATATCAATCCAACGCTGTGCCCCCATACGCACTTCACCAATCAGCTCTACCAATACCAATGAAAATAGACCGATAATATAAAAAAACGGGGTGAAGTTTCGATAGACACCAGGGGGAATCTGAGCCATGCCAATCATGATGGTGAAGCCTAGCAAGTAGCTGACAGACTGGCGAATAACCATGGACACATCTTGAGTTGAGGCACTGTATAAAATAGCCAGACCAATAAAACTCAAGGTGAGCAGAAGTAGCATTAGCCAGGGGTCAATGTGAATGCGTTCCCAGATACTAATGCTATCGTCTCGGCCAAAATGATGGGTTTGTCGAGAAAATCGATACTGTTGTTGCTTTGACATAAGGCAGTTTATTATTGAGTTAGCAAAGGGAAGGGGTTCTAATCACGGGATATCATTACCAGATTTACTCATTTTACTAAGGGCAGTATTGTTGTAGACATCTAGATAGCAAATTATCTAAATAACAGCAATAGTTTGGTAAGAAGTGAGACGCTATAGTTTAGCGTGACTGTAGCAAATTTGATAGTATCAATGTTCTATCTTTATCCCACATTTTCAAACTACTGGCTAACCCTCACGATTGCCTGTTGACCCCTTTGACAATAATAATATGACTGGAAACTACGAAGCTATGAAAAGCACGATGAAATACTCTTTAGGCATCATTGCATCACTTGCTCTGTTAAGCACCAGCTGTACTACGACCTCAGATACGTCAGGAGCGAATGTCAACGAGCAAAGAAAGATAAGGGTGGTTAGTAATAATAACGTCAATAATCGCACCCCTAAAGGGGGCAACCACCAAGCTGCTAAAACCGATAGCTTGGGTAACTTAATTCGAGAGTCTGATAGATTAACCATTGAGCAAAACACCAGAATTAGACCCTTTGGCGGCTCTTCTTCAACTTATGGGCAGTCACATTCTTTTGGCGAAACCAACTACAACTATGTGCAGTGGTTAAATATCAGCTCTTATCGAGCCAATGAGGTTGAGCAATACAAACGCTATTTGGCAAATTATCTGGGTGAGCAGGCCGTTCCTCCTTTTGATCAGCTGTTAACCACAGCCCGTAGTTGGGAGCGTTGTGGCTATGAGCAGTATCAATTACCGCCTTATGAGTTGTGGTCAAATATGATTGCGACTTTAAGATTATATGATGATCTAAAAAAGCAGGGCGTCCTGCCGCCGACAGCTGAGATTAGATCAACCTATCGCTCTCCGTCTTTGAACGCTTGTGCAGGAGGAGCTGCAGCCAGTAAACATATGAGTAATGGTGCTATCGATATTTGGGTGCCTGAGTATGAAGGACAGCCTTGGTATAAAAGTGCCATGCAAGAAAGACTGTGTCAGTTTTGGTCAAGCCAAGGTGAAAAATATAACTTTGGTTTGGGGCTATATGCCACGGGAGCGATTCATTTAGACACCCAAGGTTATCGTTATTGGGGCGCTACCAACTCTGACGCTGGCTCTTATTGTCGCTATTTAAATTAAGTCAACCTGTGTTGTGATAATATTCTTAATACTTATGTAAAAATCGTGTATAATGTGTGTTAAGCCATTTTATGTATATCAGCTTCATTAAGCTGAAGTGTTGTTACTTTTGGCTTAACACTCCCTTCCGTAAATTGTCTTTAATTCATTACCTTAAAACTCCTTATGTAAAATCATTCGTTTTTAAGTCATTGTAAGACGTAAGAAGGCATATATTATTTGAGGCATAAGATTTGAATATAAGATCATCATCGTATCTGGCCGTACTTAGTTGTTTTATTGCAGTTACTACCGTCATGGCCTGTAAACCCGCTGATACTTTACTCCATAAAAACCAGGCCAACGAAGAGTGGCGAGATATAACAGATTCAGGATTACCAAGAATTGAGGCAGCCAATCTGTCTTCCTTAAGTCAAGCAGGGCGATTGGGTCCTGTGGAAGCCGCGGAAGAGACTGATAGTGAGTTCACTATGAAAAGCATTAGTGGCTCTGTTGCGATTGATAAAGCTAAGTTGGCTGCAGCTAAGCAAGATAAGTGCCCGAAGCTGGTTAATTCTCCAATAGATTCGACACAAATAGTTCGTAAAAATGAGGTGATGCGAGACACCTATTGTGACTACTATATTTACCCAAAAAAAGGGCAGAGAATATCTATAGAAAGCCATCCAAGGCAGATTGCGGCTAATTTGATTAGTCCGGTTTATTATGATTTTGCCAATGGCAGTTACTTGGTCAATCAGGCAGACAAATATGTAATACGCCTAAGCTATGAGGGGGTTGAGTATATGAGTAGCCCGATAGATTATGATGTGACCATAAACGTGCAGTAAGCCGTCATTGATTCGTTGTCTACTGATTGACAAAAAAAGACACCTTTAAAGGTGTCTTTTTTTATGGTTTGAAATTATGAGATATTAACTATACTCACTGACCTTTAAGCCTACGATTTAGACGTATTATTTAAGCTTGTTTAGTTCAGAATTCTTAGCAATATCAGGCTTGCCAACGGTAACAATAATGAATTTGTCTGGCGTTAACGTCTCTTGAAGCGCTTTGTTCGCCTGATTTACATTACTGCTCTCTACACGATCGATATAGTTGGTGATGTAGGTATCGGGTAGCTTGTGGAAGTTAAGTACACCTAGCATGCCATTGATACCAGCATTGCTTGAGAAGCCCATAGGATATCTATTGATGAGGCTTTCTTGAGTTAGTTTGAACTCTTCGTCAGTAACCCCTTGCTTCAAGGTGTCTTTTACCGTCTGCAGTGTGGCCTTGATGGCCTCATCTGCTTTTTCGTTACGGGTAGAGAACTTGATGGCGTAAGGACCAGGAGCTTGCATGGCGGTCATATTGCCATAAATGCCGTAGGTATAACCCAGCTCTTTACGTATCTTACCCATTAGGCGTGAGTTAAATCCGCTACCGGCTAGAATTTCATTACCAATACTAAAGTCAGTACTGCGCTGCAGCTGCGTCGGGTCTTTGCTGACGTTATAACCTTGCTGACCGATAATTACTGAAGTTTGGTCGCTGTCATAATCTACATGCACCCATTTACTACTTTTGATAGGGGTAGGGTTGGGCAGCTTTGGCGCTGGTTTACCCTGAGCCAATTGCTTAGTAATGGTCTCAGCGGCTTGCTTGGCTTGCTGTAAGCTTAAGTCCCCAGTGATACTTAAACTGGCATTTTGAGCCACTAAATAAGTGTCATGGAAGCGTTGTAGGTCCTTTGTCTCAATGCTAGGAATGCTGTCTATGGTGCCATAAGAAGGGTGGGCATAGGGGTGAGGGCCATACAGCGTTTTATTAAAGGTAAGACTGGCCAGATAAGAAGGGTTTTGCATCATCTGCCTTAGCCCCAAGACTTGCTGAGCTTTACTACGCTCTAAAACCTTGGCATCAAATCTCGGCTCACTTAGCACTTCGCTTAATAGCTTTAAAGCGGGGTCTAATTTATCGCTCTCAGATAAACTACGTAGATTAATCACAAACTGGTCTTTATAAGCCGCACTACCAAGCTCAATACCTAATTGCTCTGTGGCTTCAGCAAACTGAGTTTCATCCAAATTCTTGGTACCTTTGGTGAGTAAGTCTGCCACCATGCTGGCAAGGCCAAAGCTATCTTTACGGATACTTTCATCGCGAGCACTACCCGCGTTAAACCTTAGATCGACATCGACAATAGGCAATTGATTGGTCTGAAAGAAAATAACGGGCACCCCGTTGTTTGTAGTGAAATGCTGAAATTTAGGAATAGAGAAGTCTAATTTCTTCTCATTTTTTAAGCTAGATAGATTATCCAGTGCTTTGATGGGCTGGGTGATATCAACATCGCTTTTAGCATGTTCGCCACTGGGTAACTCTGGTGCAGCATTGGCACTAAATGAAGGCAGTCCAGCTGAAATTATTAGTGAGCTGGCCACGATAATTGGCTTAAAACAATAAGAAGGGCGTAAGTATGATTTCATATCAAATCCGTGTTTGGGTGTTATAGCTTTCAATTTTTATATTAGTTTTCAGGAATATGTTCTGTATAAATAAAGATTCTGTATAAATACAGGGCAGGTAGCCACTTTATTTATTGGCAAAAACTATTTATCGGCAGTGCTTGGGTCAGTGACTGGTTCAATATGCATTACAGTTAGATTGTCTTTTACCAAGTATTTATTGGCTGCCTCATTAATGTCTTTACTGCTGATACCTGCCAACTCCTTCGGCAAGGTATGAATTAGGCGATCATCTAAGCCTCGAGACTGTAGGTTACCAATCATATAGGCTTGGCCGGCCATGCTGTCTTGTGCAAAGACGAAGCCTTTAACCGCATTGTTACGTGCACGTTCTAACTCTTTGTCACTAATAGCTTCCGTTTTAAATCTATCTACTTGCTCTAAAATGGCTTGCTGGGCCTGAGCCAAAGTTACTCCTTCGCGTGGTGTGGCCTGAATCATGAATAAGCCATCGCCACGTTCATACAAATCATAGTAAGAAACTACGGAAGCCAATAACCCCTGCTCGCGGATCAAATGCTTCTCTAGACGAGCAGCATAGCCTCCGTCCATGATAAATTGCATCATTAATAGGTCGTATACTTCCTTAGCGGGCAGGTCAGTAGTCAGGGCGCTGTGCAAAGTCGGCACATTAAACGCCATGATTAACGTAGGCACATTGACAGTTTCTTGCAGGGTTTGTTGTTGGTAACCACGCCAGCCTTTTTGTAGTACCGAAGGACGCTCAGGGATTTGCTTACTAGGTAAAGCGCCAAAGTACTTCTCAACCTTTTTTAAGGTTTGCTGAGGATCAACATCACCAACGATAACTAAGGTTGCGTTGTTTGGGGCATACCAAGTTTTGTACCATTTTTCTAAATCTTTGATATCGGTATTGGCAATTTCCTGCATAGGCCCGATAACAGATTCACCCTTTGGGCTATTTGGCAGGGCCAGTTTACGGAATTTTTCAAAGGCTCTAGCCAGCGGATTGTCGTCAGTACGTTGGCGACGCTCTTCCATAACCACGTTGCGCTCTTGTTCAAACTCTTGTACGAATTCATCACTATCAAAGCGTAAGTTGGTCATACGATCGGCCTCTAGCTCCAAAGCCAATTCTAGACGGTTGACTGGGAACATTTCGTAATACCCAGTGTAGTCGTAGCTGGTAAAGGCATTGTGATCGCCACCAAACTTGGCTATCAATCTATCAAAGTCAGCGCCAGAAACTTTTTCTGTGCCCTTGAACATCATGTGTTCTAACAAATGGGAAATACCCCCTTTGTCTTCTGGTTCATCAGTAGAACCTACGCCATACCAAAGCTGAGTCATTGCCACAGGAGCTCTATGGTCCTCTTTAATAATAACTTTTAAGCCATTATCTAATTGGTATTGGTGACGACTGGCATCGGCCGGAAATTGCGTCTCTTTATCTTTAGAAGCGTTTTTCGAAGTTGTCTTACTCACAGAAGATTGAGTTGAGGATGCGTCAGAAGCATGAGGTAAGCTGTTGCAAGCCGTTAAGGCCGTTGCTGTAATACTAGCGACCAATAAGGTCTTAATTGCGGTGCCAGAGGGGAGGTTAGAGTTTGTTTTTATAAGGGTTTTCATGCAGTCCTCAAGGTGTTAATGACAAAAGTAATAAGAATAAAAAATAATATATTACAGAGCAGATAGTAATTTATGGCTAATAATCAAATAGTTAAATAGCAGTAAGTTGCAGATAACAATACGGATAAGGCGCTAAGCGTACCGCTATTACACGCTAGGTTGTAGACCCAGAATGTGAAATTTTATTACCCATTATTTCAAGGTCTAGCTAAGTTGTACAACCCACACCCATTTAAACTACAAATAGATAACCTTAGCCGCTTAAGAGTGCGTGATTTTACTGACCAGTTATTAATCAGCTACTAACCAATTACTAATAAATAACCGCTGATAACCTTAATAAATTTATGGGTTTGTTGGTCGAATTTTGTCTACAGATGATGGCCTAATTTTGTTATAATTATCTGTTACTCTATTTTTGAGTGAACTTCCCATTCAGTAATTGCTGAAAACAGCAGGCGAGGCGTCTTTATGTCATCAACTACTCCATCAAATACCTCTGGTATTACTTATCCTAAATCGTATGATGTTGTCGTCATCGGTGGCGGGCATGCCGGTACCGAAGCAGCACTAGCAGCAGCGCGTATGGGCGCTCAGACGTTATTGTTGACACACAGTATTGAAACCTTAGGCCAGATGAGCTGTAACCCTGCTATTGGGGGAATTGGTAAGTCACATTTGGTGCGTGAGATTGATGCTTTAGGCGGCGCTATGGCCTTGGCTACCGATAAAGCAGGCATTCAATTTCGCGTGTTGAACAGTCGTAAAGGGGCCGCAGTACGTGCTACTCGTGCTCAGGCCGACCGTATCTTATACAAAGCTGCCATTCGCCATACCTTAGAAAATCAGCCCAACTTGGATTTATTCCAACAAGGCGCTGATGATATCTTGGTCGAAAATGGTAAAGCTTGTGGGGTAGTTACCTCGACGGGAATTATCTTCCGTACCAAAACTGTGGTACTGACCTCAGGCACCTTCTTAGGGGGTGTGATTCACATTGGTTTGGATAACTCAAAAGGTGGCCGCGCCGGTGACCAGCCTTCTATTAAGCTGGCTGAGCGTTTGCGTGAATTAAAACTACCTGTGGGTCGTCTAAAAACAGGCACGCCGGCTCGTATTGATGCCAGAACGGTAGATTTTAGTGTAATGAAAGAGCAGCCAGGCGATACGCCACTGCCAGTAATGAGCTTTATGGGTGATGTGACCATGCACCCAGAGCAGGTCAATTGCTTCATTACCTATACCAATGAGAAAACTCACGACATTATCCGCAGACATTTAGACCGCTCACCTTTATTCTCAGGTGATATTGAAGGGGTGGGTCCTCGTTATTGTCCTTCTATTGAGGATAAAATCCATCGCTTCGCCGATAAAGACAGCCATCAGATTTTTATTGAGCCAGAAGGGCTAACCACCCATGAGTTGTACCCTAATGGTATCTCTACCAGTTTGCCATTTGATGTGCAGCTAGAGTTCATTCGTACTATGGCAGGCTTAGAGAACGCACATATTACTCGTCCAGGCTATGCCATTGAATATGATTACTTTAACCCACAAAGCCTCAAGCCAACGCTTGAAACCAAGTCTATTGATAGCCTGTATTTTGCCGGTCAAATTAATGGTACTACAGGTTATGAAGAAGCAGGGGTGCAAGGGCTACTAGCGGGTGTAAATGCCGCTTTATCTACCCAAGATAATCCGGTAATGGACAGCTGGACACCGCGCCGTGACCAAGCTTATCTGGGCGTATTGGTTGATGACTTAATTACTCATGGCACCAAAGAGCCGTACCGTATGTTCACCAGCCGTGCAGAATACCGCTTATTGCTGCGTGAAGATAATGCCGATCAGCGTTTGACTGAAATTGGTCGTACTTTAGGCTTAGTTGATGATACTCGCTGGGAAGCTTATCAAAATAAAATGGAGTCAGTTGCTGCTGAATCCGGCCGTCTAAAAGAGCTGTGGGCAACCCCAAATAATGAATTGGGTAAGAAGTTCTCTGAGCGCACTGGTGAAAACTTATCAAAAGAGTCTACCGCTTATGACTTATTAAAGCGCCCTAATGTAGGCTTTGATGACATTGCAGCGATAACTGGAGCCGATGTGGCAGCTGATGTGGGCGAGCAAATCGAAATTTCAGTGAAATATGCCGGCTATATCAGTCGTCAACAAGAAGACATTGATCAGATGAAGCGTTTAGAAAATACGCAGCTGCCAATGGACTTTGACTATAGTGTGGTTTCAGGTTTATCTAATGAAATTGTACAAAAGCTGCAAGAGATTCGCCCAGCAACTTTAGCTCAGGCCAGTCGCATCAGTGGTGTCACGCCAGCAGCCATCCAGCTTCTTGGTATGACCTTAAAAAAACAGAAAAAAGCGAAGGCAACTTTAGACAGCTAAATCGCTCTAAACTGAGCTGATTTAGTAATGATTGCTAACCTGACAGCATAAGGCGATAGCACCGCCCCAAATCCAGATGAGATAGCAATGCTTGATGCCATTCTTTTTGCTCTAAATATTGTACTGCCCAACCTCGTACTCATGGGGTTGGGTTTTTTTATGCGCAAAAAAGGACAGATTAGTAAGGCATTTATTGACCAAGCTTCTAAGCTTGTATTTAACTATGCTTTGCCCTGTTTGCTGTTTTTTAGTGTCATTGAAAGTCAGGTCAACTTTAGTGAGCAGTTGAACCTGCTAGGCGCTGGATTTGCAGTGACTATGCTGCTTTACTTTGGGGCCGAGCTCTACGCCAAGTTTTTTATTACAAGGCCTGAAGATAAAGGGGTGTTTGTACAAGGCGTATTTCGCAGTAACATGGCTATTATTGGCCTAGCGACTGTTGCCAATGCTTATGGGCCAGAGGGGCTAAGTATCGGCGCGGTCTATATGGGCGTGATTACTTTGGTATTTAACATTTTAGCGGTGATTACGTTAAGTCGTACTGCCATAAATCCAGAAGCGGATGAAAAACAGATTGCACGGCGTGAAAGTTACGCTATGATGTTAACTAAGAAGTTATTTACCAACCCTTTGATCCTCTCCTTAATTGCAGCATTTGGCTTTAAACTACTGTCTTCAACGTTGGACTTGCCAGCGCTGCCCAACGTCATTACCCAAACTGGGGCTTTATTGTCTGCGCTGTCTCTACCCTTGGCGTTAATTTGTGCGGGTGCCACAATCGATGTCCGTTCTATGCTGACGTTATCAGGCTTATCCATGCAGGCCAGTGTGGGGCGTATTGTGATTGCCCCTATCGTTGCCGTGGTAGTTGGACTGGCTTTTGGCTTAACTGGAGTGCATATGGGCGTGCTGTTTTTAATGGTGGCATCGCCGACAGCTGCAGCCAGTTATGTTATGGCCAAGGCAATGGGTGGTAATGAAGTTTTAGCGGCCAATATCTTAGCATTTACAACGGTGGTGTCTTTATTTGGTATGGCGATAGGGGCAGCGGCTCTAAGAGCGCTAGGCTGGATGTAGACTCAATCAAAAAGCTTAATTCAAAACGTGCGTTTAGGGCAAAATGACGCACTCTTAAAATCTAAAATGGTGATATCTAAATTATGATGAAAAAAAGCAGCACTCAGCTGTGTTGGGCCAGTGTTGCCTCATTAGTGTGCTTAACAGCTCAGGCGATGCCAACCAGTGAGGTAATATTTGAAAAGGGCAGTAACTGTGGTCATTATCAGGGCGACTTAACCTCAGGTGAATTGTTTTTAGTAGAGATGGCGGCAGCGCAGCAATTGGTAATTAGCACAGACGGTCATGTGCAAACGGTTACTGACAGTAAGGGGCAAGTGTTAGAAGATAAGGGCGGCGCTAATTATCGTTACCTATCTGAGTATCCAGGCACGCATAGCATTAAGATGGTGGGTCGCGCCGAAAGCACGGCTGATTTTTGTGTCTCGTAATCGCAAGCAATAACTCAGCAATTGCAGGGCAATCGCACTATAAAACTCTCCCGAATAGAACCTGCTCACGATAATCAAGATTTTGAGAAGCCCTAATACGGCGTCGTTTCACTGACAGTTTAG
>NZ_FUGD01000143.1 GCF_900162815.1 Psychrobacter pasteurii | reverse complement strand
GATCGGGTCAGTAAATTAGTCGCAGTGAACGCCTTAGCATTTTGTTGGGCTTATCATGTCGGTATTTATAAAGACAAAGATAAGCCGTTAAAACGCAAGCTGAAGTCAAACGCTCGACCTCAAGCCAGTTTGTTTGCGCTTGGTCTGGATTTATTGATTGAAGGTCTTCGTTTGGTGTTTTTTAACAATGATAAGACTGTATTTCGACAGTTAGTTAGCTTTTTAACCCCTAAACCTATGAAAATCCGGTGGGGATGATTTTTTTGTCGTGTGCAGAGTAATTTTTTATCTTCCTACAAAGACAAGTCGCACCCTATACCTATAGGTAGGTTAGGCTAGAGCAGAGCAGCTATTTTAGGGCGAGATACGATTATTTTAAGTGCGGATACAATAAATTATAAAGTATCAAGGAAAGCTATGATGAAGGAATAACTAATAAAAACCGTTATTTTTTAGTTAATGAAAAACAAATAAGTTTTGTGATTTGGTAAATTTATAACCTTGAAAGGGAGAAACTGACTGTCAGTGTCTGGTAGTAAGCTATAATAGGTAACGTATGAAAAGTGAGGGGTGCTGGGCATGAGTAGTAAAAAAATCACGCCTGCCCACAACGCTTAGCAACCACTACAGAATATTTTCAACCCCCTGTTGTGGCGGTAAGGGGTTTGACACTCGCCCAGTCAGTTCCAATTATTATTGTAGCAAATAAGGGAAGGTTAGAAGAGAATAATAGGACTTATTGCATCAAATCTATTTGCCAATTATTGGCTTGAATAACAAGATTTAATTTACGTAACTTCATGGACAAATCGTCGGCTTGCTTCTGTAGGGCTGACACAGAGACCATCACTTTCCATTTTATTTCACGGGGGCTATAACGGGCAGCTTCGTTACTGGCCATATCAATGGCGTCGATTAAAAGTTTATGACGCATCTCCAATTCATCTCTTTTATTCAATAGGCTCAATAAAGATTCGCCTTCGCTGATTTGACTCAAAGCATTGGTGCGGTGAATTTTCTCTATTAGTAAGGCAAGCTCGGTGATGACTTGATTGGCTTCAATGATGAGCGCATTGGGATCTTCGTTTGGGGTATCACCGTCTTGCACTTTTACATTATTGGCAATGCGTGCTTTTAATTGAAACAGCTTTTTTTGTAAATCACTTCGGATCAATAATGCTTCTGCGAGCTTCATGGTATTTCCTATTTAATAGGTGATAGAGGTTCTATATTCTGTATAAAGAGCACAATGCTCACTCTATAAGATAATAACTTTACAGGAAACTGACTCTATAAGTTAAGCGTTTTTTATGGGTTATAAAAATAATATGTTTTAAGCATAAAAAAAGCCAGCCGAAGCGGTAATGCCAGTCAGTTAAGCAAGAGACTTAGCGGAGATATGGTTTTTTAAAACCAGATGACTCCATAAATATGGGGCTCTAGAAAAAACAAATTTCACGATTCTGCTATAAAATCTCTTAACTGACAGGCATTAAGCCGAAGCTGACTTTTTATAATAACAATGATTTACAGTTTAACGCTCAACTTGACTAACATCACGTACAGCACCGGTATCGGCACTGGTAGTCATAGCAGCATAAGCACGTAAAGCTTGGCTCACATGACGTTCACGGCTAACGGGTTTCCACGCTTGGCTACCACGGGCTTCCATTTCTTCTCTACGTTTTGCCAATTCACTGTCAGAGATTTCAAGATTGATACTGCGGTTAGGGATATCAATGTGAATGGTATCACCTTCTTCTACCAAGCCAATAGCACCACCTTCAGCGGCTTCTGGGCTAGCATGACCGATTGATAGACCCGAGGTGCCCCCAGAGAAACGACCATCGGTTAATAAGGCACACTCTTTGCCCAAACCTTTTGATTTTAGGTATGAAGTGGGGTAGAGCATCTCCTGCATGCCTGGACCACCTTTAGGTCCTTCGTAGCGGATAATGACGATATCCCCAGCCACAACCTTATCGGCCAAAATAGCGTCAACGGCATCATCCTGCGATTCAAACACACGAGCACGACCGGTAAACGTTAAGATGCTGTCATCAACACCGGCAGTTTTTACCACACAGCCACGTTCAGCAATATTACCAAATAATACTGCTAGACCGCCGTCAGTAGAATAGGCATTGTCGACAGAGCGAATACAGCCAGACTCACGGTTTAGATCAAGGTTAGACCATGCTTTATTTTGAGAGAATGCTTGCGTGGTACGTACCCCACCTGGTGCTGCGATGTATAAATCACGAGCAGTTTGATGGTTTGGATGGTCAGTATTCATCACATCCCACATCTCAAGTGCTTCTTGCAGAGTTTTTGCATGAACGGTTGGAATGTCTGTGGTTAATAAACCAGCACGGTTTAGTTCAGCCAAAATAGCTAGAACACCACCAGCGCGGTGAACATCTTCCATGTGGTATTTTTGCGTTGCAGGGGCGACTTTTGATAAGCAAGGCACACGGCGACTTAATTGGTCAATATCGGCCATTTTGAAGTCAACTTCTGCTTCGTGTGCGGCTGCTAATAAATGCAAAATAGTATTGGTTGAACCGCCCATCGCGATATCAAGACTCATAGCGTTTTCAAACGCCTCTTTGGTGGCAATAGAGCGGGGCAGTGTAGACTCATCGTCTTGCTCATAACGGCGCTTAGCTAAATCAACAATACGGCGACCTGCTTCTAAGAATAACTGTTCACGTTTGGCATGAGTGGCCAATAATGAGCCGTTACCTGGCAGTGATAGACCTAAAGCTTCAGTCAAGCAGTTCATAGAGTTGGCTGTAAACATACCTGAACATGAACCACATGTTGGACAAGCAGAGCGCTCAATTTCTAGGACATCTGCATCGCTAACATTATCATCAGCAGCATCAATCATAGCGTCTACTAAGTCTAGCTTACGGATTTTTTTACCGTCTTCATTTACAGGAGAGTCTAGATTGTGGCTTGGCGCTAAGTCTTCAGCCAATACTTTACCCGCCTCCATTGGGCCACCTGAAACGAAAATTACTGGGATGTTTAGGCGCATAGCAGCCATCAACATACCTGGTGTAATTTTGTCGCAGTTTGAAATACAAACTAGAGCGTCTGCACAGTGAGCATTCACCATGTATTCAACTGAGTCAGCGATTAAATCACGACTCGGTAGCGAGTACAGCATGCCGCTGTGACCCATAGCAATACCGTCATCGACAGCAATGGTATTGAACTCTTTAGCAACACCACCGACTCTTTCAATTTCTCTTGCTACCAATTGTCCCATATCTTTTAAATGGACATGGCCTGGAACAAACTGAGTAAATGAGTTAGCAATGGCAATAATAGGTTTGTCAAAATCACCATCTGTCATACCTGTGGCACGCCATAAGGCACGAGCACCGGCCATGTTACGGCCTGAAGTTGAGGTCTTAGAGCGGTATTGCATACAACATCCTTTTTATCTTTAGAGGTTCATTTACTATTAGCTATTGTAACCTATTAATCCGATTTTGGTTAAAGCAAATAATATTGTCTATGTATAACATAATATTATGATTTATTTGGACAAATTGCTATATCAATCTTTGGTTGATAGCGTCTTCTAAATTAGTAATATGGGACTTGCTTTCTTCTAATAAGGCCAAAGCAGCCAGGCCATACTCACCAGGTAACAGTTGATACTCTGCCAACTGCGGTATCTCTATCCAGTCATGATCCAAGGTCATCACAAGGGGCTTATTGCCCTTATTGAGCACAAAGATGTCACCATAAAAGTTCCAGTCTTGCATGGAGGCTTCCACTGCTTTCTCTGCAGTCGTGGTATAAACAGGGTCGTAGTCTTTGGCAGTGTTGGTGAACTTTAATCTTAGGGCAATTTGCAGCCGCTCACAAAACATCACTAATGTGCCCGTAACCTTGACCATCCATGGGGTAGGGACTAAGGCTGCCTCTAACCCTAGTAGCTGAGCGGCTTGTTGAGCGGACATGGGGGTTTGAAACTGCTTTAACAGATTACCTGTTAAAGGGTGCAGCTGCTTTAACTCATCAGATAAGGCGTCGTAATGATAAATAAAAGGCAGTAGCTGCTCTTGAGTCACCGACTTATCAATAATTTTGCAATTATGAACCTGCCAGGGTGTGTCTTTATCATTTAATAAATCATTAAGCATCAGGGTGTTGGGGCTTGCTAGTAAGCTGTTGGCAGCAGAAGCTTGAAGTGCATTATCAGCAGTGGACACAGTCTCCAAGCTTGTATCAGCAGGGGTCCTTGAGGGGTCAAGCGGGGTGTTCGATGCCATAAAGCTTGCGTCTGTAGTCATAACTTAACTCTCATTATTAATAGATTAATTATTAGAAGGGCGTAGCTCAATTTCGCCTGCAAGACGCTGTTGAATATTTGACAGCAGCTGCTTGGTCACCTCTAAGTCGAAGATGCCGGTATCTGATGTTGACTCTAAATTAGCAAAATCTT
Organism: Psychrobacter pasteurii; assembly: GCF_900162815.1. Lineage (GTDB taxonomy): Bacteria > Pseudomonadota > Gammaproteobacteria > Pseudomonadales > Moraxellaceae > Psychrobacter > Psychrobacter pasteurii. The sequence continues at coordinate 9,163 of NZ_FUGD01000143.1, read as the reverse complement.
CAAGCTTTAACATTTGCATGCCAGCATAGCCACAGGGGTTGATGGCATTAAAAGCAGCCAAATCACAAGTTAGATTTAAAGCGATGCCATGATAACTAAACCCGTGTTTGATTTTAAAGCCAAGAGAGGCAATTTTGCCTAACATCAAATCTTCATTGTTATAAATATAAACCCCAGGAGCATCACGGCGAGACTTTGCATAAAAACTTTGACCGCGTGAGTCACGGCTTAAACAACTGTTTAGAATATCTTCAAGGCTCTGCTCGGCGTGAGAGACCATATCACGCACTGTCCAATTTGCTTCATTTAAATCAATAAGCCAATATAGTACTAGTTGGCCTTTGCCGTGCCAGGTCACTTGGCCACCACGATCGGTTTGAATAACGGGTGTATTTCCGCGGTGTAAGATATGTTCTTCTTTACCTGCTTGACCCAAAGTATAAACATCATTGTGTTCCACGACCCATATCTCATTTGGGGTTATGATGCCTTGCTTTTTATTCTCAATACGAGACAAGGTAGTGTTTAGCATAGCTTCATGAGTGCTTGTGTAATCCGCATTTAATAGGGTGCGAATGACTGGAATATTGTTTGGGCTAGTATTGTTATTCATTTGTAAAACAGCCATAATCAAATAATGTTTTGTTTTAGGGACAGGTTATCTATAACAGAACGAAAGATATTAACTAACTGATATTAACTAACTCATATCAACTAACTATGATAACTAAAAAAAGTAGAGTTTGGGGTAAGTTTCTTCTATTCAAAACCTGCTTTTTTATTAAAATATATTTTTTACTCTCACCGTTTTGTAATTAGAGTCCACTGCAGATTAAAGCATTATCGAAACCTGCTTAAACTCAAATTACTTTGTAATATTTAAACTATCCTGGATCTATGTATCACAGTATTTATAACTAAAAGGATTTTGTGCTATGAAAACCTCTCGCCGTCTACGTAAAGCTGTAAAAAATAAAAACATCGTTATTACTGGAGGATCTAGTGGGATAGGCGAAAGTACGGCCTATTTGCTAGCAGAAGCTGGTGCACACGTGATTTTAATAGCCCGCTCATTAGACAAGCTGGAAGCAGTACAAGCTAAGATCACAGCCTTTGCCGGTAAAGCCAGTGTGTATAGCTGCGACTTAACAGACATGGATGCTATTGTTGATACTGCACAGCTTATTTTAAAAGAGCATAAGCATGTGGACATCTTAGTTAATAATGCTGGTCGTTCAATTCGCCGTTCTGTGGATGAGTCTTTAGATCGTTTCCACGATTTTGAGCGTACCATGAGCATCAACTATTTTGGTGCAGTCAAACTGGTCCTAGAGTTTATGCCTAATATGCTTAAGCGTAAAAAAGGTCAAATTATTAATATTTCATCTATCGGTGTATTAGCTAACACCCCTCGCTTCTCAGCTTATGTGGCGTCAAAGGCTGCTCTTGATGCGTTTAGTCGCTGTGTTGCTGCTGAAGTTAAAGGCAAAAAGATTCACTTAACTTCTATTTATATGCCTTTGGTTCGTACGCCTATGATTGCGCCGACTAAGATGTATAACTACATGCCTGCTTTAAGCCCGCAAGAAGCGGCTAACTTAGTAGCCAAGGCTATTGTTGAAAAGCCAGTGAGTATTTCAAGTAACATGGGGCGCTTTGCTTCTGCTACTTACTCTTTAGTGCCTAAGTTTAACCTAGGTATCCAATCTTTGGGCTATCGTATTTTCCCAGACTTTAAAAACGCTAAGCGTAAAGATGCTAAGCCTAATCTTTTACAAAGAGGGTTCTCTCGTATCCTACCAGGTGAACCACACTAATTACTTGCTAATTAGTAGTGAGAAAAATTAAATAGCAGAATTAAAGGACGAATTGTGCTATTTTTTATACTAGCTTATAAGTCGGGCTGTATTATTAACAAAAACACCGACCTAAGTTGCAAGACTGTGATGTGGAGCTGTTACATTTTAGGTATATAGTTCTTCAAAAAAATAACTCTTTTTTAAACAGGCTCTTAGTACAATTAATTGAATTAACTAAGAGCCTTAATAAAAAGGGCTTTGGTTCATAAAAATTTGGTTTTTTTAAATTTGTTTTTTTAAAAAAAGACACTATTTAAAGAAAACCACTAGGCGGCTAATTTTAATAGTGCCGCCTTAATTTTTGTGAACCAACACAGTATTGCAATCTTGCTAAGTTAAACAACAATTATTTATGACGCAATCATAAGGATGTTTGAATGAGTCAGAGTATTATTACTACAAAAGAGCAGTTACAAAATCAGTTTGATCACATGTACAAACTGAGCCGCAAGCGTCCGATTAATTCATGGTCGGATAGAGAAACTTTACTTGAAAGCTTAGAGGATATGCTTAGTGAAAATAAGCAAATCTTCGCTGACGCAATAAGCCAAGACTTTGGTCATCGCAGCCAAGATGAAACTAACTTGGCAGAATTGTTTCCAAGTTTCCAAGGGATTTCTCATGCCAAAAAGCATGGTAAGTCTTGGATGAAAACCCGCCGTGCACCTATCTCTACCATCTATCGCCCTGCCCATAACGAAATTCAGCCTCAGCCTCTAGGGGTCGTGGGTATTATGGTGCCTTGGAACTATCCTTTGTTTTTGGCCGTAGGTCCTATGATTGATGCGCTGACCGCAGGTAACCGTATCATGATTAAAATGAGTGAGTCGGCTCCCTTGTTTGCCGAAGCATTTGCTGAAGCGGTTTCTCGTCACTTCTCAGCTGATGTGGTCTCTGTGGCCATTGGAGAAGTAGATTTAGCGATAGCCTTTAGTGCACTGCCTTTTGATCATCTGTTATACACTGGCTCAACCAATGTGGGCAAACAAGTTATGGCAGCTGCTGCCCCTAATTTAACGCCTGTAACCTTGGAGTTGGGTGGTAAGTCTCCGGTTGTGGTATTGGATGAGGTGAACTTAGAAAGTGCTGTGAACCGAGTGATGATGGGTAAGACTCTAAACGCAGGTCAAACCTGTATTGCCCCTGATTATGTCCTGATTAACTCTTCACTACACAGTAAGTTTGTTAAATTGGCGAAGGAATGGGTTGAAAAGCATTACCCTAACATCGCTAATAATGAAGACTATACCCGTATCATCAATGACAGCCAGTTTAAGCGAGTGCAAGGCTATCTCGAGCAGTTACCCAGTGAGCAGGTGGTACCGTTAACCAATGTTGCTGCTGATCCAGAAACACGCTTAATGCCTCCGGTAATTGTGCTGGATCCAGATACACAAAGTGAGGTAATGCAAAACGAGCTGTTTGCGCCTATCTTGCCTTTGGTACACGTTAATGGATTACGTGACGCAGTTGAGTTTATTAATAGCCGTCCACGCCCGTTGGCTCTATATGTCTTTGGTGAAGATAATGATGAGATTGACTATGTGCGAAACTACACAGTTTCAGGTGGCGTAGCGGTCAATGAAGTCATTATGCATGTGGCCCAACATGAGTTGCCTTTTGGTGGTGTGGGTCATTCTGGTATAGGGGCTTATCATGGTCAAACTGGCTTTGAGCGTTTAAGCCATATGAAGCCTGTGTTTGTGCAGTCTAAATTCAATGCGATGAACGTCATGTTACCTCCCTATAGTGATTTATTTAGAAGAGGCTTAGAGTTTTTATCAAAATAAGACCTCTAAGTAATTCTGATTACTAAATAAAGATGCTAAGCTAACAAATCGCATAAGCTAAGGCCCTTCTATAATAGAGGGGCTTTTGTTTTTTAGGCAATTTTTTACTCAAAACTGCTAACCCTAATAAAGCATGTTTATAAAACAAAACCATTAAAAGGAAACTATGATTTTTATTAATAAAAATATCGAATTAAGTGATAAAGAGATCGAGCTAAACCCCATGCGAGCACAAGGAGCAGGCGGGCAAAATGTAAATAAAGTGTCCTCTGCCATTCATCTTCGCTTTGATATCGCCGCATCAAGCTTGAGTGATGACTTAAAGCAGCGATTGCTTGATAGCAAAGACAGTCGTATTACTAAAGAGGGTGTGCTTATTATTAAAGCTCAGCAGCATCGCACCCAAGAGCGTAATAAGCTTGATGCTATAGAGCGTCTAAAAGACTTCATTTTGGCTGGAACTGAGGTTCAAAAAGCCCGAACTCCCACTAAGCCGAGCCGTAACGCCAAACGCAAACGTACGGATAGTAAAGTGCAACGTGGCAGAACTAAAGCGCTACGAGGTAAGGTCAATATCGAGTAGGTGTTTTGAGAATAAGTAGAGACGCTATGTGCTGAGGCAACAAAGAGTAGATTGTTTAGGGAATATAAAATGACACTCTGCATTGGTAATTTTTGACAGATTGCGGTATAACCAAGGTAGGCAGTTTGCTAAATAAATCAAAACACTCTTTTTAACCACAATAATCAGATATAGGTATTGCCTTGCGCCCACTTAACTTACGCCACTTACACCAATCAAGCTTAGCTAAACGATATTCTCTACTGGGCCTGCTATTGTTGTGTCTGTCGTTATGGTCATCGCCGGTTATGGCGGCTTGTGGTGCCGCTGATGGTAAATCAGTGAAGTTTGGCTCTTTGACTTGGGAGAGTGGTCAATTTATCTCCTCAGTATTGCAAATCATCGCAGAAGACGGTTATGGCTGTGATACTGAACTGGTGCCCGGTGCGGGGCCTGCATTAGAGACCGCATTGGCACAAGATGACATACAAGTCATTGGTGAGCAGTGGGTTGGGCGATCACCGATTATGGAAGAGGCCATTGATGCTGGTAAGGCGGCGGTTATTGGCGATACCTTACAAGGCGGTGCTACTCAAGGCTGGTATGTGCCTAAATATGTGCTTGAGGACAACCGTGGATTAAAAAGCTATCAAGATTTGCCCAAATACGCACACTTATTTACTGATCCTGAAAACCCATCTAATGCAAGGTTTTTAAACTGTCCCACGGGCTGGACCTGTGAGGTGTTTAATACCCATCTGCTAAAAAATACTGGTTTGACCACGCCAAATAGCGAGGGAATTAAATTTAATAACGTTCATCCTGGCACAGGGGCTGCCCTTGATGCTGAGATTTCCTCTGCCTTTGAGCAGCGTAGACCCTTGTTGTTTTATTATTGGCAGCCAACCGGCCTGATGGCGAAATATGACTTTGCTGAAATCCCGTTTGCCAAACATGATGAGCAGTGTTGGGATAAGCTGCTTGATGCCAATAGTCAGACAAAGTGTGTCTCAGGCTTTCCGGTATCGAATCTGGGTGTCGCTGTTTCCACCCCGTTTATAAATAACTATCCAGAGCTGGCCTCTGTCTTTGAGAAAGTGCAATTTACGCCTGGCACGTTAAATGGTGCTATCTTACAAATGAGTGAGAGTAAGCGCAGTGGAGAGGAACAAGCCAAGCTATTCTTGCAGCAAAATTCGCAGCTGTGGCAACAGTGGCTGACACCTGAGGCGGCACAAAATTTAGCCAACTCGCTGAATGTTTCTTTGGATGGCTCTGCGATTGATAGCAGTAATATCAATACGAATACTGCCGCCTTTAGCTGGTTTCCAGAATGGTCATTTGAAAATCAATTAAATCAGTCACTGAGCTATTTGGTACAAAACTTCGGTGATGTGTTTCGCTCGATTAGCAAAGTAACTTTAACCTATTTGCTACTGCCTATAGAAAGGCTGATGTATATCACGCCGCCTTGGTTGATTATCGCACTGGTATCACTGCTTGGCTGGCTGGCAACCCGTAAGCTTTGGTTTGCAGCAACTTGCGGCATTGGACTGTTTTTAATCGGGGCATTTGGGTTATGGCCAGCATTAGTACAGACCATGGCTCTACTCATTGTCTCAGTGATTGTGACCATGGTGTTAGGCATTCCTATGGGTATTTTGATGGCTGGTAGCAATCGCTTGCGCCGAGTGGTCACACCGGTACTCGATGTGATGCAGACCATGCCAAGCTTTGTGTATTTAATCCCAGTGTTGATGCTGTTTGGTATCGGTAAAGTACCGGCCTTATTTGCTACCGTCATTTATGCACTGCCGCCCTTAATTCGTCTAACCATGCTGGGTATCAAGCAGGTGCCACATGAGATGATAGAGGCCGGTCGCTCCTTTGGTAGTAATCACAAACAGCTATTGATTTGGATTAAATTACCACAAGCGCTGCCCAGTATCATGGCCGGTATTAACCAAGCAGTGATGATGTCGCTGTCGATGGTAGTTTTGGCCTCCATGATCGGTGCACCAGGGCTTGGCGAGGATGTGCTGCAATCAATTCAAACGCTAAATATTGGTCAGGGCTTGCAGGCAGGAACAGCGATTGTGATTATGGCAATTATTATTGACCGTATCACTCAAGCTTTTGGTCAAGGGCGACGCGCGCGTGATGAGCTGCGTCATCAAAACAAGAACTAGATAATCTAGGCATACAACAAGTATAAAAATAGAGTTTAAATACTAAAACCATTTATTTTTGATAAAAAGAACACCGCTATGAGCCACATTCGATTAGAAAACGTCAGTAAAGTCTTTGATGTCACTCCCAGTGAAGCTGCACAAGCACTGAAGCTCTTAGAGCAAGGCATGAGTAGTAGTGAGGTACGTGAGCAGACCGGCTATTCGGTGGGGCTGTATGATATCAATCTAAGCATTGAGGCCGGCGAGCTACACTGTGTTATGGGGTTATCAGGATCTGGTAAATCGACCTTAATTCGTCATATCAATCGCCTTATCGATCCCACAGAAGGCAAAATCTGGATAGATACTCAACACAGTGTGGGTACGCCTGATTATTTGGATAGCGCTGAGCAACTCTCAGATCAGCCCAATGTGATTAATGTGCTTAGCCTTAGCGACAAACCCTTACAGAAGTTTCGTCAAAACAACGTCAGTATGGTGTTTCAGCACTTCGGTCTGGTGCCACATATGACAGTAATTCAAAATGTGGCTTATGGACTTCGGGTCCGTAAGATGCCCAAATCCGAGCGTCATGAGATAGCCCGTCACTGGCTACATGAGGTGGGATTAGAGGGTATAGAAAGCAGCTACCCCGATGAGCTGTCGGGCGGTATGCAGCAGCGAGTCGGCCTAGCACGTGCACTAGCCGTGGATACCCCGATTATCTTGATGGATGAAGCCTTCTCAGCGCTTGATCCGTTAATCAGAGGTCAATTGCAAGATCAGTTACTTGAGCTGCAGCATAAGCTGAATAAAACCATTGTGTTTATTACCCATGATATTGATGAAGCGATTAAGCTGGGCAGCCGCATCAGTATCTTAAACGGCGGACGACTGGTACAAACAGGCACGCCGCAGCAATTGCAGGACAATCCTGCTGATGCTTATGTTGAGCGTTTTATGGTCGCCAGGGGGTAGTGTGATAGCGAATTAGAATATGTTTCAAACCCTAAGAGTTTTAATTTATGAGTAATTTACGAGTAAAAAGTTATGCAATTAGCAACTTAGCGCAATAAAACTCATCTAATATTATCCTCATCACAAATTTCTCTTTGCAATAGCCCTCGACAGTCACCATTATAGGTATATAGCCCAAAGGCTATAAATTCAAATAGCTTACGTAAAATAGCCTAAGCAAATAAAAAAGGTTCTACACCCATGTCACACTCAGCCACTAACAATCTCTTTGATAAGCGTCCGCAACTAAAGCGTCTTGTACTATTGACCGGCTTTATTGTCGCCAGCGGTACCTTATTACCTGCCTGCGGTAAGGTGGCTCAAGATAACGGTGCTAAACCTACAGCCGAATCCTCAAATACAGGTATTACTGACAGCCGTGATATGTTACCTACCGAGGTGCTCAATCAACTAAACGGATTGCCGCAGCTGACACAAGGTTTAGGCAAGTCGGGTGCGGATGTGTTGGACTCTAATAAACCCACCTTAGTGAAGTTTTGGGCAAGTTGGTGTCCACTGTGTTTAGGCACGCTTGAAGAGACCGAAACGTGGCGCAAAGATGCTGCTTTTGAGGGGCTTAATGTAGTGACGGTTGCTAGCCCCGGCCATCTTAATGAAAAAGAGTCAGCAGATTTTACTCAGTGGTACGCAGGCGTGCAGACAGATTATCCTAAGCTGCCAGTGTTGATTGATAATTCAGGCAGCTTAATCAAACAGCTAGGCGTACAAGTCTATCCAAGTTGGGCCATTTTAGATAAAAAAGGCAATTTGGTGCGCCTGATAAAAGGCAATCTTACCGAAGAGCAGGCGTATGCACTGGCAGAAAACGCAGAAAATGACTTTGCTGACCTCAAAAATAGCAAAGCCAAACCAGCTCAAGCAGGGGCTGATAGTACCCAAAGTGCCAAGTCTGAGACACCTAATAGCAAAAATGGTGTCTATTACAATTCAGAAGGCGCACCGATTAACACCAAGACCATTTATTTGGCTGGTGGCTGCTTCTGGGGTTTAGAGGCTTATATGGAGCGGGTTGATGGGGTAGTGGATGCCATCTCCGGCTATGCCAATGGTAATCCGAAACTGACCGACCCAAGCTATGAGCAAGTGATTGCCGGCTCTGGGCATGCTGAGACCGTTAAAGTGGTTTATGATGCGGATAAAATAGATTTAGAAACGGTTTTAAAGTACTATTTGCGGGTTATTGATCCGACCAGCCTAAACAAACAGGGCAATGATAGAGGTGTGCAATATCGCACCGGTATCTATTATACGGATGCGGCCGATAAAGCGGTGGCTGAGCAAGCACTTGAAAATATTGCCTCAAAATATAGTAAGCCGATTGTGGTAGAGAACAAGCCACTACAAAACTTCTCATTAGCTGAAGAGTATCATCAAGATTACTTAGCCAAAAATCCCAATGGCTATTGTCATATTGATTTAAGCCTAGCTGACGATAAGATTCAGTCGACCCGTAAAACGATTAAGCTGGCACCTGCTAATACGGTAGCTGAAGCGTTAGATCCAAAACGTTACGCTAATTTTGATAAAAATGCGTTAAAAAACACCTTGACCAAGTCGCAGTATGACATCACTCAAAAGGCAGGTACCGAGCGTGCCTTTAGCCATGAATACGACCATTTATCACCAGTCGCCGTAAAACCACCTACTTCAGGGGGTGGATATAAGGCGACACACACTGTCGTAAGAAGTCGTTAAAGGGTTGTAAGCTAAAATTAATCTTGCGATACTAAGCATATGAAAACC
>NZ_FUGD01000063.1 GCF_900162815.1 Psychrobacter pasteurii | reverse complement strand
TTGAACTTAAACGACAACTGGAATACAAATGCAAGCATGCAGGTTGTCAGCTTGAGATAGTAAATGAGAGTTACACTACCCAGACCTGTTCGTGCTGCCTTAAAATAAGTGACAGTAGTCCGAAAGGTAGAGCAGGCTTGCGAATAAGAGGATGGGCTTGTGCTGAGTGTGGCACATGGCATGATAGAGATATCAATGCTGCTAAGAACATCCTTGCGGTCGGGCTTGACCGTCTAGCTGTAGGAATCCCCTCGGTTTAGCGAGGGGAGGAGGTCAACAAAAGGTTATATATATCAAGGTAATTTAATGCTATATAACAAAACCATAAATAACTGCTGAAAGTAAGGGCTCCTGTCATAGGTAGCCCTTAAACTTTGCAATAGGGTTTTATGAAAGCAAATATTTCTAAAGGGTCAGTATTGGCGAAATCAGTGTTAGCACTGGTTTCGCTATTTATGTTAATTCCGGTGATCATTGTCATGCGCTCGTGGCTCGAGCCTATGGCAGACATTTGGTCGCACTTAGCCGAGTTCGTCTTACCTCAAGTCATAAAAAATACGATACTGATCTTAGCACTGGTAACGGTATTGGCGGGTAGCCTAGGCACTTATTTGGCCTGGCTGACAAGCATGTATCGCTTTACAGGGCAAAGATTTTTTGTCTGGGCATTGATGTTACCTTTTGCCATTCCTGCCTATGTATTGGCATTCGTCAGTGTAGGGCTGCTAGATTACAGCGGCTTTATTCAGACCTCTCTTAGAGACATGGGCCTTAGTTGGTCTATCCCTAACATCCGCAGTGTCTGGGGCGCTGGTCTCATTCTCTCCTTAGTTTTCTATCCTTACGTCTATCTTCTAGCCAGACAAGCCTTTTTGTCTCAAGGTCAACGAGCACTAGAAGCCGGTCAAATGCTGGGCCTTACTCGCAATAAATCTTTCTTTAAAGTGGCTTTACCTCAAGCTATGCCTTGGGTAGTGGGCGGCCTGTTATTAACTTGGATGGAAACTTTAGCTGACTTTGGTGCGGTGTCTGTCTTTAATTTAGACACCTTTACCACAGCCATTTATAAATCTTGGTTTGGCTTTTTTAGTCTAACCACAGCCGCACAGCTGGCCGCATTGCTGATTGTTACGGTGTTTATTATTTTGCTTTTAGAACGCTATTGGCAGAAAAAACGCAGCTATCTGCCCAGTGCAGGCAGTCGGCAACGTGAGAAGCTAACCGGGCTTCGTAACCTATGGGCAGTTGTATTCTGTAGTTTTATTTTTATTCTGGCTTTTGGCCTGCCCATGACTCAGCTGTTAATCTGGGTGGTGAAAAACTATCATATTGACTTAGATGCTCGTTATTGGGGCTTTGTTAAAAACACAGTATTAATCGCAGGCACTACTGCCACAGCTATCGCAGCCGTGGCATTGCTGGTGGCTTGGTTATTACGTCATTATCCTAGCCGCAGCAATCAGCTGTTAGTTTCTATGGCCAACTTAGGGTATGCGGTTCCTGGAACGGTACTGGCAGTTGGGGTGTTTATTCCCATCGCTTGGTTAGATAACCTATTAATTGCCCAGAACATTACCAGTGCTCAGGTGTTTAGTGGTAGTGTGATTGTGATGTTATTGGCACTGGCTACTCGCTTTATGACTGTTGGCTTTCAGCCTATTGATAGACAGTTAAACAGACTGACCCCAAGCCAAGAGCAAGCCGCACAGCTATTGACCACCAATCGTTGGCAGCGCTGGCGTAAAGTTTATTTACCGGTAATTAGTCCAGGAGTATTTACCGCCTTAATTATGGTATTTGTTGAAGTCACCAAAGAGATGCCTATTACCTTAATGACCCGCCGCCAAGGCTGGGATACATTAGCCGTAAGGGTGTTTGAAATGACTTCTGAAGGGATGTATGAACGTGCCGCCTTACCGAGTTTGACTATCGTTTTGGTAGGCTTGATTCCTGTTATTTTATTAATTACTCAGTCTGATAAGAGTTAAACTCATTTCAGTATTATGCCTCAAAGCTTGTTTTACTACCTCTTACTCTATAATAGCCTAAGCAAAAAATGGTGAATTCGATGCAGTCAACCTCAGCTCAACAGTCTCAATTAAATTCACACTATTTGACGTTAGATAATATCAGTGTCAGCTTCGGCGAGACTGAGGTAGTAAAGTCATTGTCTATGCAATTAGAGCAAGGGGAGATTGGCTGTCTGCTTGGATTTAGTGGCTGTGGTAAGACAACAGCGCTTCGAGCTATTGCTGGGCTTGAGACGCCCCAAAACGGCAAAGTGGTCCTAAACGGTAAGACTTTGACCGATATCAACCAAGGCAAAATCAAGGTTCAAGTCGTGCCAGCGAAACGCGATATGGGCATGGTATTTCAGGATTACGCTTTATTTAGTCATCTGACAGTAAGTGAAAATATTGGCTTTGGTTTGCACCGCTGGAACAAGGCAGATAGGGTAGCACGCATTAAAGAAATGCTAGAGTTGGTTGAACTAAGCGAACACGCCGATAAGCGCATCAACCAGCTTTCTGGGGGGCAGCAGCAGCGTATTGCTTTGGCTCGAGCACTGGCCCCTAAGCCTGAGCTATTATTGCTCGATGAGCCATTTTCAAACTTAGATATGATGCTTAGAGAATCATTGGCCGCTAAAGTGCGTGATATTCTAAAGCGAACCAATACCACTGCTATTTTGGTGACTCACGATCAGCATGAAGCGTTTGCGATAGCTGATAAAATAGGAGTGATGCATAAAGGCAAGTTGGCACAGTGGGCAACCCCAGATGAGTTATATCATGAGCCCAATAGCCCCTTTATTGCTGAGTTCATCGGAGAGGGGGCGATGATTGATGGCATCATCGAGCAGGGAATCATTAAGACTTCTTTGGGGGATATTAAACGTTATCCTGAGCCGATTCACTCTCATTATCACGAAATGGATTATGAAACTTATTTTGCTCAAGGGGAAGTGTGTGAATATGACTTCCCTAATGGCACCAAAATTAAAGTGTTAATTCGTCCCGATGACATCGTCCATGATGATCACAGTCCGCAGCAGGCCATGGTGGTTGAGCGCGTTTTCCGCGGGGCCAATTTCTTATATCGTTTACGCCTAGATAATGGCGAAGAGGTATTGTCACTGATTTCAAGCCACCATGACCACCCTGTGGGCTCGATGATAGGTTTTCGTCCTTTGATGGCGCATGTGGTGCTGTTTCAAGGCAGTGAATTAGATGTCACCACTTGGCAGCGTATTTAGCGCCAGCACATGAATATAACGTCCTAGCCATTTATAAGGGGCTTGGTCTGAGTAACGCAGCTCCATTTCAATGACCGCTTCTGGATGGCTGTGTCCGCCTCGCTTTAAAGGGGCATAATCATGAAACACCCTTAGACCACTAACTTTATTAATATTAAAGCCTTGCTTTGTAAGCCAGCCTTCTACTTCTTCGTAGCTGACTGGATTATTGGGAGTAAGGCTTTTTTTATTGTCTGATTTAAAGTCAGGATTATTTAATAGATTAAAGTTGCCCATGATTAGATTGCGATACACAAAGCTGGCAGGGTTGTAAAAGCACAAAGACAGAACCCCAGTAGGGGCCAGCCATTTCTTAAAAAAGGGCATAATTTGTTTAGGTTCACCAAGCCATTCCAGCAAGGCATGACATAAAATCAAATCAAAGCCCGCCACAGACTCAGAGGGTAGCTTGCTGTCTAACTCTTGGTACGGACAAACCAGCCACTCAATATCTTCAATGACGGCCAACTGCTTGGCCTGAGTCTTAGCTTCAGTAAGCATGTTGTCAGAGATGTCATTGATAGTCACACTATGACCTTGGGTGGCCAATTCAATAGACAACTGTGCCAAACCTGCACCAACGTCCAGTATTTTTAGTGGGCGATTGAGCTGCTGTGATAACTCGGAGACGACAGCACTAAGATCACGTTTTAATACGGCCAATCTGATGTCGCCTTTTAGCCCGCCATAAACCTTTTTGACAAAATGCTCAGTAATGGGGTCAAAGTTACGATCTTCTGCTGTTGTCATGTGAAGTTACCTAAGTGAGTCAATTAAGATAATGGGGTTAAATTTGTGCTGAATCAGGGATAAAAAAGCCTTGATTGTAACCAACCTATTTGATTTTACCAAGTAATATTATCCTAACTGTGAGGGTGAAAATTGGCTGGGTATTTTAATCTGTAAAAAAACGCTAATTTCACTAAGGAATTGCGAGTTAATGTCAGTAAAACCGCCCGTTTAGGCGTAATTTATGCTAAAATACGGCAGGTTATTATTGGTATAAAAAATTAAAAAATAGTTTGCAGTTTCTTTTCTTTGAAGGGGCATTGATAACCTTCACCAAGAAAGTCAGCTGCCAACATGGAGAGGTATGTATGAGTGATTCGGTCAGTCCTATTGCTATCGTAGATGAGATGAAACAATCTTATCTCGATTATGCGATGAGCGTTATTGTATCTAGAGCTTTACCTGATGTACGAGATGGTCTAAAACCTGTGCATCGCCGCATCATGTACGCCATGCATCAGCTCTCCAATGATTACAATAAGCCTTATAAAAAATCTGCCCGTGTGGTCGGTGACGTAATCGGTAAATACCACCCTCATGGTGATACTGCGGTTTATGATGCCATTGTCCGTATGGCACAGGATTTCAGTTTGCGTTATCCGATGGTTGATGGTCAAGGTAACTTCGGTTCAATCGATGATGACCCTGCCGCTGCGATGCGTTATACCGAAGTACGTATGACGAAGCTGACTCACCAAATGCTTGCTGACCTTGAAAAAGACACAGTAGACTGGGAAGACAACTACGATGGCTCTGAGCGCATGCCTAGTGTGTTGCCGGCTCGTATTCCTAACTTATTGGTGAACGGTGCGACCGGTATTGCGGTCGGTATGGCGACCAATATGGCGCCGCATAACTTAACTGAGGTGCTCAATGCGTGCTTGGCTTATGCCGATAATCCAAACATTTCAAGTGAAGAGCTGACCAACTACATCTCAGGTCCTGATTTCCCTACCGGTGGTATTATCTATGGCCGTGCTGGGATCGTGGATGCTTATCGTACGGGTAAAGGCCGTCTACATATTCGTGGCCGCTATCACATCGAGTCGATGAGTGATACTGGGGTTAACCGCGATCGTGAGCGCATTGTATTTACTGAAATTCCTTATCAGTCAAACAAAGCCAAGCTGATTGAGCGTATTGCAGAACTGGTGCGTGATAAAAAGATTGAAGGCATTTCTGAGATTCGTGATGAGTCTGATAAAGACGGTATGCGTATTGCTATTGACCTTCGCCGCGGTGAAGTGGCAGAGGTTATCGTTAACAACTTGTTCTTACAGACGCCACTAGAATCAAGCTTTAGCATCAACATGGTTGCCCTAGATAACGGTCAGCCAAAACTAATGACACTGCGTCAATTAATCGCAGCGTTCGTGCGTCACCGTCAAGAAGTAGTGACCCGCCGTACAATTTTTGAGCTAAACAAAGCCAAAGCACGTGGTCACCTATTAGAAGGCTTGACCGTTGCACTGGCCAACATTGATGACATTATTGCCACCATTAAAGAGTCGGCCAACCGTGGTGAAGCCCGCGAGAAGCTGTTAGAGCAAATTTGGGACTCAGGCACTGTGGTTGCTATGCTGCAAGCGGCAGGCCGTGGTACTTTAGCGGCAGGTGACTTGCGTTCAGTGCGTCCTGAGTTTATTGAGGGCGAAGATCTGAAGAAGCCATTTGGTCTTATTGATAATGGCAATAACTATCGTTTATCTCTTGAGCAAGTTAACGCCATCTTAGAGATGCAGCTGCACCGTTTAACGGGTCTTGAACAAGACAAACTTACTGAAGAGTATCAAGATTTATTGCGTCAAATCGCTGAACTAGAATCAATTTTAGCTGACTTTGATAAGCTAATGATGGTTATCAAAAATGAGATGCATGAGATTTTAGAGAACTTCGGTGATGAGCGTCGCACAGATATCGTAGACTCTCGCACAGACTTTAGCCGTGAAGACCTAATTCCTGAGCAAACGGTTGTGTTAACTGTGTCTCGTACCGGTTATGCAAAAACTCAGCCAATCAGTGATTATGTGGCACAAAAACGCGGTGGTAAAGGTAAGTCTGCCACAGCGATGAAAGAAGATGACGTGATTGATCATCTGGTAGTGACCTCAACCCATGCTACGGTATTGTGTTTTACTGACAATGGGCGTGTGTTTAGCCTAAGAGGCTTTGAAGTGCCAATCGCGAGTCGTGGCTCTCGAGGTCGTCCACTGGTCAATATTATTGGTCTTGAGCCAGATGAAGCAGTCACTACCATCTTGCCAATTCCTAATTTATCAGAAGAAATTGACAGCCGTTTTGTGTTCTTCGTCACAGCTAACGGTACCGTTAAGCGCGTAGAGTTATCACAATTTGCTAACATCCGTTCAAATGGTCTGATTGCTATTGGCTTAGAAGAAGGTGACAAGCTGGTTTCTGCCCGCATCACCAATGGTGAGCAGCAAGTAATGTTGTTTGCTTCTAGTGGTAAAGCCATTCGCTTTGATGAAAACGATGCTCGTGTTATGGGCCGTACTGCCAAAGGTGTGCGTGGTATGCGCATTGCTGAAAATGAATTCATCAAATCTTTGGTAGTCATTGAAGATGACGTCAAAGAAATCTTAATTGCTTGTGAAAACGGTTATGGTAAGCGTACGCCGGTTGATGAGTTTAATGCTCAGAACCGCGGTGGTGGTGGTGTGATCGCCATTAAGACCAGTGAGCGTAATGGGGCATTAGTTCGTGCCACGAAGGTTCACCCTGAAGACGATATTATCTTAATTTCTAACAAAGGTACCTTGGTACGTACGCCAGTTGCTCAAGTAGCCACTTCAGGTCGTAATACTCAAGGGGTAACTTTGATCCGCTTGGCTAACGATGAAGCTTTAGTTGCTATGGCTCGAGTCGAAGACAGTGGTGAGGAAGATGAGATTGTTGAAGCCATGAAGGATGAAGGCTTATTGGCGGACGATGCTACTGAGGCTTTAGAAAATCAGAATATCGATACAGAAGCTGATGAGAGTGTAGAAGACGATCAGTAGTTTGATAGGGCTTATTTGATAACTGCTATTTGATAAGTACTAAGCGTTGTCTTTAAGCTGTTATACAGCATAGGTTAACAAATAACCCCTATGAGTTGTCGTGATTAAGCTATAGAATGCCGACATAAATATGTTGGCATTTTTTTTGTCCACAAGTTAAGGAAAGTTTATGTCAGATTTACATTTACATCATTTAGAAAACTCTCGATCATTTCGTATTTTGTGGCTATTAGAAGAGCTTGGTGTGGAGTATCAACTCACCAGATATGAGCGTACTAAGTCTTATTTGGCACCCAAAAGCTTAGAGCGTGTCCATCCTTCGGGGAAATCTCCTATCTTGGAGGTTAAGGGACTTAATCCAAAAGACCCAGAGCAAAAGACATGTCTAATAGAGTCAGGTCACATCATTGATTATTTAATGGCCAAATATGACACAGAATATAAGCTTCATCCTAAGCTTGATGCAGAGAGTCAGGCGTGGCGTGATTATGATTTCTGGATGCATTATGCAGAAGCTTCAGCCATGCCAGCTTTGGTAATGCGCTTAGTGTTTAATAAAGTGGTTGAGCGCTCGCCAACTTTAATCAAGCCGATAGCCAAAGGTATTCGTAAGCAAGTTGAAGCGGTGATGATTAGTAAAAATATTAGAATAGCGCTGGATTTAACCGAAGAAAAGCTGTCAAATGACAAATGGTTTGCAGGCAGCGAGTTTAGTGCAGCAGATGTACAAATGGGCTTTTTTATTGAAGCGGCCAATGCAGGACCTGGACTTGATGAAGTTCGATATAATAATATTTTAAATTGGTTAAAGCGCTGTCAGGGCAGAGCTGCCTATAAAGCGGCTGTTGAAAAAGGAGGTAAGCTTGAGTTCTAGTCCTTTAACTCAGGAGAATCAAAAACCAGGGCCTGATAAACCTGAAATTCTAAAAAACTCGAAAACAAAGCTATTTATACTGCTACTTTGTGTGGTCAGCTTCTATGCAGGTTGGCAAGCCAGCCGCTCACATTTGGTAAAAGAATGTCAGTTAGCAGGGGCGCAGGTGACCGTAGAAGAAGGTTTAGTGATTTGTCAGATGCCTCAGTAAGTGGAGGTGAACAGGTATCTCTCTGGCCTTATACTATTTAACCAAAGTTAGGCAGTAAAGCCCGTACCGACGTGTTAGCGTTGACTACGGGCTTTTTTATGCTCAGTGCATTACTTGGTAGTCATCTAAAGATGTTGACAGTGATAAAAATAATGAATTTTGACTTGAAATCAAACCGTTTAGACAGCATATAGATATCAGAAACAAGCAAAGCAAGGGTGCTGGCTAAGGTGATTTTTCAGCCAAAAGTACTTGAAAGTTGCTTAAGATAAACCGATATAAAAAGTATAAATTATTATAAGGATAACTCGATGAGATTTGAAAAGTTCACTCAAAAATTACAGGCGGCTTTGCAACAAGCGCAAAGTCTGGCTATTGGTCGAGACCATACCAGTATTAGCCCGATTCATATTATGGCCGCCCTGTTAGAAGATGAGTCAAATATTTCTGTGTGCCAACAGGCAGGGGCTAGCAT
Source organism: Psychrobacter pasteurii (assembly GCF_900162815.1). Lineage (GTDB taxonomy): Bacteria > Pseudomonadota > Gammaproteobacteria > Pseudomonadales > Moraxellaceae > Psychrobacter > Psychrobacter pasteurii. Next base: position 13,900 of record NZ_FUGD01000063.1, on the reverse strand, counting down.
CCCAGCGCTAAAAAACGGGGTTGCTAAAGCTTTAGAAAACGAAGCGGTAATCGCCAACCCAACCGGAGAGGTTAATTTAAATGCAGAGTCCGTTCGCATTTTAAACTTAGCCGACCGTCAAGCTCAAAAAGCAGGGGATGAATACATTGCTACTGAGTGGGTCATGCTAATTTTGGCAGAACAAGGCGATACTAAGAAGATTTTTAAAGAGGCAGGGGTTACTTCAGAGAAACTAAAAGCCGTTATTGAACAACTTCGTGGAGAGCAAACCGTGGACAGTCAAAACGCTGAAGACCAACGTGATGCATTAAATAAATATACTGTTAACCTTACAGAACGTGCTGAGATGGGTAAGCTGGACCCAGTGATTGGTCGTGATGAAGAAATTCGTCGTACCATTCAAGTATTGTCTCGCCGTACCAAAAACAACCCAGTGTTGATTGGTGAGCCGGGTGTGGGTAAAACGGCTATTGTTGAAGGCTTAGCACAGAAAATTGTGAATGGGGATGTACCAGAAGGCTTACGTCATAAAGAAGTCTTGTCATTAGACTTAGGCGCACTGATTGCCGGTGCTAAGTATCGTGGTGAATTTGAAGAGCGCTTAAAAAACGTTCTAAATGACTTGGCTAAGCAAGAAGGTAACGTCATCCTATTTATTGACGAGCTACATACCATGGTTGGGGCAGGTAAGACTGACGGTGCTATGGATGCCGGTAACATGTTAAAGCCAGCGCTAGCCCGTGGCGAGCTGCACTGTGTGGGTGCGACCACGCTTGATGAGTACCGTCAATATATCGAAAAAGATGCAGCTTTAGAGCGCCGTTTCCAAAAAGTACTGGTCGATGAGCCAACGGTTGAAGACACCATTGCAATCTTACGCGGTCTAAAAGAGCGTTATGAATTGCACCACGGTGTTGATATTCAGGACAGTGCTATTATTGCTGCTGCGCGTATGAGTCATCGTTACATTACTGACCGTAAGCTGCCAGACAAAGCGATTGACTTGGTGGACGAGGCAGCAAGCCGTCTGCGTATGGAGATGGACAGTAAGCCTGAAGCCTTAGGTAAGTTAGATAGCCGTTTAATTCAGCTAAAAATGCAGCGTGAGGTTTTGAAAAACGAAGAAGACGCTGGTGCTCAAGCGGAACGTCAGCTATTAGATGAGCAAATTGAAGAGCTTGAAAAAGAATATGCCAATCTAAATGAGATCTGGCAAGCAGAAAAAGCACTAGTTAAAGGCAGTCAGCAGCTAAAAGACGAGCTAGATAAAGCCCGTATTGCTTATGACAAAGCCAGTCGTGAAGGCGACTATGAGACCATGAGTAAGCTGCAGTATGAGACCATTCCGCAGTTAGAGAAGCGTATTACGGAATCTGACTTGGCTGAACAAAAACAGCAGTCTGGTGAAGGCGATGAAATTAAATTGCTTCGTAATAAAGTAACAGATAATGAAATCGCTGAAGTTGTGGCTGCTGCGACGGGTATCCCTGTCAATAGAATGCTGCAAGGTGAGCGTGAGAAGATGCTAGCGATGGAAGAGCGTCTACATGAGCGTGTGGTAGGTCAGGATGAAGCAGTACAGTCTGTGGCCAATGCGGTACGTCGTAGCCGTGCGGGTCTATCGGATCCAAACCGTCCCTCAGGTTCGTTCCTATTCTTAGGTCCAACTGGGGTGGGTAAAACTGAGCTGACCAAATCACTGGCGAACTTCTTGTTTGACTCTGAGGATGCCATGGTGCGTATCGACATGAGTGAGTTCATGGAGAAGCACAGTGTGAGCCGTTTGGTGGGTGCACCTCCAGGTTATGTGGGTTATGAAGAGGGTGGTGTATTAACCGAAGCCGTTCGTCGTAAGCCATACAGCGTCATCTTGTTTGATGAGGTAGAAAAAGCGCACCCTGATGTGTTTAACATTCTACTGCAAGTATTGGATGACGGCCGCCTAACCGACTCACAAGGCCGCGTGGTTGACTTCAAAAATACGGTTATCATCATGACCAGTAACTTGGGATCTCACAAGATTCAAGAAATGGCAGGAGATGACTACGAAGAGATTAAATCTGCGGTTATGGAATCTGTGGGTCAGCACTTCCGCCCAGAGTTTGTGAACCGTATTGATGAGATTGTGGTATTCCACCCACTGGGTATGTCACAGATGGCCGGTATTGCTGAAATTCAGTTAGACCGTCTGCGTGATCGCCTCAAAGAGCGTGAAATGGACATCAAGTTGTCACCAGATGCCATGCACATGCTAGTAGCGGTGGGTTATGATCCTGTATATGGAGCACGCCCTCTTAAACGTGCTATCCAGCAGCAGATTGAAAACCCATTGTCACTGAAACTGCTTTCAGGAGAGTTTGTAGCGGGTGATACCATCGTTGTCGATGTGGATGAAGAAGATAACTTACTTTTTTCTAAAGCATAAATACCGATAGGTAAAACGACAATCTACTTAGTCTTTTGTTAAAAAGAACCCCTTATCTACCAAAGTAGGTGAGGGGTTTTTGCTGTCTGTTAATTTTAAAGGATGAGTACATAATTAATAGAGAATATACGCTCATAAAACGCCATTATATTAGTATGGATATTGCTTACCTAGTGGGCATTGTTTATCATGTCAGCTTACAATTTATGGTTATAAGTAAAAAGATATTCGCTTATCTGTCTATAGATTTTCTAATCACTCACTGTCCAATCCGTAAGGAATAAATAATGACTTTAGGTACCCCTTTTAAAAAAACCAAATTAAGTGTTGTATTGCTGGCTACGGTTTTTGCTGCTTCTGCTTGCTACGGTTTTTGCTGCTTCTGCTTGCAGCACCTTACCGTCAGAAACCTCAAATTCTAATGAAAAAACCTCTGTTGTGACTGAGGCAAATAAAGCGCAGATCACAACTACCGCCAGTCAATTAGATACGGCGAGTTGGGCACAAGCTATTAACGCTTGTAGTGATGATTATAAAAAGCTAATCGAACCTGAAATCAAGAAGTTTTCGAGTCAAACACTAAGCTATGATCAACTGTTTGATAAAAGCAGTAACCGTATCGATTTGGCCAATCAACTTGAGCAAACTGAGTCTGTTGAGTGTAAACAACAAGCTCTTGCGATAGTTGAGCAAATGAATCAAGTAAAAGTCGAAGCTGCTCAAAATGAGTTAAATAACCCCAACTTAGCTGAAGCAGATAAAAGAGAGGCCTTATCTAACTTACTTTATGCCCAGCAAGCCTTGTTCTTTAGTTATGTGCGTCACGGTCTGATTGCAGGCGAAGAGCAAGATGTTCAACTGTGGCTACAAGCTAACGATATTTGGAACCAATGGCTAAATGAACCTATCGCTTTTGCTAATGGCGATGCGATGGTAAAAACCTTAATGACCAATAGAGCTTTGATTGCTACTGTGGGTCAACTCACCGACTATTTACAAAACTATTCTACTGAATTAGATCAAAAGCCTAAGAAAAAAGAACTGCTATTGAATCAAACTTTAATTTTCTTAGCTCAGGCTGAAGCCAACAACAGAGACGTTAGACAATCATTAGATAAAGCTGTGGCTTCTCTACCTTGGTTAAAAGAAATGACCACTCAATTAAGCGATAAGCCTCAGACTGATAAAAAGTCGTCAGAAAGTCTCAGTGTAATTGAAACTGAGAAAGCTTTGCTTGAAGTGCTTGAGCGTGATGAGAGTCTATATTTTACTCAGCTACTAAACCTGACTGACTTAAGATATCAAGACTTCAATGAAGACAAACTTCTTGAAAGTGCTAAAACTTTCTTAACCGAAGAGGTTGAAGACTTAGCCCTAAGTGAGCTGTTAGCCGCTATGGATTATGCCAAAATGGGCGATAAGGTTTCTAGTAAGCGCTGGTTAGACAAAGCCTTTGCGCATAATGACATTGCTAATGAGATTTGTCAGATTCAATCTTTAAATCCTGAAAAGCTAAACCCTTTCTTCAATGAAAAAAATGGCAAATGGCTATTGGCTGAAATTAATAAGCAGTGCAGCTAAGTTCTAATACTTAAAACCTGTTGCTGTATTCATAACTCATAAGTAAAAAAAAGGCCCAGTATTAAATACTGGGTCTTTTTTTATGGCTATTTTATTGTTATATATAATCATTATCTTTTAGTAGAATTTAATAATTTAGAAAATAAAAAATATAGACCCTTTTTCACAAAAAAAATCAATTATGCAATTAACATTTGTTAACTTATTGATGTAAAGCTGTGACTTAAATTGCTATACAGGCTTTGCGTTGATACAGTGATTTCTTTTTTGACAGGTAAAAACACAAATGAGTGAGTTAAAAACTGGGCGTTTAGGACCATTTCCTAAGGTTAATAAGCCTGTATTTATAGCCTCAGTTGTATTGATTCTTGGTTTTATTATATTTGGGGCATTGTTTCAGGAAATGGCGAATACGCTGTTTACTGAAATGCAAAGCTTTATTACCCACAGATTTGGGTGGTTCTTTATCGTCGTGATGAATGCTGCTGTAGTGATCTGTCTGTATCTAATTTTTAGTAGATACGGAGATATTAGGCTTGGGCATCAGACTGAAGCACCACAATATAGTCTACCTTCATGGATAGGTATGCTTTTCTCTGCAGGTATTGGTATCGGTATTATGTACTGGGGTACTGCCGAACCTGTGTATCACTTCATGGCACCGCCGCTGGGTGAAAAAGAAACTGTTGAAGCTGCTAAGCAAGCAATGAACATCTCTTTTTTACACTACGGGATACATGCTTGGGCAATTTATGCCTTTGTGGCACTGGCTTTGGCTTATTTCCACTTTCGCCGTGGGTTACCCTTAGCGATACGTTCCGCTTTATATCCTATTTTGGGTAAAAGAATTAATGGCCGTTGGGGCCATACCGTAGATACGTTAGCCGTATTCGGTACTATGTTCGGGGTGGTTACAACCTTAGGCCTAGGGGTGCTGCAGATCAACTCAGGTCTAGAAGGTCTTTTTGGTCTACCCAATAACATTACGGCACAAATTATCTTAATCGCTATGATTACTTTATTGGCCTGTGGCTCATTAATGATGGGCTTGGATAAAGGTATTAAGCGGTTAAGTGATATTAATATTTTACTTACTTTCTTATTGCTGACGTTCGCTTTTGTATTGGGTCCTACTCAATATATCATCGATAGTTTTGTAGAAAATATTGGTAACTATGTCCAAAATATCGTACAACTGGCATTTTGGAATGAAGCTTATTCTAAGACAGATTGGCAATCGGCTTGGACTATTTTCTACTGGGCATGGTGGGTAAGTTGGTCTCCATTTGTGGGGGTATTTATTGCCCGTATCAGCCGTGGTCGTACCATTCGTGAGTTCTTACTTGGGGTACTGTTTGTTCCTATGGCCATCTTATTCTTCTGGTTCACAACCTTTGGTGGTGTGGCAGTGAATATGGAGCTGTTAGGAAATCCAGGCTTTATCGAAGTAGTACAAAATGATTATGGTAATGCTATCTTTAAGCTAATGGAGTTTTATCCTTTCACTAAAGCTACGACTATGCTGATTATCATTATGATTGTCCTGTGGTTTGTGACCTCATCGGACTCAGCCAGCTTCGTGATTGATATGCTAACTTCAGGTGGTGATGCCAACCCTCCTAAAATTCAGCGTCTATTTTGGGCAGTGACGCAAGGTTTGGTAGCGGCTATCTTATTGGCAGCTGGTGGGTTAGGTGCACTACAGGCTGCAGCTATTGTGGCAGGTTTCCCCTTTGCTGTGGTGATAGTGGTGATGATGTACTCATTAATGCGTGGCTTAAGTCGCGATAGACTGATCTTATATCGTGCTCAGCTAAGGTTTATCACCGAAGAGTCTGCTGAACATAACACAGCCGATGAGTTCGTGGATGAAGAGTTATTGAAGGGTCCGCCGAAGATTGTTTCTGGTGACTAATTTTCAATAAAACTACTAGTATCCGTTTATTTATATAAACAATAAAAAAGGCCAATTCCATCGAATTGGCCTTTTTGTTTTTTACTTTATTTCAAATTTAATTAGTGAGTAGGCAGTCCTGTACCACATTCACCGGGAGTATGGCTAATGGCTGTGGGTGTGGTGCAGGCAGTACAAGCATTGCCCGCAGTCTTGTAGCTGATTTGACCATCAGGGGCTTTGTGTTTAACACAAACAGGGTCATATTGCATGGTACACATTACCTCTGCTTTCTCTGGTGTAAATGGGCCACACTGTGCTGCTTTGACGTTGTGAGCATCGGGCAGCGTAGTAGTTGGGGTAGGCGTCTGGGTGTTAGGTGAGTTGGAATCCTCTGTAATCATACAACCTGTCACTAGTAAACCCGTAGTAAGCGATAAAGCTATGAGCTTAGCGATACCAAATCGCTTATGCTGGTTGTCATTCTTGAATCCTTTCATGATAGTACCTCATCCTAATTGAGTGGTAGTAGGCTTATATCTTAGCAAAAAAAATAGCCCACCAAGGGTGAGCTATTTATCTATCTTGTATTTAAATTATTGCTGCTCTTTTAATTGATTAAAAAGACTGATTAGCAAAATTGCTACTTTTGTTCTGAGCCAGTTTGTACGTATTTATCAAAGTTGTCCGCATAATCATCTAAGTTATCGCTTAACATTTGACGATATTGTTTTGCATAGAACTCAATAATTTCATTTTTCTCTTTGGCTAAGTCACTGCCTTTAACGAAGCCGATAGAAGCAACTGATGCGCTATAACGAGCCGCAGCGTACAATAATGAGGCACCAACTTGTCCTGAGTGGGCTTCTGAGCCTAACTGGCTATTAGCAAGCTCAATGATGGCATCAGCACGCTTGTAAAAAGCTTCGATGTCTTTTGATAGCTTAGGATTTTCGTTGTTAGGAATATCGGTCATAATAATCAACTTTAACTTTTATTAATTAAATAGGGGGAATGCAGCACCAAAGCTTGTTTATGTGCTGCATCAAAAGGGGTTAATTAGATATTAGCGTCAGCTCTTAATAGGTCTGCTTTGTCTGTTTTTTCCCAAGTGAAAGCAGTCTCGCTACCTTCACGGCCAAAGTGACCATAAGTAGCTGTCTGCTGATACATAGGCTGTAGCAGATTTAGCATATGGGTAATGCCATAAGGGCGTAGGTCGAAGTGAGTACGGATAAGCTCAATAATAACCTCACGGTTCACTTTGGCAGTACCAAAAGTATTTACTGCAATTGAAGTTGGCTCAGCAACACCAATGGCGTAACTGATTTGAACTTCACAGCGCTCAGCAAGACCAGCAGCTACGATGTTTTTGGCCACATAACGACCTGCATACGCTGCACTGCGGTCAACTTTTGATGGGTCTTTACCACTGAAAGCACCGCCGCCGTGACGTGCCATACCACCGTAAGTATCTACGATAATTTTACGACCTGTTAAACCAGCATCGCCCACAGGTCCACCGATAACGAATTTACCTGTTGGGTTGATATGATAGCGAGTGTCTTTATGCAGCAGCTCAGCTGGGATAACTTGCTTGATAATGCTTTCCATTACCGCTTCATGCAAATCTGCTTGAGACACATCGGGATCATGTTGAGTAGATAGAACCACAGCATCAATCGCTGAAGGAATGCCATTGGCATACTTTAAGGTAACTTGTGCTTTGGCATCAGGGCGTAACCAAGATAATTCACCAGAGCGGCGTAACTTAGACTGACGCTCCATTAGGCGGTGTGCATATTCGATTGGCGCTGGCATTAACACTTCAGTTTCATTGCTAGCATAGCCAAACATTAACCCTTGGTCACCAGCACCTTGGTCTTCTGGGTTTTGACGGTCAACGCCTTGGGCGATTTCAGGCGATTGTTTGCCAATCATATTGATAACCGCACAGGTATTGCCATCAAATCCTAAGTCTGAATGGTTGTAACCAATTTCATTAACCGTGTCACGAACAATGCGTTCGATATCGATGTTGGCAGTGGTTGAAATTTCACCGGCTAAAACTACTGCCCCTGTTTTAACTAAGGTTTCACAGGCCACACGGGCGTGTAAGTCTTCACGCATAATTGCATCAAGCAGAGCATCTGAAATTTGGTCTGCCATTTTATCGGGATGGCCTTCACTTACAGATTCTGAGGTAAAAAGTTGATAGTCATGCATAGTAGGAGAGTCACTTATATTCAGGATTCAGGAGCTTGGATTTGGGAATTGAGATTTTAGCACGGCGATGACGCATAAAAGGTCATTACGGTATGACGGTAAAATCAAACAAGATAATCATAAAAATTTAAATAGCCTATTTTACCCTTAACTCACTGAAAACTCTAGTGACTTGACGCTATTGATAGGGTTATGTGCTAGATAATAGCTATTAAAGCAGGTAAGGCCATTATTACAGCTCAGCGAATGCCTGTTTGTCTTTAAACATGCATTCTTCATAAACTGGGCAGGCTCCGCATTTAGGGGTACGGGCTTGACACGTATAGCGGCCATGTAAGATTAGATAATGATGTGCATCTAGAATAAAGTCCTCAGGCACACGCTCAAGTAGTCTTTGTTCAACGGCCAGCACGGTTTTGCCAGTGGCAAGTCCCGTGCGGTTACTGACTCGAAAAATATGGGTATCCACTGCCATAGTAGGCTGTCCAAAGGCAGTGTTTAGTACCACATTGGCGGTTTTTCGACCCACGCCTGCCAGCGCCTCTAAGTCTTTACGGTTGTCTGGTACTTCACTGTTATGCTTGTCGATTAAGTCTTTGCAAGCCTTGATGACATTTTTGGCTTTGGAATTAAATAGACCTATGGTCTTAATATATTCTTTTAAGCCCTCTTCCCCTAAAGCGTAAATGGCTTCTGGCGTGTTGGCCACAGGAAAAAGCTTACGAGTAGCTAGGTTGACGCTGACATCCGTGGCTTGTGCTGACAAGATAACCGCAATAAGCAGCTCAAAGTTGCTGCTGTATTCAAGCTCAGTCACTGGCTCATCTATCGCTGCTGCTAACTTCTCAAAAAAGGGTCCCACATTACGATTGGGTAACCGTCTTGAAGGAGGGGTATGGGCGGTTTTATGCTTAACAACTTTACTCATATTATCACTCACTATTCTCCAAGCTCAGCTAACTGCTGTTTTAAGTCGTCTAATTCTGCCTGCTTGCTGTCATTAGGACGGACACTTAATTGCTTCTCTAGCTTTTTGATTTTGGTACGTAGCTTGGCCCCAGCGATAGTAGCTTTAGCTTTAGAGGTATCGATATCTAAGCTTTGGTGTGACGCATTACCTATCATGGTCTCAATGACACTGGTAACTGGCTTAGAGTGAGTCTTGTCTGCCATTTGGTCTGCCACACGATTGAGATGATTGTGATAGCGATATCGAAGATGAGCTTGCTCTTTGTCTCTAAACTCTACCGTTTCAGTGGCAGGGTCACGAGGTACTTCGACCAGATCGATACAGTCTACAGGGCAGGGCGGTAGACATAACTCACAGCCGGTACATAAGTCACTGATGATGGTATGCATGTGTTTGCCAGTACCGATAATGGCGTCAACTGGGCAGGCTGGAATGCACTTAGTACACCCAATACAATCATCTTCTCGTATCACAGCACGCACTTCAGTAGGACGACTGGTATTAGGATCGACGGGCCAAGGAGACGGGCGAGCTGGTAGGGGCTCTTTGTCTAGTATTCTTGCGATGGTGTCGCTAACAGGCTGACCTCCTGGCACACATTTATTATGCGGCTCATTATCCACCACCATGGCAATGGCGTAGGGCAAACAGCCTTCAGGGTGGTCACATAGCCCACATTGAGTCTGAGGCAAGGTGGCATCAACCGTAGCAATCTTGTCACGTTGGTTCTGTGTCAGGCGCTCAAGCCCAAAGCGATTAAATAGGATAGGAAGGTCGTCTAATCGGTCAGTGCTCACGAGTACCTCATAATAAATAACGAATAAATAACTTAAAAGTCAGTACCGATGGGTACTGACCAAAGCCGTATTGTAATACTTTAAGAGCCATTAGTTAATGGTTGAATAGTTCAGTTAAGCTTCGATTGGCGGTATAAACCGCTTGTTTAACAGTTGGCTGACCTAGCTGCTGACTGCTAAGCTGATGGTCTGTCGCCAATAAAATATCGGCTATTTTTGCAAAGTTGCTATATTTTTCTGTACCAGATTGAACTCGGCTACTGCTGTTAATCAACTCACTGTTTTCAAGCGTTAACCCCAAGCGATTGATGGTGTTGGCGGCATCGGTTAACTGTAAAAAACGCAGCGCCCCAGCAATTAGTTTTAAATTTTCGGGAATGTCTTGTAATGCTTCATTGTCTGTAGAGTCAGCCGACTTGCTAGTTGGCAATGTATCTACAAAGTCACTGATACGATGTTCCAAATCACTTATTAGCTGACGAGTCTCTTTGATTAAGTCTAAATAAGCGCTATCCAATTGATGAATTGAGATGTTGGCATTATTTAACTGTTGCAGTTGAGCGGTTGGGGTATGTGACTTTGATAAAGTCAGAGCGGCATTTTCAGCAACCATCAGTCTGTTTAATAATTGATCCAACTCAGCAGCACTAGGCGCTAACCAGCTACTGACCTCTTTGACTGAATCACGTAAGGCTTGGCTGGCTTGTTGCAAGTTTAAAATTTGTAGCGTTGAGGCCAGGCTAGATAGCTTTTCGGCTATAGGCTGGAAGCTATCTGATTTTAATGCGCCTTCTGATGGGATAGAGTGATTTACCAACTCATTAATATCGTTTTTAACGGCATCAATCTCTTGCTGAATCAGCTCATTAATTGTAGAAGTGATTTTTTGATCTGGACCTTGTAAGAAGTACTTTAGCTCTGTTAACTGTCCTTGATCCAGCTGGTTTTCTTTGAGCTGTATTTTTAGCTCATTGGCCCAGTTGTTGTTTTGCTTGCAGGCAAAACTAACCAAGTCTGCAAATCTTCTGTCATCAGCTGGCAAGTAGCTTTGAAATTGTTGGTCGATAAAGATGTAAAGACTCTTTTTGGCTTCATTTAAGGGAAGTAGCTTTCGGATATCTTGGGTAACGGCAGCTGCAGCCCGCCAAAATAGTGTTTTTGATTGATTGGCTATTAAGGCACATGCCGTATACATGACCTCAGTTTTTTTAAGGTCGCTATCTGATAGAGAACTGCTATCGGCTGCAAGAACTACGGCTAAGCCGGCTCTATAAGCAGTAGTCAGTAAATCGCTATTAAGCCCTAAGTCTTCAACAGATTGAAAGTTCTGCGCGGGATTGGCCACACTGACATAATGATAGTTATCAGCGGCAAAACGCTCATTTCCTACGTCGGTAACGGCGGCTTTACCAATTAATGAGTGAATATCATTAATCGCTTCAAGCAGTAGGCTAGGCTCTACGGTCTCTTGTAGTAAGACAAATTCTATATAGCGTGATAAAGTTATCATGCCCTGGGCTAAGCTTAAGATTAAGCGCTCATCACCACTGTCAGCTTTATCATAAAGAGACTGCATGCCTTCAGATAGTGCATAAGCTAAGTCGCTACCACCATGCAAAGATATCAATTGCAGAACAGAAGCCAACTGTTTTAGCATCGCCACAGAATCCAGCAATAAAGGTGCTTGCTCAGAGTCATCATTGAATTCGCTTAAATGCTGCTCTGCGGTCTGTAAAATAGTTTGTATTTCTGAGCGTAACAAATAGAGCGAAGTTAAATCGAAGTTAGTGATGCTGATGGTATTCACTGCAGTGTGGCTTTGCTTGCTGGAAATCATATAAATTACCAATTAATAAAGGAGTCCATTGTGGTTTTGCACAGGTACGCGAGTATGTCCCTATTGCGTAGCAGTCACTTTATTATAATTGGCGTCATCTAGCAATCACCATCAACAAATCACTTTTAATCTAAGCGTATAAAAACTATCTAAGCACTCCATCAGTCTAGAGTAAGACTAAGATCCAATAAATAAATTATTGGCCATGATAGGGTCTATGTTTAAGCGACTTGAGTAAGGCTGCTGACCTAAAATAGGTTTTTGGAATAACAGGTTTGAGGCTTTTGTGGCATCATCAATACTATAAAAGCAGCCCACACCTTGGGTCTCAGCCAGCTTTGGGTGCTTTTTAAACATTTTGGCTACCCAGCTTACATGATCGCTAATTTGGGTCTTAGCACTTAGTATCTGTGCTGCTAGGTGACTAAAGTCAGCATGCGAGCCATGACCTTCAGACCGAGTATCTTCATCGATAGCTAGAGCGACCTGACCACCCGTCATCGCTAAATAAACTTCGGCTAGAATCTCCGAGTCAAGCAAAGCGCCGTGGAAGGTACGGTCCATTTTACCCACATTAAGACGGCGTACTAAAGCGTCTAGGGTGTTCTTTTGACCAGGGTACTGCTGTTTGGCCATCACCAACGAGTCAGTTACGGTTATTTTTTCAGCAAAATCTGTCAGCCCAACTTTATCAAACTCCATCGATAAGAAGCTGATATCAAATGGCGCGTTATGGGCAATGACCTCAGCCCCTAGCATAAACTCATAAAGAGGCTTGGCAACGTCTTTAAATTTAGGTTTATCAGCCAAAAAGGCTTCTGAGATGCCGTGAACTCTAATAACCTCATCATCCATACCACGCTCAGGGTTGATATAGACGTGCAGTTTTTCACCAGTAAACTTACGGTTAACCAACTCGATGATACCCACCTCAATCACTCGGTCGCCTTTTAAAGCATCTAGACCTGTGGTCTCAGTATCCATAATCAACTGACGGCCCGTCTGTCCTCTGTTAATAGGCTCAGGCAGTAGCGGTTTAAAATGAGGGTTGGCCCGGCTGGTATCCCCATCAAACTCAATTTCTTCAACCTCTGGCTCGTTAGTTGCTTGAGGCTGTTGTTGTGCTTGGGCTGTTTGACCTGTCCCAGCCTCATTGGTTTGTAAGTTTGGTGTTGGTTGGCTTTGAGAATTACCAAACTGTGCTGCCAAAGCAGCCTCTTCTTCAGGGGACATCTCATCAAAACCTAAAGGATCATCTTTAATCCAATCGCTGTCGTTTTGAAAGGTATTATTTTCCGAGTTATTCATATTACTTGGGGATCTCGTTATGTTATCTGGATGATCATTTTGCTCATCAAAAAGGGGAGAGGTCTGTATTTGTGCCTCTGAAGTCGCTATATTCTGTGAATTATTTAGTTTTTTTTTAAGCTCATCGCTGTCATTAGCAGGGGAGGCCGTAGATTCAGAAGAAGATAAAATGCCGCGGTTGGCCAGCTCATCTGCCTTTTCGTTGCCTTCATGACCTGCATGACCTTTTACCCAATGCCAGCTAACATCACGGCTGGCTTGTAGGGCATCAAGGCGTTGCCAAAGTTCTTGGTTTTTGACCGGTTTATTGCCAGATGTTTTCCAGCCCTTTTTTTTCCAGCCTTGAATCCAAGAGGTAATGCCATTTTTAACGTAGCTTGAGTCGGTCCAAATCTCTAGATGTTGATCATGCGGGCTTTTTTCTAAAGCCATAATCGCGCCCATCAACTCCATTTGGTTGTTGGTGGTGTGAGTTTCGCCGCCAAAATGCTCAACTTGACGACCATCACTATGCACCAAAAAAGCACCCCAACCCCCAGGGCCAGGATTACCTTTGCAGGCACCATCAGTAAAAGCAACAGTGGTATTGGGCTTTGGATTAAGAACAGACATAGCGACTCGCATTGGCTAAAATAGGATAAAAATAGTTAAGCGCTAGTATAGCAAATAAGACCTCCTTATTTGAGCTTACCGTTCCGAAAAACTTACCTAAGCCTACTCACATAGTTTTAGAGTTTTCTTCCTGCTTCATAGACGTCTGCCATTGTGATTACACTCAGGTCTTACATCGTCTCCACAGGCTAACACGGTGGAACTCACCGCTTTTTTTAACCCATCAGTGATGGGTTAACACTTTCTCTGC
>NZ_FUGD01000035.1 GCF_900162815.1 Psychrobacter pasteurii | reverse complement strand
GTTTTACTGGAAGCCTGTACTTTGGACTAGAGCATATTGTTTGCTGACCACTGGCGGTGCTACCATTGATACAATTAGGCAATATATCGAAAAACAAGAGCGCCCTGACCAGCTCGCCCGTGCTGACATCTCCATCTAAATCAAAGATTATAGGTGGAGAATTACGCACGATTTGTTAAACTTTAGGCGTTAGGAGCCTTCATGTACGGGATAACTGACCTTACGGCTTATATTCTTGGCACCATCGCCATTATATTATTACCCGGCCCCAATAGCCTTTATTGCTTATCGGTAGCGGCTGCACAGGGTATTGGCAAAGGCTATCGTGCCATCGCTGGCATCTTCGTTGGCGATGGTATCTTAATCTTAGTCACCGTGTTTGGCGCAGGTAGCTTATTAAAGCTCTACCCTTCTTTATTTAATGCCATTAAGTTAATTGGTGGCTTATATCTGATGTATCTTGGGGTAAAGCTATTAATCGGCGCTTATCATACTTTTTCTCAGCGTATGATATTGGCGCAAGCCACGCCCAAACTTACTGTCCCGGCTACTCATCAAAACTACTTTTATCGGGCCATGCTACTAAGCTTGACCAACCCCAAAGCTATTTTGTTTTTCTTATCTTTTTTTGTGCAGTTTGTTGATCCAAGCTATGAGCACCCACTACTGTCCTTTTTATTATTGGCAGTAATTTTGCAGTGTATTAGCTTTGCTTATTTAAGCGTTCTGGCCTTCGCTGGTCAGGGTCTGGCTAGAAGGTTTAACCGGTACCCTTTATTGATCGTGCTAAGCATGAGTTTGGTAGGTTTACTGTTTATCGGCTTTGCCATAAAGCTGTGGCAAGCTCAGCTAATGTAAGCTAAAGCCCGCCCGCCCAAAATAGGCTTATTCCTCACGCATTTCAGGCAGTCTATTGGAGGTGATTTGATAAACTAAGGCTGCCGCCAAGACAATACCCACAGGTATTAGCATTGCGGTATAGCCTAGTGCAAAGTAGCCAAAGGCCCCAACCACACCACCGCCGCAGAAGCTATACCAAATGATGGTTTGAAAACCAAGCATCATTTTATTGACAGGACGACCCGCCAGCCAGTTGCCGATGGCCGCCCCCATATCTGAAGTAAGACCCGTTAAGTGCGTGGTACGTATTACTGCCCCACTATAAGTCGCTACCATCGAGTTTTGCAGACCACAAGCCATCGCTGCCAAAAGCTGACCCAGATAGTCGTGCTGAAAGAACAACAAGAAGCTACAAAACAATAAGCTGGCCTCGATAAATAAAGCCAATCCATAACGACGACCCAGCTTTAACGAGCGCTGGCCAATTAGGTAGCCACTTAATATCGAGCCTGCCAAAAAGGAAAGTAACGAGGCCCCAATAAAAAATATAGCGGGCCAATCAAATCGAGCAATGGCGGAAGAAAAGAGGCTAACGTTACCAGTCACATGGGACACAGAAAGATTGGTAAAGCCACTTAAAGCGATAATATTTACACAGCCAGCACTAAAGGCTAGAACCGCTCCACCGATTAAAATCCATAGAGGTAATTTTGTTATCATAACCACCACTTATTGTTAAGTGTTTACTCAAATCGCAAATATGTATTGTTTATTATTGCTCAGCTTGTAATGCTTAGCTTTTATTGCTTAAAGTCACTGCCTAATAGACTCACCCTGGCATCACTAAACATATCCATATCAGGGGCTAAAGTGCGCATAAAACGGTCAAAATAAAGCATCTGCTTGGTCAATAAGGCAAAATCACGAGGGAAATGGATGCCATGACGTTTGCCGACCTCGACAATCTCTAGCATCATTTTGTTAAGCTCATCGGCCTGCTCTTTGCTATTAAAGGGCTTACCACTGGTATAGGTCTTATCTTCAGCCATAATACGGGTAATCATCTTAGCCAAGTCGCCAGCCAACTGCGCTTGATCGACCTTATCGCGCTCATGGGTCATTCCCATATCAACCATACAACTGGCCATAGTGACATAATCATTGTCTTGCAATGCTTGCATCATTCCCATACACGCCTGCCAACTCTCTGGTGCAAGCTTACCGACGATACCAAAGTCGATAAAGCCGATTCGGCCATCTTTTAACAGCATCAGATTACCCGCGTGTAAGTCAGCATGGAAGCTGTTACAGAACATAAGGCTTGCAAACCAAGTATTTAAAGTATCGGCCATGACTTGGGCAGGATCGTCACAATATTGACGCATTGCCACTTCATCTACCATAGAAATACCATGCAGACGACTCATGGTTAGTACCCGCTTGGTAGTGAGCTCTTCTACCACTTCTGGCGCCACTACCTTGGTATTACCCGTCATTTGCAAGAATTGCTGAAAATCTCGGATATTGGACGCTTCAGCAATAAAATCTGTCTCCGCCATCATCCGAATACGAATCTCATCGATAATAGGTGAGATACTCGCAAAGCGCATTTGTGGCATTAGTTTTTCCATAAGCTTGGTAACGCCGTGCAGCACACCAAGGTCGGTCTGCATAATGACTTCAACATCAGGTTTTTGGACTTTTAGCACCACTTCTCGCCCATCAGGCAAAGTCGCCGCATGTACCTGAGCAATACTGGCCGACGCCAAAGGCTCTTTGTCAATTTTGCTAAATAAATCTTCTAAGCTTTGACCCTCAGTTAGCAGCTCTTCTTTTAGCACTTGCTCAATGTAGCTATAAGGCAAAGGCGTGGTTTGATCGAGACACCCTTGAAAAGCAATCACATAATCACGGGGAAACAACGAGGGTGTACTGGCAATAAACTGACCAATTTTGATATAAGTAGTGCCCAACTGCTCAAAGGTCTCACGTAACATCACCGCATCAGGCCGCTCCCCTTTGGCAACCCTTAACGCGGATAACCCGGCAACACTGGCAGTGTGGCGGACACGATTGACAACATTAAAAGACTTTCTTAGTAGATTAGGCATTGTTATTTTATTTAACCCATAAAGAGATTAAGACAGCAGTGTCTGTAAATTATAACCGAAAATTAAATGTGTAGCTCGTGACCACATCGATCACAAAACTGAGCACCAGCAGCATGACCAAACTTACCACAATTAGGGCAAGTGACTGGGTGCAACTGAGGTCGCATACTTTTGGCAAGCTCTGAGGTAAAGATACCAGTTGGTACCGCAATAATGGAGTAACCGGTCATCATCACCATGGTCGCTATAAACTGACCTAAAGGGGTCTTGGGTGACATATCCCCGTAACCTACCGTGGTCAGCGTAACCGTCGCCCAGTAGATAGATACCGGGATACTGGTGAAGCCATTCTCCGGTCCTTCGACCACATAAATGACTGAGCCGAAAATCATAACCAGCAGCACCAGCGACAGGAAGAAAACCGTAATTTTTTGCTGGCTGGTTCTAAGCGCTGCGGCCAAAAAACCCGCTTGCTGCATGTAAGACTTGAGCTTAAGAACCCTAAATACCCGTAAGATACGCAGGATACGAACCACGATCAGGTATTGAACCCCACCGAATATTAAGCTTAGATAGCTTGGTAATACTGACAGTAAATCCACTATACCAAAGAAGCTGAAAACGTAACGTACTCGGTTTGGCGCCGAAAACAGTCGCAGTAAATACTCAATAGTGAACAAAATGGTGAAGAACCATTCTGCATAAAAGAAGACTGTACCGAATTGCAATCGTAGATACAGCACACTATCGAGCATTACCACTGCCACACTGGTAGCAATGGCAATCAGCAGAACAATATCAAATAACTTACCTAAAGGCGTATCCGTTCCTTCAATAATAATATGGATACGATCACGTAAGTGATTTAGCGTATTTGAGGATAGTTTTTTCATAAATACGGGTAGCTAGTCTATAATGGAGACTCATTATACGTGATTCAATTAACAATGTTACCTATTCCCTTAACTTTGTTTCAGCCACAGTTAATTTAATATACAGAATATTATCGGTAATGCGGTAGCCTTTAGTCACTCACTTTATAGCTTTATCGGTTCTAAACTAGGACTGAAATCAAAATAGATATTTCTGCTATAATTAGCTAGCTTTAGAAAAGAAGTCTAATCAGCCTATAATCCCAAATTTTATAAATCTTTAGCTCAGCGGCTTTAAGCAGCTGTGGTTGGCCTATTTCTACAACCATACAGCCTTTAAGCCACTATAAAATTAACGTCGTATTTGACAATTAATTTGTTTAACGTAATTGATAAGGATAAACACATTATGGCAGGTCATTCTAAATGGGCAAATATTAAGCACAAGAAGGCCAAAGAGGATGCCAAGCGTGGCAAAATCTTCACCAAAATTATTCGTGAGCTTGTATCAGCAACCAAGCAAGGTGAACCAGATCCAGAAACCAACCCTCGCTTACGGGCAGCAGTAGAAAAAGCCCTGTCAGCCAACATGACCAAAGACACCATCCAACGTGCAATCGAGCGTGGCGCCGGTAACTCTGAAGGCGGCGAAATGGATGAGCTGACTTATGAAGGTTATGGTATTGGCGGTGTGGCGGTATTAGTTGAAACCATGACCGATAACGTAAACCGTACCGTGAGTGAAGTACGTCATGCGTTTACTAAATTTGATGGTAACTTAGGAACTTCAGGTTCAGTGGCCTATCTTTTCACCAAACGTGGTGAGATTATCTTCGATGATGTGTCATTAGAAGATGACATTATGATGGTGGCCTTAGACGCTGGCGCGGTTGATATAGAAAATGATGGGGAAAGCTTATTGGTTATCACTGAGCCAGAAAACTTTGGTGCCGTTAAAGACGCCTTAACCGAAGCAGGATTTGAGTCTAGCAATGCTGAAGTGACCATGTCACCTTCAACCACAGCGTTAATCGATAATCTTGAAGATGCTGAAAAAGTGATGAAGATGATTGATATGCTAGAAGACTTGGATGATGTACAAGACGTGCATACCAACGTGGATTTCCCAGATGAGATTTTAGAGCAGCTGTCATAAATCTATTTACCGCGAAGATATATAAAGCGATAAAAGACGGCTCTATTATTAAGACATCAGCTTTGACCTCCTCCCCTCGCTAAACCGAGGGGATTCCTACAGCTAGACGGTCAAGCCCGACCGCAAGGATGTTCTTAGCAGCATTGATATCTCTATCATGC
>NZ_FUGD01000166.1 GCF_900162815.1 Psychrobacter pasteurii | reverse complement strand
TTAATCACTACTCCCCTGATGATCTAAAATACTTTGCTGAGGCGGCTAGAAAACTTGTGTAGATACCTATGCACTTCAGGGGGTGGATATAAGGCGACACACACTGTCGTAAGAAGTCGTTAAAGGGTTGTAAGCTAAAATTAATCTTGCCATACTAAGTATATGAAAACCCTCAAACTACGCATTAAAGACAAGCACATAAAAGAGCTGAATCGTCTAAGCGGTTCGGTAAACTTTGTGTGGAACTATATTAATGCACTTTGCTTTGAGCATCTAAAACGTACCGGTAAGTACTTTTCAGCCTATGATTTAAACCAGTACACCAAAGGTAGCGGTGAGTATTTAGGATTACACAGTCAGACCTTACAGGCTATCAATGAGACTCACGCCAAGGCCCGAAAACAATTTAAAAAAGCCAAGCTTAACTGGCGCACCAACCGTCCTGATGCCAAGCGTAAATCACTGGGCTGGATACCTTTTAAAAAGTCTGCTATCAAGCATCTACATACCAGACAAACAGGCAAAAAAGCACTTAAATCAACAATACAGCTATCCTTATCTAGAGGTCAGAAGTTAGTTATTGATATGTTTGATAGCTATAACCTAAGCCTATATCAGATAAACACTTTAGAGATAGTACAAGACAGTCGTAATCGTTGGTATGCCTGTATCACCGTTAAAGACTTTCCTAAGCAAGTAAGTGGTAAGGGTAGCGTTGGAATTGATTTGGGCTTAAAAGAGTCTGCAACCACATCAAATGGTGAC